>JBDLJC010000079.1:0-5625 GCA_039714535.1 Thermodesulfobacteriota bacterium | reverse complement strand
GGCTTTCCCGCCTTGCTGCCTTACAAAATCAACTAAGGCCTCTTCCTCATCCAGGTCAGGAAAATACCTGGTTACAGCAAGAGACTTCTGGTGCTCATAAACCGGGACACCGAATGGCACTGCTGTTTTTTCAGGCTCAACAAGATAGAACGGTTTCTGCTCAGGAAAGGCGTTCCAATCCAACCAGAAGTAACCATCATCCGGATGGTGAAAGTCAACGATCTCCGGACCGCTGGGATACCAGGTATGGGTCATGGCATGGGCCTCAACCCGGAGCGGGCCATGATCGGCCAGGGTCCGGAGTTCCTGCCACGACATGAAGCCGCGCACTGGCAGATCTTTTTCTTTGAGTTTACCGGCCCAAACATCATCGAGAGTGGAGCGCATCGTTTCAGTCGGGTCAACAAAGTCAGGATTCACAAAGACCGTGCCCTTGCAGCTATACTTCCGCAATAGGGGTGCCACATAGGTCCAATTGTCCAGATAGCCGTCATCAAAGGTCAAAACAACGGAACGCTCGGGCAGGATATGCTCGCCTTTCACATGTTGATAAAGTTCATCAAGGTCAACGGTCCGGTAGCCTTTGCGGACCAGCCAGCGAAGATGGTCTTCGAAAACATCTGCCGGCACGGTAAGAAAAGACCATTTCCAATCCGGAATCTTCCGACCGACGGTATGATACATGACAACAGGAATGCCTTGACCGCTCTCTGTCATCGTCCCACCCTTGCACTCTGAATTTCATTGATCACATAGCGGTGTTTACCAGCCCCAGTCCGATCGATACTTTCCACGACACGCACCAGAAACTGCAATTCGGCACCAATTTTTTGGCGCAGAACAGCACCCAGTTCAGCCTGCAAAGCAGCACTCAAGGATTCTGAACCCTGTGCAGCCTCTGGGACAACATGGAGGACGATTTCTGTCTCGGCGGTCTGGACAAATTGAAAAGCCTGAACCCAATCTTTCCCATCCATGAGACGAGTAAAAAAACCGGGATAAAATTTTGTGCCATCAGTACCGTATAAAAAATCACGAGAGCGTGCGACATTAACCTGCATCAAAGGATATCCACGACCACAGGCACAGCTCTCTGCTTTAGGTCTACCCAAATCCCCGATGCGGTAGCGAAGCAAGGGCTGGGCGTAATTATAGAGGGGGGTAATAATAATATCACTGTTCTCGCTATTACTGTCTTCGGGAGGCAGGAATTCAACCCGGTTCCAATCAATAAAAAGATGCATGCCCCCTTCTGGACATTCGCTGGCAACACAGGGTGTTTCTCTGCTACCATACTGATTGTATACCTTGCAGCCAAAAACCCTTTCGATGATGGAACGCTGCGCCGGATAAAGCACCTCGGCAGAGGAAAAAATACCTTTGATGCCATGAGGACGACAGCTCTCAGACTCAAGCCATTTGGCAAAATCGGCAAGCACCGACGAGTAACCATAAATGATGGTCGGCCGCTGTTTTTGGACCACCTGCCACCACTGAAACATATCTTTTTCAGTATAGTTATAAACAGGGATGGCAAATGAGCCAGCCAACGACGCCCGCCATCGCTCCCATGGGGTGGGCGGCAGTTCCCTCTCTTGGTTGCCCCATAGCTCGAGGCGAAGTTCACCGGGCTGCCAACCGGCCCACCCAAAAACAAAATCCATCCATGCAGACATTCGAGCATACAGCGTATTGTCTGTTATAAACAGTACAGGCTTGCCGGTTGAGCCGCCGCTATGATTGACAAAACTCTGTTGGTTGTCCTTGCTGTTACTTATCAGATTTTCATACTCTCGCCGCAGGATATCTTTGTCCAAAACAGGCAATCTATCCCAGTCGCCAGGCAATTTCATTGTGGTCGGGTCAAGCCCCAAACGCTGAAAGGTTTTTCTGTAATAAGGGACATTGCTGGCCGCATGGCTGGCCAATTTTATGCTCAGGGCATCACTGCTGTCCTGCAATTGCTCCAAGGGCAACCACTGTTTGCGGGAAAGTTCTTCAATAAGCCTGAGCCTTTGCCGATGGCGAACCTTATAAATGATTGAAGAGAGCATGCTTTATTTCTCCTGATTGCTAGTGCCAAGCTATGCTATAGCTAAGGTATAGTCACACTGTCTTGACCGGCCATGATCTGCTCATAAAGTTGGCTATACTGCTCGGCAGTCTTTGCCATGGAGTACTCCGCGGCCACCATTTCCCGGTTGCTCGTGCCTATATCCTCTGCCATCTCAGGTTTGGCCAGCATGGTTTCGATCTTTTGGGCTAGATCCTCCGGGTCCTCAGGCGCTACGAGAAAAGCATTGACGCCATCTCGTATCACCTCAGGGATGCCACCGACACTGGTTGATACCACAGGCAACCGACAAGACATGGCTTCCAGAAGCACCATGGGCAAACCTTCCCGCCGGGAAGAGAGAACAAAAAGGTCGGCGTGGGGAAGAAGGTTATCGACGTCGGTCCGGTTGCCGAGAAGATACACGTGTTTACCGAGGTCGAGCTCTCTGATTGTGCCTTCAATGAGTTTACGAAGCTCACCATCCCCCACCAAGACCAGGCAGAGATCAATCCCCTTGCCAACGAGCAATTTCACGGCCCGTAGCAGGGTAACCTGATCTTTGGCCTCAGTGAGCCTGCCTACAGTTATCAGTATCTTGCCCGTGCAGGAAGGAGAAAGGATTTTGCGGAGCTCTGTTTTTTCTTTCACAGGTGTGAATCTCTTTGTATCAACCCCGTTCAGAATGACCTGAATGGTGTGGTCTGGGATATCAAGCTCGCTGACAAAATATTTTTTCAGATCCTCGGAAACAGTTGTGAAAAACTTGACCTGACCGGCGGCCCGGCGACAGGCCTCCTGTAATTTTTCTGATCTGGAGATGGAGTATTTGGCGTGCTCGGTAAAGACGACCCCTTTCACGCGAGAAAATTTAACCCCCAAGGACACTCTTTTATAGAGAGGTATATGATGGACGTGGAGAATATCAATCCGTAATCGACTCAGAACCCTGGCAACAATGAATGGCCGCAACAAAAAAGAAAATCTGGTCATTTCAAAGCCATGACACGGAACACCAAGCCGGGAGAGGACCTCGGGCATGGCACCAGATGATCGATACATAAAAAGGACCATGGGATCGAATCGATTACGGTCCAGATTACTACAAACATGGGCAGCGACCATTTCTGAGCCGCCGATTTTTCTAGAATAAATCAGATGGGCAATACGACAAAGCGACATAGACTATCTCTCTGGCAGATTAGAAGTTTTAACTCTCCGTCATACAGTTCATCAGAGAAAAAAATACGGAAGATTTTGCGAATCTGTCTTCCTCAATACCTTTCCCCGAGACCCATGGCACACGCCCCTCAAAGCACAAGGACAATACTTTAACTATATCATTTTTTATCTTAGGGCATACTCATGTATAATAAATTGAATACTAAAAAAATATCCCAATGAGGCGAAATCCCAACCACACTCGCTTCTGCAAGAAGGTGTACGGCTTGCAGTGCACACATAATCCTCCCCGGCTGACAATATGGTCTCATCACTTAGGTGCATTGGCCATAAACCAAGAGACTTAAACAATGAAACCATTGGCCAAAAAGCTCCTTTTACTGTTTTTCCGTATCGCAGTTTTCCCCTTGGTCGCTCTTTATAAATTTTGTTCGTTTTCAGGGCCTCAAGAGGCTTTTTTCTGTAGCCTAGGGCAATTTCTCTCCCTATTTCCTGGGAAAACCGGAAGCTATTTGCGAGTGGCCTTTTACTCTGACACCTTGCACAGTGTGTCACCTAACTGCCATATCGACTTCGGTTCTTATTTTCCACATCCTGACGTCATCATTCATGAAGGCGTCTATATCGGGGCCTTTTGTATTATCGGCAAGTGTGAAATCGGGAAAGACACTCTGGTCGGAAGTTTCGTCAATATTCTTTCAGGAAATCGACAACACAACTTCACTAACATTTCCCGGCCAATACAAGCACAAGGAGGGAGATTTGTACGAATCACCATTGGTTCGAACTGCTGGCTAGGTAATAATGCCATAGTGATGACCGATATCGGAAATCGCACAGTTATCGGAGCCGGTTCGGTGGTAGCAAAAGCCATCCCTGAATATTCAGTAGCCGTGGGCAATCCTTGCAAGGTGATCAAAGATCTACGGGCGGCCAAGACGTGACCGTTACCCCCCCGCCCCTCCCACGCCAAACAAAAGACGCAGACAGCCTTCACAGACAACAACAATATTATTTTATCGCTCCAATAACGCCCAGTCCTTCTTCTCAGAATATTTCTTTCAAACAATTCCGCATAAAAAAAATCATCACATCAATCCGCCACCCTTATCCGTTCTCGCACTTCGGACCAAGCTCCTGCTACCCTTTCAGCAATACGCAACTGCTCAAAAAAACCTAAAAAGAATAGCATGAACACAAAAAACAGCAGAACGAATAGTTTAGACAAAATATCCACCAAAAGACTCACATGAGGAAGGATAACCATAACGCCCCACGCCGCTGAAACTAGGGCCGTGAGCTGAAAAATTCTTCGCCACTCAAAGGAAATTGCGATGAGATGACGGGAATAAGCAAGATTGAGAATAAAAAGCAGGACAAATGATATCAGGGTGGACACTGCCGCGCCATGGCTGCCATAACGGGGAATAAGGACAATATTACCGAGGATATTGGCAACAAAGGCAACAAAGACCAACCAAGAAATGGTTCCAGTCTTATGGTGCACAAAAAGGCCGACATTAACAACCGTGCTAAGGGCGAAAAAAACATAGGACCAGGCTATCAGGGGGACAAGGGTATACGACTCCCAATAAGGAGAAGCGGTCATAATCTGCACTGTTTCTCGAGAAAGGCCTGTGAGGGCCAGAGCCACAAAAGAGCTGAGCACCAAGAGCCAGGTAAAGATTTTGCCATATTTTTCTTCGGCATCCTCTTCATTGGCAATGGTGAAGCGTTTCGGTTGCCATATGAGGAGAAAGGGTCCCAAGACAAGGATATTCACCAACATTCCGAACTTGTAACCAATGGCGTAAAGGCCGGTTGCCTCAAGCCCCACCATATGCTGTAAGAAAAAACGGTCCGCGCTATGCACGGCGGCCATGGCCACTGCGGAAGGCACTAGGGGCAAAGCATAATGAAACATCTGCTTCATCAGTGGCCCATTGAAGCACAAACCGATCTGTTTCAAAAAAGGAGGCAGGAGCCAAAGGGTAATAACGGCAAAAATCGCTGTCTGAGCGATAAACATGCCCCAAACACCCATGCCGAAACCGGCAACCAGTAGGATACTCAACAAGCCAATCCCGACACGCTGAAAAAGCTCCCACAAAGAAAAACGGCGCGATTCATCCCGGGCCCGCATCTCGGTCATGACAACCGTGACTATCATGCCGAGTTGACACTCGACCAACACAAGACGCAACAAATTGGCATGACTTGGCATACCAAGAAGTACGGAAAAATAATCGGCCCAGACATAAACAGGAAAGAGTAAAAGCGTAGGCAGCACTATAGTCAGAAGCATGGTCCCACCCAGAATCTCTCTTCTCTCCTCCTCAGTTTCCGCACCGGCCCAGAATTTATAGAGGGCAACAGGGAGCTGAAAGCAG
>JBDLJC010000078.1:0-6716 GCA_039714535.1 Thermodesulfobacteriota bacterium | reverse complement strand
CAAGGATGGAGAACGAATTGATCCTATAATAGAAGGCGAACTCAACAGGGCTGCCATTTAAACATGATTTTTTCAAACACCAGAATTGACCATAACTCTGGCAAGAAACTGGCTCCACCTATTGAATTTTCTAAACTTTTGACCTACATGATGGATTTTTGCCAAATATTCAAATTCATGTCTCGGAAGAATTGCAGCGATTTGGTTAATGATCGTGTTATAATGTGCCATGGCTCGGAACCCCTTGTTTTATAATGGTTTTCGTCGAACACATTATAACAACATCGGATCTTCCGGGCCTGTTTTTATTGATCAACTATGAGACAGCAGTGATATACCTAATAAAATTTCACCATCTTGTTTTTTCGGGTCCAGGGAGCCGGAAATTTCGAACAACAAATACCGCCACCTAACTAATAGGGCTAACAATTCACGGAGCCACTCTTGAACCAACCCCTTCCCCGCATAGCTGTTATCTCCATGACTTCTTTAAGTTGCAGCAATGCCACGGGAAGCCTTCTTGCCACCTTGTTTAATGACTGGCCCCCTGAAAATTTGCTCCAGATTTCTACGATTATTCCTGAAGATGAGATAACTTCATCCTATACGCAATATTTCAGGCCAAAAAGTGGTAGCAATATTCCGCCCCCTTTAGGGGCAATATTCCACCGAACGAAATTCGCTGACTTGTACTGTCTTAACTGGAAAAACCTCCTTAACACAGTACGGCAATTTGAACCTGATCTTCTGTATACAAGAATTGTTGGCCACCCCCTTTTCTTTACCGACATAGGTTGTAAACTTGCCAGAAACCTGAAACTTCCAATGGCATGTCATATAATGGATGATTATGAGCGACTGTTTGCCGCTTCCCCTAACCCTTTTGAGCGTTATATTGTAAAGCCTATTTTTGCGCACCGCCTTCGGGAGATTTTAAACCTCTCCAATCTTAATTTTGCCATCTCATCAAAAATGGCTAAAGCATTTTCAAAACGATATAAAAGTCACTTTATATCACTTCACAATGGTATTGACCCGTCATTATGGTCTAGTTCGAAGACAAAAAAAACAAACACGAACATTGACCGTAACATTTTTCGTATCGTACTCGCAGGATCACTTGCTCAAGAAAAAGAAGGTGCAGTTGCCTGGCCTCTTGCCCAAGCTGTAAATAGTTTAAACAGCCAAGGGGAAGATCAGTATGAGTTAGTGCTTAATGTACAGGATTGTTATCTCTCGTTTGCACGGCGTATTGCGGGAAAATATGAAGGAATAAAGGTTCAGGGGTATCTGCCGACTCAAGCATATCGCCACCTGTTACAGCAAACAGACTTGTTGGTCCTTGCAAGAAACTTTGATAAAAAATCCAAAGCATATACAGAATACTCTTTCCAGAATAAGCTCCCTGAGTATATGGTATCCGGGACCCCTATATTATGTATTGGTCCCTCTTGGGAAAACAGTGTCCAATTTCTGCAAAACCATTCAGCAGGAAAAGTAGTTACGGATGCAAACCCTGAAAAAATTGGGGCTGCCATCAAAGAATTGAACAGTAACGCCCAGAAAGGTCGACAATATGCTGAACACGCCAGACAAATCGCTCTTTCCGAGTTTGACATACACAGGATAAGGAATAATTTTATTGATCATATGTGCAAATTGACAACTTAACTCCATCACTTGAAATTGCAATTTTTAAAAGTACTTTGCAAGAAATGGAAAACAATATATGGCACATCCAAAAGTAACAGCACTGTTACCCATGAAGGGGCATTCGGAGAGGATTCCAAATAAGAATATCCGGGTTTTCGGCGGCAAGCCACTTTTTCATATGGTTGCCGATGTTCTGGAAAAATCTGCTTATGTAAATGAAATCATTATTAATACCGATAGTGATAAAATTGCGGAAGATGCCTTGAAGAATTTTTCAAAGGCCAAAATCCATAGACGACCTGAAAATCTCTGCGGCGACTTTGTGGCCATGAATGATATTATCGCCTACGATATCAGCCAAACCGATGGAAAACATTTCCTCCAAACCCACAGCACCAATCCCCTGTTAACTTTAACGACCATGGAAAGAGCCATGGCCGATTATTTCGCTTCTTTGCAACAATTCGATTCTCTTTTTTCAGTAACACAAATCCAGAGTCGGTTGTTCTGGGAATCCGGCGAACCGGTCAACCACAACCAAGGAGAACTCTTGCGAACCCAGGATCTGCCGACACTTTTCGAGGAAAATTCAAATATTTTCCTTTTCTCGAAAGCATCTTTTACAGCAGCAAGCAACAAGAGAATCGGCCTCAAGCCAAAAATGTTTGTCATGGATAAGCTGGAAGCCATTGATATTGACGAAGAAGATGACTGGATTATGGCTGAAACACTCTATCGAAGCAGGATGGCAAAAAAAATATGAATGAAAAAAACCACAATCCGCGCAAAGGAAAAATTATTCCATACCTCATAGCAGCGCGGTTGGCAGCGTCCATTATAATAAAAGCGCGGTTGACAATGTCCATTGTTATCGATCGCTTAATATGGGACCTACACCCGTATTCATGGTCATCGAGAAAAAGGATGAATAAATTGCTCAGTAGCCATCATGGCGAAAAGGCCGTTATTCTTTGCAATGGTCCCAGTCTTAACAAGGTCGATTTTAAGCTTCTCGAACATGCTAATGTTTTTACTTTCGGTTTAAATAAAATCAATCTCCTTTTCGACAAAAACACCTTCCGTCCAGCCACTATAGTTGCCGTAAACCCTTTTGTTATCGAGCAAAATGCTGAATTCTACAATAATACCAACATCCCCCTCTTCCTTAATTATCCTGGAACCAATTGGGTGAAATTGAGGGATAATGTTATTTTTCTGCATTCGGCCCGCGGCAGTACCAGACAATTTGCCAGGAACTGCTCTATATCTATTAACCAAGGATATACCGTAACCTATGTTGCCATGCAGCTGGCCTTTCATATGGGATTTCAGCAAGTGGCTTTAGTTGGCTGTGACCACTCCTTTACCTCCAAAGGTCCGGCCAACAAAACCGTTACCGCCGGGGCAACTGACCCGAACCATTTCCACCCAAAATATTTCGCGGATGGCGTTGAATGGCAGCTTCCCGATCTTGCTGGCTCTGAAATTCATTATGAAACCGCTCGGGATATATACGAACAATTTGACCGGGAAATCGTCAACTGTACGGACGGGGGCAAGCTTGAGGTTTTTCCCCGAAAATCGCTTAAAGATTTTCTCGAATCATAAAGGATCTAAATGATGCTGAAAGAAAAGATCAGAAAACGGCAACTTACCATTGGCTCTTGGATTACCCTGGCCAACACCGCCATTGCCGAGATCATGGCCCGGGCCGGCTACGACTGGCTCACCATTGATATGGAGCACAGCTCCATAACCGTAAAAGATGCCCAGGAACTGATCCGGGTTATCGAGCTTTGTGGGGTGACCCCTCTGGTACGGGTCGGGCATAATCAACCGAATTTGATCAAAAGGGTTATGGATTCCGGAGCGCATGGCGTCATCGTGCCCATGGTTAATTCCCGGGAAGATGCGGCTCAGGCCGTGGCCTCAGTAAAATATCCGCCCTTAGGTTTTCGGGGCGTCGGTCTGGCCCGGGCTCAGAAATACGGGGCTGATTTCGAGGGCTACCGCCAATGGAACCAGCAGGACTCGACCGTCATCGTGCAGGTCGAACATATCAAGGCGGTAGAGAATCTGGAAGCAATTTTAAGCGTGGAAGGCGTGGATGGCTTTATCATAGGCCCTTACGATCTCTCCGGCTCATTGGGCGTTCCGGGACAATTCGACCATCCTGAGGTCAAAGCTGCCCTCGAGCAGGTCCGGAAAGTAGCGCAAGATCGGGGTGCTTTATCCGGTTTTCATGTTATTCCCCCTGATCTGGCTGAATTGGATAAAAAGATCGCCGATGGCTATCTTTTTATCGCCCACAGCCTCGACATCCTGATGCTCGGCGAGCAATGCCGGGCCACCGGGAAACACATCAATAATCTCAGCCAGAAAAGCTAGCGACTATGATAACCATCCTTATCACCACATCATCATTCGGCAAAAATGATCCAACCCCGCTTAAGGCCCTGCAGGAAGCAGGACTATCGGTAATCACCAATCCCTTTGGCCGGAAACTGACGGAAGATGAAGTGGGCCAGTTAATTACCGAACACCAACCAACCGCCTTGATTGCAGGCATTGAACCGCTAACCCGCCGGGTCCAGGAAAAATCCAGCGGTCTTGGCGTTATTTCCCGATGCGGTATCGGCAAGGACTCGGTTGATCTTGGTGCTGCAAAAGAACTGGGCATTACGGTGACCAACACCCCGGACGCGCCGACTATTCCGGTGGCCGAACTGACCATGGGGATGATCCTCTGTATGCTCAGGCATCTGCATACCGGCGACCGAGCCATTCGCCAAGGCCAGTGGCAACGGCCCATGGGCAATCTCCTTCATCAGAAAACATTAGGGGTACTGGGATGCGGTCGGATCGGCAGCATGGTTGCCAGTCTCGCGACTGCCTTTGGTTGCCGCATTCTAGGCTGTGATCCCTGTATTGAAGAGCATGATTGTTGTGATATGTCGCACTTTGATGAAATCATCAGTCAATCAGATATTATCTCGATCCATGTCCCATATTCAGAGTCCTGTCATCATCTTCTCGGTCAGGCGGAAATCAAACGGATGAAACCGGGCGCCATCATTATCAACACCTCTCGCGGCGGTCTGGTCGATGAAGAGTCGCTCTACCACGCGCTAAAGGAAAATCGTCTGGGCGGAGCAGCCCTGGATTGCTATGAAGAAGAACCATATAGCGGCCCTCTGCGAGAACTGGACAATGTCTTATTAACTGCTCATATTGGCTCATATGCACTGGAAGGCCGGCTGATGATGGAACAACAATCGGTAGACAATCTTTTTCGTGAACTCAAGAAATTAAAGGTGATCCAATGAGAGTTGCTGTTTTTGGCGGGGCAGGATTCCTTGGAAGTCATGTCGCGGACGCGCTGACCGAGGCCGGCTACGAAGTGACCATCTTTGACCTTACTCCTTCGCCTTACATCAAACCGAACCAGACGATGGTTGTCGGCGACATTTTAGACCAGCAAAAAGTTGATGAAGTGGTCACCGCTAATGACATCGTTTTTCATTTCGCGGGAATCGCGGATATTGATGCATGCGCCAAGCGGCCTGTTGACACGGTCAAATACAATATACTTGGCACCACTTATATTCTGGATGCCTGCCGCAAGGCTGCAATCAAAAGATTCGTCTTTGCCAGCTCAGCCTATGTCTACAGTGCTTCCGGATATTTTTACCGGACAAGCAAACAGGCCTGTGAGTCTCTGATCGAAAACTACAACGAATTGTTCAGATTACCGTACACTTGCCTACGCTATGGTTCTCTTTACGGCGAGAGAGCCGATCAATATAACAGTATTTATCGGATGATCAACCAGGCCTTAACCGAAAAGAAAATCTCTTATTACGGGTCAGGTGATGAAATTAGAGAATATATCCATGTTGATGATGCCGCCAAGAATAGCGTCAAGATTCTGGACCCGGAGTTTGAGAACCAGAATGTTATTCTTACCGGCACCGAAACCATGAAATATCATGAACTCCTGGAAATGATCAAAGAAATTCTTGGCAACAAAATCTCGATAGAAATCACCCCTTCCAGCCGGAAAGCCCATTATAAAATCACCCCCTACAATTTCAGCCCGAAACTCGGCAAAAAGCTGGTTAACAATCCTCATATTGATATGGGGCAAGGCCTTTTACTCTGTATGGCCGAAATCTACGAAAAAATGCACGGTGAACAGGATGAACAACTGGGGCTGATCAATGACGGGGTAGACCTCTCTTAAACAACTGGAATAAATAATGGACATCACTTGCCAGAGAAAAAACAGGGACTAAAACAGACATGGATTTCCAGGGAGTTTTTTTTGATTTTGACGGGGTAATCCTTGATTCTGTTCAGGTAAAAACCGAAGCATTTGCCGCCATGTTCAGCTCATATGGCCCGGAAGTTGAAAAGCAGGTGGTGGCCTATCATCTGGCCAATGGCGGGATGTCAAGATTTGAAAAATTCTCCTATTTTTATCAATCACTCTTAAATAGTTCAGTTTCCCCCGCCGAGTTGACAAGCCTCTGCGAGAAATTCTCTGATCTGGTTCTTGAAAAAGTTATCCGGTCGCCTTTCATTAATGGCGCGATGGAAGTGCTGACAGAATTAAAAAAGACCAGCACCCCAGCCTTTGTTGTTTCAGGAACTCCAGACCTGGAAATAAAACTCATTGTGAAAAGAAAAAACCTTGAGTCCTATTTCAACGAAGTCCATGGCTCACCACGCCACAAAGAGGAAATCGTTGCCGAAATCCTTCATAAAACAAATTTCAGCCCACCGCGTTGTCTATTTATTGGCGATGCCATGAGCGATTATGATGCGGCCCGAATAACCGGTACCAATTTCTTGGGCATCGTTCCCAAAGGCGGCAACTCTCCATTTCCAGCCGGGTGTTTAACATCACCATCAGTTGCACTTCACGCCCAACTTGTGAAATAAAATGGGTGCTCTGCAGGAGCCGAGTTATGATCAAAAGTGGTGTTTGAGAAAAGCGTGAAAAAATAAATGACGTATCCTGTTGGAATCAATTCGCCAAAACCGAGTTCCAACAAAAAAGG
>JBDLJC010000077.1:0-6986 GCA_039714535.1 Thermodesulfobacteriota bacterium | reverse complement strand
TGATTATCAGGCTTGACATATTGACATTCTCTCTTTTACGTCCCATGGGACGCTGTTCTAAAACAACTTATTGTTTGCTTGTTTTCCGTTATCGATCAGAAACTGGGGTCAGGCTTGCGTTGTTGTGTTATTCTTGGTATAAGAAAATATGGCACGCAAACCTAGACTTCATGTCCCCGGCGGTTTTTATCATGTTATCCTGCGCGGTAATGGCGGGCAAGACATCTTCTATGCCAAGGAGGACCGTTCAAGATTCCTGTTACTCCTGCAAGAGGCCACGGAACGCTTTTCATGTCGCCTGCATGCATTCTGTCTTATGAGCAACCATCTTCATCTGGCCATCCAGGTGGGTGATATCTCACTTTCAAAGATCATTCAGAATATCTCGTTTCGCTATACCCGCTATATCAACAAAAGAAAAAACCGAATCGGGCATTTATTCCAAGGTCGGTACAAGGCGGTACTTGTCGATGCCGACAGCTATCTGTTGGAACTGGTCCGCTATATCCACAATAATCCAGTGCGGGCTGGCATGGTTGGAGATCCGGCGGATTATCAATGGAGTAGTCATCGAGTCTACCTCGGCACAGAAACAATTCCCTTTTTGACAACGGATTTTGTTTTGCGCCAATTTGGTGACAAATTAACATCATCCCGGAAAGATTATCGTGACTTTGTCCTGAATGGTGTTACTGAGGGCCACCGTTCCGATTTCTATCAAGGTGATAGCGATAGCCGTATACTTGGGGATGACGAATTTATCGATACTGTGCTTAATCGAAAACCGGTTCAGAAAAAGATAAAACTGGCAGCGATAGTCATATATGTATGCAAACAGCACAAGGTCAATGAAAAGGTGTTGCGGCTCCCGTCTCGGAGGCGTGATTACGCAAAGATCCGTGGTATTATCGGCTTCTTGGCAGTACAACTAAAAGCAGCTCCATTGACTGAAGTTGCTGAACATTTTAACCGTGATTTGAGTACCCTCAGTCGGATTGTCCGCAATGTGGAGAAACAGTGCGATCAATCGGAAGAATATGGGACATTTCTCAAACAATATCAAACAGAGATACTAGGCGAATAATGCAATAACGCAAGCCTGACCCTAGGTCCTAGTTCCTAGTTCCTAGTTTTTTTGCTCATAAAGTTCTTTCAGGAAAAATTTTATGCAAACTAAAGCCATAATTATCCACTTGCTGTTGGTGTTTACCATTTTTCTCACCAATGATTCCGCCTGGGCCAAGCTGGTTATTCATTCCCAGACGGCTGTGAAAATAGAGCTGCTCGGTTATAACGGCCTGGCCGAAAGTACCATCTTTAAGGGCGATCTAAGCGTGGGCAGTAAACGCGAGATAGATCCAGCCTACCGCGGCCTCGCTCTCCTGGTCTTTGCTGGTGGGCAGCGCTATCCTGTTATTATCGGCGATAAATCTTTTACCCTGAAGATTGGTGATCTCGGAAAATTGCCTTCTTTTACCGGCAGTGAAGAAAATGATTTCTTTTACAAATCGTTGGCCGGCGGTGCTCCTCCCCCCGAACAATACGACTTCGCCCTCCTGATGATCCGGGCAAAAGACATGCTGGAATCAAGTCAATCCATCAAGACCGTTAAGGGGTTAACCGCCAAGAAAAAAGAGTTTCATGGCTTTGTTGCTAAGCATTACGAGATGCTCAAACACAGCGATATGATCAAGCGGTTTATCGCGCAATACTTCATGATGCACGAGTATGTTGATTATCATAGTGAAGGGGCTCCGGCGACCGGCATCCAGGCCAAATACCAAAAAGAGGTCATCAACGGGGTCGGAAGCTGGCTTGAGACATTAAAACCCCATCTGCCTGAGCCGGAAATATTAAATTATTGTGTTTCCCTTTATTACCAGAGAAGCATGGTCACTCTTGCTGCCCTGATCGTTGAGAACTTCAGAGATGTTGCTTACTGCTCAGGAGCGGAGAAGGAAACCCTCAGCTTTCCTAGAAATCTTCTTATTGCGGAGGCGGATGGCAACAAAGAAATAAAACTGGCTGATATCAAGGGTAATAAGCTAATCGCTTTTGTCTCTGAGGATTGCCCGGTGTCAATGGTTGAAACCATTAGCAAGGTTCGGCAATTGGCCGGAAAGAGAAAAAATACACCGGTGATTGTGGCGCCATTGCAGAAATTGTCCAGCAATCATTTGGCCATGGCCAGGATGATAAGTAACGGCAAGATGATCTTCGTCAATGATGAGAAGTGGCGCAAAACGAACCTGGTAAAGAAGGTCAAGTTGCCGTTATTTGTCCGGCTTGGGGACGAGGCCGATCTTAGATGATCCATATATGACAATAAGGGGTTGAGTCGAGCCCTGATCCGGTCATTACCCAGGATCTTTCATCTTTTACTGACTTCAAACAATATTGCCTAGTCGGCCTGTGGCCCGGAGCCTGCGGATTTTTATTTAACCGGATCATTAAAAAAGTTTGCGGTTTCTGCCTGGATTGTGATATCAATTATATCTAGTTGTGCAGTAATTGTTTGTAAGTAAAAAATTACGATAAAAGTTAACCGCACAAGTCAGAATGAGGAGTGCGGTTTTTTTATGAGCAGACATACTGCCTGGAGGTTCACCGGCTGGCGTTCCTCCTTTATTAATCAAGTGGTCTGATGGATGGCCAGTATAACGGGAGTGGGAAAGATGCCTGAAGGAACAGTAAAATGGTTTAATGATGCTAAGGGTTTTGGTTTTATCGAGCAGGATGGTGGTGGCGATGTGTTCGTCCATCATACCGCTATCCAGGCTGAAGGTTTTAAATCCCTCGCGGAGGGCGCTCGGGTAACTTTCGATGTTGTCGAGGGTCCCAAGGGGCCGGCAGCTGAGAATGTCGTGCAGGAGTAAAATCTGGTTACATCTCGAATCGATCTGAAAGCCCCGCCTTGGCGGGGCTTTTTTTGTTCAGGGGAGCTACTGGGTTACATCTGAAATGGTCGTTATTCAGCACGCCACATTTTCTTCGAAGTTCGCATTACTTGTTATGGACTTTTTCGCCGTAGATAGATGCAACTTGAGTCTCTCCTAGGGTCACACTTTACTCGCTTGAGCGCTTCTGCCGCACACCTCTCCCCAGTCGCCACGACTCCAGGAGGGTGTTTAAAAATGATATTCTGAGTGAAAATTAGAAAATTTGGTGCTATTCTAATCCTTTTCCACCTATGTGAAGTCTTGTGTAGACCTGAATTACTATTATGAGAAAAATATCTGCCGGTGTTTGAGGATCTTGTCAAAGTAATCCAAATTTCAATTTCCAGAGAGAGTCTGAGTAAATCTGTAAAGGTTTGTGTCGATTTAGAAGATCTGCCTGCTGGATATTGACAGGCTGCGATCCTCTTTCGAAGCTGAATATGGACAGATTCTGGGCACAACTATTATATCGTTTTTCCTTAATCGGTTGAGGCAACTTCTGTGGTTTATTGAGTGCCGCTACAAATCATTTGAGAGGTAGGTCTCTCAAGAGAGATTGACCCATAGAAGAGTTTTGCCGGCGTCATTGGCTGTATTATTGCATGAGGTAACAGATTGTTGACAAGAGGTGTCTTGAAAAATTGCCATTTCTTGTCTTTTTTATAACATTTGAATAAATGATGCCATCAGTCAGTCATCGATGGGAACTATTGCGTAATTAGGTTGTAAATGGGGAAGATAAAACGTATCCGGCCGAATAAAGTTTCTTTGCTGAAGGCTAGAAGAACATCGGAGCGACAGGCTCGTGCAGTGGATGGCGAGAGGTTGCAGCAGATAGATGGGTTGTGTGAAACCGGTAAGTTTGCTGATGCAGAGAATTTGCTAGACCGGCTGTTGGTCGAGTCTCCTGCTTCGGCCCTGGTATTGAGTAAACTAGGGTCTGTTAACTATAAACAGGGAAGGATGACGGAAGCTGAGGCCTATTTCAGGAAAGCGCTCAAGTTTGATAAGCAAAACATTTCTGCTTTAATTGGCTTGGGACGTTTGGAGGGAGACTTGGGGAGAGTGGATAGCGCCGCTGCTTTTTATAATAAGACACTAAAAATATCCCCCGATAACTATCTAGCTCTGAACGGGATGGGAGGCCTTTTTCTTAAGACAGGCAATCTGGAAATGGCCCGGAATGTGTTCGAAAAAGTTATTCGGCTGGAGCCTCATTCATCTGAAGGATTATATGGTTTAGGGCGGGTCAATGCTAGTCAAGCGCAATTTGCCGAGGCGGAAATCAATTACCGTCTGGCAATTTTAAACAGGCCTGAATATGCGGAGGCCTATCACAGTTGGGGAATAATTCAGGCTAAACAGGGCCGCTATGCTGAAGCGGAAGATTCTTACAGGAAGTCTCTCGACATTCGGCCGGATAACATTAATGCGATGTTTGATCTTGCTGAACTTTACGAAAAGAGCAATAGGTTGCAAGAGTCGAAAGAAATTGTCAACAGAAGTCTTGATGTCGCTCCTGGCAATCTCGGTGCATCAAGAATAATGGCTACGTTGCTGAGGAGGGAGGGGAAGCCTGGTGAGGCGCTTAAATGGCTTGATTCTGTCAGTTTGCCTGAAAATAATCCGGCAAAGTCCTCAGAGGTTCATTATGAGCTAGCCAGGATTTATGACCGTCTGGGGGAAAATGAAAAGGCATATCGCCATTTTGATTTGACCAAAAAGTTTCAAGGATTGGAGCCTCAGTCCCGAAAATTTAACAAAGACAACTTCCTGCAGGGTCTTCTGCAGCTGAAGACTTTCTTTACGGAAGAGCGGCTAAAACGCTTGGCGGCTGAGAAATTGCCCGTTTCTGGGCTTCAGCCGGTTTTTCTGGTGGGATTTCCGCGATCTGGAACTACCTTGATGGATCAGGTCCTCGCTTGCCATCCCGATTTTAGCGTGGCTGAAGAGACTGCAGCCCTTGATATGGTTATTCATAAAATAAAACGGTTAGGAAAAGGGTATCCTGATGCCTTGGATGATCTTGCCGAGGAGACCCTTGTTGAGTTGCGGCAAGAATATTTTAGTAGCCTGAAAAGGTCGATGGGGGGGGACAAACCAACCGGGATAGTTGTAGACAAATACCCTTTGCATATTATTCATTTAGGGTTGATTGCTAAATTGTTTCCCGGCGCCAAAGTTATTTTGGCAATACGTCATCCCTACGATGTCTGTCTAAGTAATTTCATGCAGTTATTCAGACTCAATGATGCAATGGCTAATTTTACAAATTTAACAGATACGGCAAATTGCTATGATCAGGTAATGAGCCTTGGTTTGCATTATATGAAGTTTTTATCACTACAGTTTCATCAGATCAGGTATGAAGACCTGGTAGAAAATTTTGAAGAGACGGCCAAGCAACTCCTGACTTTTCTTGGTGCGGATTGGGATGAGACAGTTCTAAAATATTACGAATATGCAAGGGCCAAAACAAATATCATGACTCCGAGTTATCAGCAAGTCACCGAACCCATCTATAAACGATCTGTTCTTCGTTTTATTAACTACGCATCTTTTTTTACGGAACCAACGGATGTTCTGAAGTTTTATGTTGACCGTTTCGGTTATGATGATGTGGATGATGTTTTATCTGCAACTGAAGATAATTCTCTGAACGTCAACATCTAATTGAGCTCAGCATAATCAAGGACCTTTGTACCATTCTTTTTACCACTAGTGACTGGCTATCTTGTCTCGATACTTTTTTCCCGTAGATAATTTTTCACGTCTTCAATCGGTACTTCCTTACGATGGAAGATACCTGCTGCCAGCGCCGCCTCCACGTCTGTCTGCTCAAAAACTTCCGAGAAATGTTCAACACCGCCCGCGCCGCTGGAGGCGATGACCGGGATGCTCACATTCTCCTTGACCATTCGGGTCAGGCAAGATCAAAGCGATCAAGGTTCATCACCTTGTTCCACGCCTCTACAAAGTCATGGACAAATTGTTCCTGCGAGTCTTCACATCCGTATACTTCCGCGACGGCACGGAGACGGGATTCTGAACCGAAGATGAGGTCGACACGGGTGCCGGTCCACTTGAGTTCGCCGCTATCGCGATCACGACCCTCGAACACGTCATCGTCTTCCGGGGTTGCCTGCCACGACGTGCTCATATCGAGCAGATTCACGAAGAAGTCATTGGTGAGCGTCTCTGGCTGCTTGGTGAAAACGCCGTGCTGGGACTGTCCGAAGTTAGTGTTCAAGACGCGCAAACCGCCAATGAGAACCGTCATCTCGGGCGCGGTAATGGTCAGCAGTTGGGCACGATCAATCAGCAGTTCTTCTGCCGATACGGAATATTTGGTTTTAAGGTAGTTACGGAACCCGTCTGCAGCCGGTTCAAGTACGGCGAACGACTTTATGTCGGTTTGCTCATGCGACGCATCCGTGCGTCCCGGAGTAAAGGGAACGGTCACATCGTGACCAGCATTCTTTGCAGCTTGGTTGATAGCTGCGCATCCACCCAGGACAATCAAGTCGGCAAGAGAAACCATCTTCCCGCCTGACTGCGCGCTGTTGAACTCCTTTTGGATTCCCTCAAGGGTTTGCAGCACAGTCTTCAGTTGGGCCGGTTGGTTGACTTCCCAATCCTTTTGAGGCGCGAGACGGATGCGTGCCCCGTTCGCACCGCCGCGCTTGTCGGAACCACGGAAGGTGGATGCCGACGCCCAGGCCGTAGAGACCAGTTGGGAGACGGATAGTTCCGAAGCGAGGATTTTGCCCTTGAGGGCTGCGATGTCCTGCGCGTCGATCAGCTCATGATCGACTGCGGGTACCGGGTCTTGCCAGATCAATTCTTCCACAGGGACCTCCGGACCGAGATAGCGCGACCGGGGTCCCATGTCGCGGTGCGTCAGCTTGAACCACGCCCGGGCAAAGGCATCCGCGAACTCCTCGGGATTCTGCAGGTAGCGGCGCGCGATCGGCTCGTAGATCGGGTCGGAGCGTAGCGAGAGGTCCGCCGTGGTCATCATCGGCCGGTGCTTCTTCGACGGGTCGT
>JBDLJC010000076.1:0-8126 GCA_039714535.1 Thermodesulfobacteriota bacterium | reverse complement strand
TATCACCAGTGCCGTCGATCATCTTTTCACCTATGCCTTTGACCAGCGGGCCAGTGATATCCATATTGAGCCGAAGAGGCTTAAAAGCCACGTCCGCTTGCGGATCGATGGGGTGCTGCACACCATCTACACCCTGCCGATGGGGGTGCATTCGGCCATTGTTTCGAGGATCAAGACTCTGTCGCGGATGGATATTGCCGAGAAAAGGCGGCCCCAGGACGGGCGGATCAAGGTCGATCACGAGGACAAGGAGGCCGAGATCAGGGTTTCCACCGTGCCGGTGGCCTTTGGAGAGAAGGTGGTGATGCGGATCCTCGATTCTGCCATCATGTTCCAGGATGTCAAAACCCTTGGTTTCAGCCCGCGTGACCTGGAAGTATACCAGGGTTTCATGAAGAGCCCCCACGGGATTGTCCTGGTTACCGGCCCTACCGGTAGCGGTAAATCGACCACCCTCTACTCCACTCTTAAGCTGATCGCCACCTCCGAGAACAACGTGACGACAGTCGAAGATCCGATTGAGATGGTCCATGAGGAGTTTAACCAGATAGCAGTGCAATCGGCCATCGATGTTACTTTTTCGACGATCCTCCGGAACATCCTCCGCCAGGACCCGGACATCATCATGATCGGCGAGATCCGCGATCTTGATACCGGTGTTAATGCCATCCAGGCCGCCCTCACCGGTCACCTGGTTTTCTCCACCCTCCATACCAACGATGCGGTCTCGTCAATCAGCCGCCTGATCGATTTAGGTTGCCAACCGTTTCTGGTCGGCTCCACTCTACTCGGCGCCATGGCCCAGCGGCTGGTCCGGACCATCTGCCCAGATTGTCGCGAAAAAGTGATGGTTAGTACTGAGGCCCTGCGTAATTTCGGTTTCCCGGCCGAAGGTGAAGGCGAGATCGAACTGCGGGCCGGCAAGGGCTGCCGTCAGTGTCGGCAGACCGGGTTTCATGGCCGCTGTGGGGTTTTCGAGATTTTCTCCGTTTCCGATGAGATTAACCGGCTGATCTGTGCCGGTGTCTCGGAAGCCGAGATCAGGGCGCAGGCGGTCAAAGAGGGGATGACCACCCTCAAGGAAGACGCCTGGCAGAAGGTCAAGGCCGGCCTTACCACCTATGAAGAGGCGGCCCGGGTTACTGGACTCAGCTAGTGTTCTGTTTGGTTAATCGTGTCAATTATTGATTGGGTGTGGTATATTGCCTACATGGCACGCACACATGAAAATTATACTATTACGGTAGAGGAACAACAGGCACTTGATGCTTTGTTGAGATCCCCTAAAACAGCTCAAAGTATTGCTGTACGAGCACAAATTATTATCCTTACTTCAGCCGGTAAAAAATCAGAAGAGGTAGCCACTGATCTTGGCATAACTACTCGAAAAGTTTACCGATGGCGCAAGCGTTTCAAAGAGCAAAGTCTTGATGGCCTTCAAGACCGACCACGTAGCGGGCAACCAAGAAAGCTCTCTGAAGAAAAGATCAAAGAGGTTTTGCAGATGACTGTTGAGCGCATTCCACGTGAGGCAACCCATTGGAGTGTACGCCTCATGGCCAAAGCTGCCGGAATCACCAACTGGCAGGTTCAACAGATCTGGAAAACCGCTGCTCTAAAGCCACATCGGCTCAAAACGTTTAAGATTAGCAATGATCCTCAGTTTGCCGATAAAGTCATTGATGTGGTCGGCCTCTATATGAACCCTCCTGACAATGCTGTTATTTTATCTGTTGATGAAAAAACTCAAATTCAGGCATTGGATCGTACACAGCCTATGCTTCCTCTCAAGCCTGGACAAATAGAGCGCCGCACTCATGATTATAAACGCAATGGCACCACGAATTTGTACGCCGCTTTTGACGTGTTGACTGGCAACGTCATTGGGCGGACTACAAAAAGGCACAGAGCCAAAGAATTTCTTGATTTTCTACGTCAAATTAATCGATCAATGCCGCCAGATCTTGACCTGCATATCATTTTGGATAACAGCAGTACTCACAAGACTCCAGAGGTCAAGAAATGGATTGCGGCCAATCCTCGATTCATAATGCATTTCACGCCCACCAGCGCTTCATGGCTTAATGCCGTTGAAAACTGGTTTGCACAACTAGAACGACGCTCAATCTATCGTGGAGTTTTTACAAGTGTCAAAGAGCTTCGCAATGAAATTCACCGATTCATCAAGGTTCATAATTCAGACAGTGCCAAGCCGTTCAAATGGACCAAAAGCGCCCAATCAATTATTGATTCTGTCGATCGAGCAAAACAGTTATTAAATGACGGCACTAACCAAGCGGGACACTAGGTTTGCCACTTGAAGGGCACCCAGATGCCCTTAGGGTATAAAACTTCGACTCCGAGGGGGGGGTTAAACAGAACCCTTGGGATACGCCAGAGCTACTCTCGTCAAATATCCTGGCTAATTATAGGCCTTATCGGCAGCAACCTTGCTGTCGCTTGACTTGTTGACCACTCCCCATGAACCATTATTCCGGTCAAGGGCATAGACTATCTCATAACGGGAATATTTGCCCTGGCCTCCCTTTTTGGCATAGGACATGGCAGAGATACTGAACTTCAGGGTCTGCTTGTCACCGGTCAGCAGAACTATCTCCGGGTTAAGCATTGCCGCCTGGCCGCTCAGGCCAAAAACCCTTCGTATAATTCTAGCATATCTCGTTTGCAGGTACTCTTTCCGACCATCGATAAATATTCTCTCTTCAGCTTCAGCGAGCCCGGCTTTAAGCTTCTTAAGATTGGCGACAACATCCCTGTCTTCGGCATAACGGCTATTGTTACCATACGAAACGCCGCTACTGAATACCTCCCGGGCCTTCCCCCATTCATTTGCCTTAAGTTGCTGCCTCCCCTGGCTGTTCTTCCGGGCAAGGACTGCAGTCACTCCCATCTTTTCCGCCCGTGGCAGGTTATACCTGGCGTTTTTTATGGAGAGCAGATCGCTGATCCCCTTCTCCCCAGCAAGTTTGAGCCCGCTCTTGTAGAGCTTCGCGGCTTCCGGCCACTGTGATGCCTGATAATAATTCTCACCGGCTGCCAGCAGACCGTTAACCTTGCTCTTATTGATCAGTTCATCGATCCGCCGAATAAGTTTTTTATCAGCCAGCCCGACCTCACGGGCATAGGCAAGTGATTGTTTATATGCCTTTATCGCCACAGCATAATTACCTGATTTGAAAATCTTGTTCCCGGACAAGATCAGGTCCTTCAACTTACCCCTGAAAATTTTCCCCCTGAAGCTGGCAATCTCCACGGCAACGGGATCCTTGCCGGTCAGACCTCCCCTTTCAGCCTCCCGGGCTGCTTCCTCTACCTTGTCCAAGGCTACATCAAATGACTTCCGCAACTTCAGCGCGTTGGCCTTACTGAGCAGGTCATTGATTATCGATTCATAACAATGTCTGATGGAGAGATTGATCCCCTCGCCGATCTTGGCAGCCAGCTCTTTTTCTACTTTTGCCGTCTCCACCAGCGCCTCTTCGTATTTTTTGATGGCCCTCTTAAACTTGCCTGTCTTGGCCAGTCCATCTGCAGCTTGAGAAATCTCACTGATTCTTTTGGCTTCGGCCAGATTCTTTTTAGGAATATAATCGCCGTCGAAAAGGATCTGTCCCTGAGCCCCCTTGATGACGCTTTCCAGATTGAGTATTTCATCGACCTGGGTCAGAAGTTCCTGCTTTTTCGTCTGGAACAGGAGCCGGACTCTACCAAGTCTGGCAACAATTGCCCGGCAACCGGCTTGGGTTTCGCTGAACTTCTTGTCAGCCAGCAACTGACTCACCTGCTTCCACTCTTTCCCGGCCTCGGTCACCATCTTTATCTCATAGGCCCCATAAGCGACAAATACGGCCGACACAACAAGAACTCCAACCAACCTTTTTATAAATCCCATTCGAACATAGCGTTTCTGATCAATTTCCCGCTCTTTATTCCTGATCGCCACCTCGCACTTGCTGAGATTGGTATCGTTGGGATAGGCCGCCTTGAATTCTCCCAATACTTTTCTAGCTTGCGCAGTATCTTCGGTTTTGAGGGCCTCCACGATCGCAAGAATGAAAGATTCCATTTTTTTGGAAACATTCTTGAAGGCTTCGATATGTTCCTGCAACCCCGGATAATCCGGCAACAACTTGGTTGCTTTGTCTAGCAGGACAAGAGCATTTTTCCTGCCGGTGGGCGGCAGGCTTTTTGCCTCCAGGATCAGACGCTCCACCTTGGCAATATTTTCACTCAGGTTTTTGACAAGGCCGCTTTTATCCTGAATTACATAATTGTCAGGCAGATCCTTCAGCATCTGGCATGCCTGGTACTCTTTGCCTTCCCGGAGAAGCTTTACGATAAATTCGAGAACCCCATCCAATTTGCTGATGGCGTCTTCCCGGAGAAATATTTCATCTTCAAGTTCCGGATAATCAGAATCAAGGAGAATTGCCTCACGAAATTTTGCCAGTGCAGCCCGTAAATCTTTTGCCGTCAACTCTTCGGCTTCTTTAACCAGCTGCTTAGCCTGTTCTTTTGGATCCATATTTCCCCTGTATATGTCTCTTCTTGCTTTTTACTAATCGACTGGTCCCCGTCAACCGACGGGGACGAATATTTAAGAATACAAATGAAGTATATTAAAATTAATTATCAATTCCACCGGTAAAAAGTCAACCTGTTTCACCTGTCAGGCGAGATACTATTTCAACCACTCAAATTTTTTCGCCATGCAGAATCCGCATGATATCCGGCGAAGGCTGCTTTTCCGCCAAAATATAATGGCACAGGTCGCAGTTATTCGGGATCCCCCTACCCTCCGTGGTCTGATAACTATCGGAGTGACAGCGGAAACAACCGTTTCCGGATTCATGGGCCAGGTTGTTGCGGTAAGTCTCCCAGCCGATGCCCATCTCCGGGAAAACATTCTCGGCCCAGGCCTGATAAATAACATTAACTGCCTGATCAAGCTCTGTCTTCCTCTCTACGGGGACATCCGGGCGATTTTCAGCGTACCACCCTTCAATTCCTTCCGCAATCCGCCTGCGGGCCTGGGCCTTGCTGTCATACTTCTGAAGGATAACTTCCAAGGCAACTTTTTTAATAAAAGGCAGGGTCCTGGCGATAGCCCCCATCGCTATCTTGCGGTCAACCGCCTCGGAAGCAGGTAAAAAGACATGGGTCGGACGATTATGACAGTCCATGCAATCCATCAACCGATAATCCTCTTCGCCAAGCTCCCTGTCCAGCGGCTCCTCTTTGTTTTTAAAGATAAATACACTCCCATCATGATCCACCAGCTTGACTTCGGTGATCCTGTCCTGATCATCTCTGGCTGACCGGTAATAGGTTTTATGGTCCGGAGAAACGTGCCAGTGGATACCCTGGGCCAGCCGATCACGATAGCCGCTGGAACCGATCCTCATCAGCAGGACCGTCTGGACACGGGTATTTTGCTCATCGGCAAGAAAATAATCTTTAATATATAACTTGTCCCCATGGAACACTTCCGGGCGATGGCACTGCTCACAAACCTCCCGATCAGGCCGGAGTGAGTGAACGGGATTCTTGATCGGCCGCTCATACCGACCAAGAACCGTTGAGAAAATCATGGTCACCCCGGAGACCTTCGATCTGGTTACCAGGTCCGAACTGCCGCTGATATGGCATTTGACACAGGCGATTCTGGAATGGGGCGAATTCTGGTGGGAAATATACTGGGGTTCCATGACGTCATGACAGAACTGCCCGCAAAAGCCGATCGTTTCCGTATAGCGAAAACCGGTGTATGAAACAACGACTATAACAATCAGGGTGAAAAAACCCAGGGTGGATGAGATGTAGATCAACTTCCTGACCCGAATGAAACGACCGGGCATGTTGAACTGTTCCCTGATGTATTCCAGGGTGAAAAGCCCTATTTCCTCCCGGTCCCTGAACAGGAATTGCCCGACCAGAACGGTAAGCAGGCCGATGACGAAAAGCGGCCCCATTACCATGTAGATCAGAAAACCGAAATAGGGGTTCTGGACTATCCCCTGCATATCGATAAACAGTAAAACCACCAGCACGGGAAAAATCAGGCCGGACACCACCGCCCCGGCCATTGACACCCTGCTGCGAACCAGGATCTTCAGGAAATCCATTATCAACTCGAAATACTTGTTCATACTATTTCCATTGCGGCAGGATGGGCGTGGGTCCCCTGCTCAAACGATCAGTTAAGTGTTATAATCCGCCGGCGCTTTTTTCACTGTTGCCTTCCTGACCGAGCACTCGTGAATGATTTCCATCTCTTCACGGTCAAGGGTCTCGGAATCAAGCAGGGCCTCACTCAATTGCTTAAGGAACGTTTTTTCCTTTTCCAGAAGCATCCGGGCATCTTCGTAACATTCTTCCACCAGCTTCCTGATTTCAAGATCAATTAACCGGGCCGTCTCCTCGCTGAAACTACGGGAATAGCTCCCTGTCTCACCCAGGAATCCGCCTTGCCCCTGAAGATAGGCCATCGGGCCGACGGCATCGCTCATCCCCCATTTACCAACCATGCTTGAAGCCAGTTCGATGGCCTGCTGGAGATCTTTTTCGGCGCCGGTCGTCTTCTGGTTAAGGAGGACTTCCTCTGCGGCCCGCCCGCCCATCATTATCGTAACCCGGCTCTTGAGATAACTGCTCGAGTAGGCGTGGCGGTCCTGCATGGGCATCTGCTGGGTATGTCCCATCGCCCGGCCCCGCGGAATAATAGTAATTTTATGAAGGGGATCCGCCTCCGGGCTAAACCTCGCGACCAGGGCATGACCAGCTTCGTGAACAGCCATGGTCTTCCTGTCGTTTTCACTGATGACCAATCCCTTGCGTTCCACCCCCATCAGGATTCTGTCCTTGGCCACTTCAAAATCATTCAGATTTATACTGCTCTTGTCATCCCGTCCGGCAATCAGGGCGGCCTCGTTGACCAGGCTGGCCAGTTCGGCCCCGGTGAAACCGGGGGTGCTGCGGGCTATACTCTCAAGGTCCACACTTTTATCCAGTTCCATTTTCCTGGTGTGGACAGCCAGGATCTTTTTCCTTCCTTTGATGTCGGGTGGCAGAACGTTTACCACCCGGTCAAAACGCCCCGGGCGCAGGAGGGCGGGATCGAGAATATCGGGCCTGTTCGTTGCGGCCAGAACTATAATATTGTCATCCGAATCAAAACCGTCCATCTCAACGAGCAGGGCATTGAGGGTCTGGCCCCGCTCTTCCTGACCACCGGCCATGCCTGAGCCGCCGCGATGACCGCCAACCGCATCAATTTCATCGATGAAAATTATGCAGGGCTTGTTCTTTTTCGCTTCCTTGAAAAGTTCCCGTACCCGGGAGGCGCCTACACCGACAAACATCTCAACAAAATCGGAGCCGCTGATACTGAAGAAAGGGACCCCGGCCTCGCCGGCAACCGCCCTGGCCAGGAGAGTCTTGCCGGTGCCAGGAGGCCCTTGAAACAAAACCCCCTTGGGGATCACGGCACCCAGCCTGCTGTATTTTCTGGGGTTCTGGAGAAAATCGATAACTTCAAGAAGTTCCCCCTTCGCCTCGGGGATGCCGCTTACATCGCGAAAAGTGACCTGGCGGGCGGCACGGGCAAAAGATGCTTTATCTTTGGCAAAATCAGAGGTTTCCTCTGCTGTCTGCCGCCGGGCAAGAGCGAACCAGGCCAGCATGATCACTATTACCGGTACCGTAACGGACAGCAGATTCCACCAAAGAGATTTCTTCTCATTCTGCCCGTAGACATTGATTTTCTTCTCGCTAATGATCGGCAGAATTACCTCAATGTCCGGCACATAGGTTGAATATTTACGCTTATAAACATCCGTCAGGCTGACTTCCCGTCCCTGGAATCTTATCTCGGAAATTTCATCATTTTTCAGGGAAGTCAGAAACTCGTTATAGCTGATTTCCGGACTACTGTGTTCAAGGTTCCAGAAAATAAGCCCGGAACCGACCACTATTGCCGTAATGAAAAGGAAGTATAATACCCGGATGAAAGCAACCATCATTTATCTCCCGACCAACTCGCCGGCCCGTTATCATCGTCCGACAGAAAAAGCACTCTTTGTGACATTAATTTCACCATTCACTGA
>JBDLJC010000075.1:0-8605 GCA_039714535.1 Thermodesulfobacteriota bacterium | reverse complement strand
ATTTTACATAATAAGATCAGCCAATCATAAAAAACTGCTAACAAGATTGCCTGATCGATTTTTAAATTAGGAGAATAACTTGATTCGCCACAACTCACCACCCCCAGAGCAAATCTCTTTTAATCCAGCCGGTCAGGCCATTCTCATGTTTTACCTTGGCCCAACCCTTGCCGATTTTGATCGTCTTGAAAACGACACCATAATTTGCCTTACCAACAAGACGATAGCGGCTGCCAGGGCCACTACGGACATTTATCCTCTTTTTTTTGACAATCAGATGAGCTCTTTTAGCAACCAGCTTACTATGTATCCAACCACTGTCTCCTTCAAAATCTACAACTTTTGTCCACTCCCCCTTGCGGCCCAGCACCTTAAGCGGGAACCCCCTGCCCAACTCCCAGAGGACAGAATAGTTACCCCCCGGGCCGGAACGCAGGTTAACATTTTCACCGTCAACACTTACCAGAGAGATGGCTTCGGCAGTTGAAACAGCCAGCATGGCAAAAATTACAACAATTAAAACTTTTTTCAGCATGAAAAACTCCCACTCATTTCACGGTTGCTATCCTTTTTTATAAAACGCATCACTTCTCCACCGAAACCGGGCGGTCCAGTACGCTTCCGGTCGTTACCGGGATACCGCCGACTTCCAGATAAATCGCCTCAAAACGACAAGCTTGGTTCATACATTTCATGCAGCCTATGCAATCCTGATCTTCCGGGGATTCATCAAACTTTACCCCCATCGGACAAACCGGATGACAAGCTCCACAAGAGGTACAATTATCCCGGTTCAGTCTCAACTTGACTAATTTATGCCGACTAAATAACGCATAAAAAGCGCCGAGAGGACACGCCGTCCGACAAAAAGGCCGGCTGGCCACCAC
Source organism: Thermodesulfobacteriota bacterium (assembly GCA_039714535.1). Classification (GTDB taxonomy): domain Bacteria; phylum Desulfobacterota; class Desulfobulbia; order Desulfobulbales; family JAGXFP01; genus JAGXFP01. The sequence continues at coordinate 7,718 of JBDLJC010000075.1, read as the reverse complement.
ACTCCAACCGAGAAACAGCACCATAATGACAATCTTATTAATAAACAGATAGCCAAGATTGGCCCGGAGGCCTGGTTGCAGAAAAATCATCGGCAATCCTGCCTCCAAGGTGCCAGCCGGGCAGATATACTTACAAAACCAAGTACTGCCGGCCCCGAATTCATCCAGAGCAAAGGCCGGCAAGATTATCACAAAGACAAGCAGGATAATGAATTTACCGTAACGCAGTGGCCGTGGCACCCCGAACTTGGGGGAGGGAATCTTGTTCAACAATTCCTGAATAAACCCAAACGGGCAGACCCAGCCACAAATCATCCGCCCGAAGAGGCCGCCCAAAATACCTGCCGAACCAACAACATACAGACCGAAATAATACTGCCCCCCTTCAAGGGCCAGACGCATATTTGCCAAAAGCTGTTGAATCGAACCGATAATGCAGTAAGTAGTGGCTGCCGGACAGGAATAGCAATTAAGCCCGGGAGCACATATAACCTTTAAGGGGCCCTGATATATATTACGGGTAAAAGGAAAGGCCCAGTAACCGTTCGTCAAAAAACCAAAAACGACTTGAACCCATTTTCGCACCGATTCCATAATTAACCGATACCAATACAACTCAAGCAGACTCGAACAGCCTGCTCAAGAACCCGAACCGGTTCACCCGAAGCAATCCCGATAAACCAGATAACCAAAAAAGAGGTGATAACAATAAACGGCCCCCGCCTCACCTTATGCCATGTGTTTCTCTTCTTCGATGAAGCTGCCATTTTGGTGCTCGATTCTCCTAAGCCGGGCCATCTGCGACTGCCAGACGGTTGTTAACTGAGGCAACTTTATCACCGATGCTCACTTTTTTATCTCGCCGGTCATCGATAGAAATTTGGGTAACAACCCTCTTTGCCCCTTTGAGGAAAGGAAGTTCGTGTATCCGGGCCGCTATCTGCAGAAGTTCTCCTGCCTCACCCTCGACCACGGTCCCCATATCTGTCAATTTGCAGACAACACCTTCCCGAGCAAGGGTCTTGGTGATCCCGGCCACAAACTCACCAACACTGGAAGAACCGGTGCCAAGCGGTATGACATTTATCTGCATCAAGGCCATGGGCAACTCCTAAATTAATAATCGTCTTCTTCTTGGTAACGATTGACATGGGTAGTGATATCATCGTCTAAATCATCATCAAAATCGTCACTGTCTTTGGCGTTGATTTCATCTAAATAATTATCGGGCAGAGGAGCAGTTTCACCATTGGCATCAAGATCTAAATAGAGGGCTTCATCATCAATAGTATCGTCCCCCCCTAAAATTTCACTGCCACCACCATCATCTGCATGCTTATAACTGAAGTAAACAATATTCTGCAGATGATAAAAACTGTCCTCATCTACCTCAAAGAATTGCAGGGCCACCCCAACGGCCTGGGTTCTGACGATCTCACCATCCAGCTCAAGCACCAGGCTACTGGTTCTGCCGGAAAGATGGAATTTGACCTGGCATTTATCGCCACAATCCACCCCTGTGACCCCCTTGACAAACACACCACTGACACTGACATCAGAGGTTTCACATTCGTCGAAGGTACGGCCATCCGGAAAACTTAGTTTAACCGTAGTCCGGAAAGTTACCCTGACATCCCGGCGTTTTTCATTTTGTTGCCCTGACATACGCAATCAAACAACCATTAATATTTTTTACACCTAAAAAGAACTTTCATCAATTAATCGGCACTATAATATATTTTTAATATGATCACAGCCATTTAAGGTGTCACACTCACCAATAAGTAAAGGACCATTGATTTTCCCTGGGACCAGCGGCTTCTGCCTGGCCACTCTAACCTTATATTGAAGCCAGGACCTCTCCCGACCTAACCGGGCTAGGGATCTCCCCACCTACAGTTGCCCTACAATCACATGCCCCGGAGGCCTCTAGAAAACCACGCACCTTCAATAAAAGCGCAGGGATTTGGCAGTCTATCTCTGAACGTGCCACTCCCAGATGATAGTCCTCTAAACATTATTTATGTAAATCTTACCCATCAGCCAGTTTAACATTCCCCTGGTTGGCAAAATAAAATATAGTCAACAGATCCGTTAACAAAAACTCTGCGAACATTTATGATCGAAACTTTTAACATAACCATCTGCATCTTGTTGGGGGCCATCGTCGGCAGTTTTCTGAACGTGGTAATTATCAGAATACCCCAAGGGGACTCAATAGTTTTCCCCTCTTCACATTGCCCCGGCTGCCGGACAAAGCTCCACTGGTATGACAACATCCCGATTGTCAGTTTTATTTTGCTGCGCGGTAGATGCCGGGCCTGCAAGATGCGGATCTCCAGGCAATATCCTCTGATCGAACTCGCCATGGCCGTAATGGCTTACGCCCTGTTCGCCCGCTTTTCCCTGTCTCTCCTTTTCACCATCTATTTCGTCTTCTGCGCGGCCCTGCTGGCAATCATCTTAATAGACTTTTATCACCAGATAATCCCTGATGTAATCAGCCTGCCCGGCATCCTGCTAGGATTTGCCGTATCATTCATCAATCCGCTAATAACCTGGCAGAGTTCCGCCATCGGCATCCTGCTGGGCGGCGGTATTCTGTACGCAATTGCCGCTGCCTACTACCTATTCACAAAACGGGAGGGCATGGGGGGCGGCGACATCAAATTGCTGGCCATGATCGGCGCCTTTCTGGGCTGGCAATCCCTGCCTTTCGTCATCTTCGGCAGCTCTCTGCTGGGGTCAGTGGTGGGTATCGGCGCCATGCTCAAACAGAAGAAGGGCGGGAAAACCGTAATCCCCTACGGTCCGTTTCTGTCCATTGCCGCCATCATCTATCTTTACTACCAGCAGGAAATAGGGGCATTATTCATCATGTTCTACCTCCCCCCGCCCCAGTAGAAAACTTTCCTTCCCGGGTTATAGCGTTTACTAAATGACTATGTTCTTATTATCCCCGGCTTATTTCTGCTGGAAGACAGAATCCAGAAGTCAGAACAACCGCATTTCTCGCCTTTATTGTGAATACTTCCTATTTTCTTATTTAAAAAAGGGCCAATATGTCTAAACCATAAAAATTCCCGGAATTACCAGACTAAAGCAACCAGGAAAGTCGGATAAGATATGTTTGACCACCTACAACTACTTAATCATCTGAGTATTGGCGTTGCAGTTATTGACCCCGAGCTAAAGATCGTCTTCTGGAACCAATGGCTGGCAGAGCATAGCATGATAAGCAGCGATACCATCATAGGCAGAGAGCTCTTAAGTGTCTTCCCCGGCCTGCAAAAGGCAGAATTTCTCAAAAAAACCAGAACAGTTTTTGATAAAGGCCAACCGGTTTTTTTCAACAACAAAGTTTCCGCCAATCCGTTTCCCTTTTATTCGGGCCGCTCGTACATCGAGAAAAAGCTCACCCCCATGGAACAGACGGTGATCATCTCACCGATGAAAGATCCGGCAGGTAACATTGAACAGGCCTTAATCACGATTTTTGACATATCAGACTGGGTCTCCAACCAAAAGAACCTGCTTGCATCCAAGGAAGAGATGGAAAGGCTCAGCCACACTGACGAGTTGACCCGGATCCCCAATCGCCGCAATATCATGGATCGGTTGGCCGATGAACTCCGAACCCATAAAAGGAAAAAACGACCCATAGCAATAGCCATGCTGGACATTGACCATTTTAAAAAAATCAACGATGTCTACGGGCACCAATGCGGCGACATGATCCTCCATGAAACTGCCCAGTTAATGAGCAATCTGCTGCGGAATTATGACGCCATTGGCAGATATGGCGGCGAAGAATTTCTAATTATTCTGCCGGAAACAACCAGTGAACAATCTTTGACGATATGTAACAGGATAAGGCTTACCGTCCAAAATCATAGCTACAGGTATAATGGCCACAAACTCCACATCACCGTAAGCATCGGAATTGCCACCAAACAGGCAGGCGAAAGCATGATTCCCGACAGGCTTATCGCGGAGGCAGACCGGTACCTCTACATCGCTAAGGAGAGTGGCCGCAATCGCACCGAGAACGAAGAATCGACCATGGTTTAACCGACCAGCCTGAGTACGACCACCGCCTTAGGTATTATTCCGGCCCACCGATCATCCCACCTGATCACCCTGGGAGAAACTCCTCAACCACCTTGCCATCCCGATCAAACTTACAGGCCAACATGTAGGGATCGTGATAAAACAGGAACCATTGCTTTTCAGCAACCGCTGGGCCGATTAGTTTTTCCTTTTGGGAGATGGAATCCAGCGGGAAGTTATCGTAAGGTGTTATCCAGAGGGGATGAAAATAGGCATGATTTGGTAATAAATCGCCCAGATAGCCCCCCTGTTCACCCCCAGATGACAGGCAAATCGCCTGGTGGCCCCTGGTATGCCCGCCGGTCAGAGCCATCTTGACTCCCGGAACCGGCTCCGCCTCGCCATCCACCAAATGCAACAAATCGCTATCTCTTAACAAATCCAGATTCTCCGGCCAGTAGGTGTTAACGGCCCGTCGGTGTGGCGCAAGCACATCTTGCCACTCCGCCCGCTGGACATGATAGCTGGCATTCGGCCAGGTCAACTCCGGCTCAGCAGCTTCATTGTACATGACAACGCCGCCGGAGTGATCAAAATCGCAATGGCTAAGGATAACATGATCGATATCCGCACGGCTAAGGCCAATCCGGGCCAGACTGCCCTCCACATCCCACTCCTCAGTGACCAGAAAAATCTTTTTCTGTTTATCGGTAAGCTTATTGCCCAGACCGGTATCGATTATAACATTAGCATCCGGGGTCTTGACCAGGATCGGGGTGTTGCTGAGCCTGATATGATCGTCATCGGTGGACGGAAATTTCTTCTGCCATAAAGCCCGCGGCACCACGCCGAACATGCAACCGCCGTCCAGTTCAAAGACGCCGCCATCAAGCCAGAATATCTCGAAAGAGCCAAGTTTTAGTCCATTATTAGCCATTAGTTACTCCTGATCGATAATTTTTCTACAGAGGCACTACACCCGAAGAGCGATGTAAACCGGCTGACCTGTAGCCGGCAAGCACCTGTTTTTTACAGCAAACCTGATTTCTTGAGCTGGACCTGGAGGATGGAGATTGCGGCGGGAGTGACCCCGGAAATACGGGACGCCCGGCCAAGATTAAGGGGCTTGATCTTGGTAAGTTTTTCGGTTACCTCGGCCGAAAGACCGGGGATCGCCGCGAAGTCGAGATCTTCCGGCAGGGTAATGGCCTCGAATTTGCGGAACCGCTCAACCTGTTCCTGCTGGCGTTTTATATAGCCCTCGTACTTGATCTGCAGTTTAATGTCCTGGCGATAATCTGCGGTCACCTGCAACTCATCTCCAAACACCAAGGCCATCTGCTCAAAATCAATTTCCGGCCGCCGTAAAAGCTCGGCCAGGGACACCTTCTGTTTCAGGAAAGAACTACCGATGGCAAGCAACCTCTCATTAATCTCGCTGGTCGGGCTGAGCGTGGTCTGGTTAAGCCAGTTAATCCCGGCAGCAATGGCCTCTTTTTTGGCTTGAAAGCGTGCATAGGCCTGATCATCAACCAGACCCAGCTGGTGACCTATCTCGCTTAAGCGCTGATCCGCATTGTCTTCACGGAGCAATAACCGGTACTCAGCCCGTGAGGTGAACAGCCGATATGGCTCCTTGGTCCCCAGGGTGACCAGATCATCAATCAACACTCCGATGTAGGCCTGGGATCGATCCAGCACCAGCGGGCTCTCACTGCGTAGCAGCCGCACCGCATTGATCCCGGCCATCAACCCTTGGGCCGCCGCCTCTTCGTAGCCGGAGGTGCCATTAATCTGCCCGGCCAGAAAGAGTCCGGTCAGACGCTTGGTCTCAAGGGTCGGTTTCAATTCAAGGGGGTCAACATAATCGTATTCAATTGCATAGCCGGGCCGGATAATTTTAACATTCTCCAAGCCTTTGATGCTTTTCAGCATTCGCTCCTGCACATCAATGGGTAGGCTGGTCGGCACCCCGTTGGGATAGACCTCGACGGTATCCAGCCCTTCCGGTTCCAGAAATATCTGGTGGCGGTCCTTTTCCGGAAACCTGGCCACCTTGTCCTCAATGGACGGGCAATAGCGGGCTCCCACTCCCTCAATAATGCCGGTGAACATCGGCGAACGATCATAACCCTCCCGGATGATCGCATGGGTTTGCTCGTTGGTATAGGTTATGTAACACGGCCTCTGCGGTAATTTGAGACCGGTGCTAGCAAAGGAAAAAAGATTGGGCGGTTCATCGGTTTCCTGGGGGGCAAGTTCCGAGTAATCAATGGAGTTGCCATCGAGCCGGGGCGTGGTCCCGGTTTTCATGCGGCCCATATTAAAACCCAGATTTTTGAGATCATCGGCCAGGCTGACTGAAGGAGTGTCCCCCATCCGGCCGGCCGGAAAAGACTTAAGGCCGATATGGATCAGACCGTGCAGAAAGGTACCGGTGGCCACCACCACGGTCTTGCCTCTGATCTCCTCATCAAGAGAGGTCATTACCCCGCAGACCCGGCCATCCTCGACGATGAAACGATCAGCCACGGTCTGCCTAATCTCCAGATTATCCTGGGCCTCGATAACCTCTTTCATGCGCAACCGGTAGAGTAAGCGGTCGGCTTGGGCCCGTGAAGACCAGACCGCCGGACCTTTGCTGGTATTCAACCGACGAAACTGGATGCCGGTGGCATCGATATTCCTGGCCATCTCACCACCCAGGGCATCAATCTCCTTGACCAGATGGCCTTTGGCCAGCCCGCCGATGGCCGGATTGCATGACATCGCGCCAATGGTGTCGACATTAATGACCAATAGCGCCGTTTTGCAACCAAGCCGGGCCGCCGCCAAGGCCGCCTCACAGCCGGCATGACCAGCGCCAACCACCACCACATCATATTCCAAGCCTGAATATTGCACCATTATCCTTTAACCTCAACAGTGCTAAAAGGGTGGCGCCAGATCGGTTTGCGGGCCATCGCCCAGAAACCGGGGGTCAGTAGAAACAGCGATAGGAGAATCAGCAATTTGCCAAAAATATTTAATACACCGCCGGTACGCATATTTGAATTACCGTCACTCCATTAGACAACGAAAAAGCTTTCAATGGCCGTCCCGGCATCCGCCGTAAGAAAAATGAGACTCTATCATCCATTCCGAGAACTCATCCCTGCCGGGATTTCAACACCATCACCTCTGACTACCGCACCAAGAATTGCCCCCTCCTGAGCTGAGGGGGTGACCATGCTCCTGGAAGAACACCAATCGACAGCCCGCATTCTAAAACGAAAACAACTCCCTTAAGTCTCTAAAATATTGCGATGCACAGATCACGATAACTCTTTCGCCCTCCTGGATCTGGGTGTCTCCCACTGCCGCAACCCACTTATCGTCGCGAAATACACTGCCAATGATAATTTTTCCGGCAATAACACTATATAGCTCCGACAAAGGCTTGCGGGTAATGAGGGCGTCGGGAGGCGCAACCAGGTCGATCACCTCTGCGTCAAAGCCGTGTAAATGTGAGACGGAAAGCACTTCGCTCCGCCTGATATAGGTGAGGATTTCGTTACCGGCAAGTATTTTTTTGTTCAGGGCGATATCAGAGCCACTGGTCGTGGCAAGGACCTGATAATCCTCTTTGTTGACCAGGGATATTGTTTTCCGATCGGTTTTAAACTGTT
>JBDLJC010000074.1:0-9387 GCA_039714535.1 Thermodesulfobacteriota bacterium | reverse complement strand
TCGTAGCGCCGGAAGAACTCTGCCGCCTCGGAGAAGGCCCAAGCCAGATACTTATTGCCATTCTTACCATTGCCTCTGCCCTTTTTCTTGCCATTGCTCGTCCAGCTGGTCGGTACCTTGCGGCAATAGGAGGAAAAGTTGCCAACCTTGGCAAAACGACCTATATCACCTGTTTCCAACATGATGGTCAACGAGAGAATTCGACCGATGCCGGGTACCGTTTGCAGGCCAGAGAACTGCTTGAGTATTTCCACTCTGTTTTCTACGGACACTTCAATTTCTTTGATCTTTTTCGAAAGATAGTCAATGCAATCCTTGCTTACCGCCCCGCTCAGGGCCAGATCTTCCTGGGATGCCACCAATGGGGTGATATGGTTTACTCTCACCTGTTTTATCTTTTTCCCAGACAGCTGAAATCCACAGTTGCGGCTGATAATCCCTTGGAGGCTGTTGATCAGAGAGGTGCGCAACCGAACCAGATGTCCTCGTTTGCGGAGCAGATCCCGGACCGGTCGCCACTCCTTGGGATAAATGTATCCCTCGGCAAGAATACCCAGACGCAGAAGACGGGCCAGCCAGAAGGCGTCATGTTTATCCCCGCTGTACTTTAAACCCTTGTCTTTCTGAATCCCGGCAGGGTTCGCCAGATGAACTTTATATCCGTTGTCCATCAACATATCCACCAGCCAATACCAGTTGAATGTGGACTCGACCACGATGCCAGCCAAGTCATGACGATAAGGTTCCAGCTCCGCCAGAATGACATCAGACTGGTTGGGTAAACGCTTCTTGTAATGGCGCTTGTCCTCTTCATCGCTAATTGCCAAATAACTGTTGTTTGAATGTAAATCAATTCCAGCGTATAGTTTCATCAGGCACCTCCGTTTTGAAAGATTGGGTTCTTTCAATACAGTTTATCAGAGGTCTATCTCCTGATATGCTGATGGGGGTGCCTTTTAGATGATTATCAAGTCCGCTCTTGGCTCTTAGATAGCCTTCTTTTTATTTTCTCCAAATGCTTTTGAATATTGCGGTCCTCTACCTTGCGCTGATTCATTCGCATCACCACGCTGCCAACCGTGCTATAATTACTGATTCCGAAGTGCCTGCCAACTTCCGGCATGGTAATTCTGGTCAGGATCCGCACCAAATAAAGAGCCACATCTCGAGGCAGGTTTTCTTGCCCGCGACGCGAAATAAGGAGTTGTTCTTTTGTCACCTGAAAATGATCGCAGGTTGTATCAATAATATCTTGGACTGCTGGTGCCAGCAGTCGCGATTCTGGAATCTCGTTTCTAAATCGCAATTCCTGAAACTGTTCCTTAAGCCAACCCTTGAAGGTGTCACCACCCATGACAGAGGCCAAGTTTTTTAGAGAGTAAAACCTTTCAATTTCTTCTGAGTCATGCAGAGAGACGAAGTGTTTATAGGAAGTCAGGCGAGCACTTTTTTTCTTGCTGAGCATGGTCAACAAGAAATCCTTGTGCAACCATTCCCATTTCCTGGCCGTTGAGAGATAGCCATGGTGGCTGCTCCAGGGAAACTCATTTAAGTCCTTTACCAATCCGGCTCGAAGAGGATTTCTGTGGATATAACGCAACACTTCAAGAAGATGACTGTCCTCTTCTATCAGAATCGATTTATATCGACCACGGAATAACTGTCCTTCAGTCTTCCTCCGTCTATTGAAACGTTGGGTATATATCCCATTAATATGTCGCATACAACGAGAGAGGTTGCCATCAGGAGTCTGAACCAGAAGATGGTAGTGGTTCGACATCAGGCAATAGGCTGCGATCTTGAGGTTCCATAAATCCGCTGTTTCCTGAAGAACCTTAATGAAGGCATGGTAATCTTCGGGGGATGAGTAGATATTTTCCCTCCGACGCCCCCGATTCATTACATGATACCAGGCCCCGGGAAATTCTATTCGTAAAGGTCTTGACATGAATGCATACTAATATAATAAACAACAAAAGCCAAGAGCGGACTTGACCCCTTTTGTGACCCCTTTTGAGCTTTACTTTAAACGGTGGGATGTCGAGCTGTTTTTTCGGGACATCAAGATAACAATGGGGCTGGATGTCCTGCGCTGCCGGACGCCGGAGATGATCCGCAAAGAAATCTTGATGAACTTCATCGCCTACAACTGTGTCCGGCGGTTGATGTGCGAGGCGGCGGAAAAAGCTGCTATTGAGGTTCGAGTTGTGAGTTTCAAAGGCAGTGTGCAGGCCCTTCGAAGCTGGGAACCCCATTTAAACCAAGCAAGAATCAGCAGGACAGAACGGTTCAGGTTGCTCGGTGATTTATATGAAGCGATAACCAACACACCGATCATACAACGGCCTGGGCGAAGTGAACCAAGATGCCTTAAGCGACGGAAGAAAAATTACCAGCTTATGAGCTCGCCGAGGCATGAAATTAGAGTGATTCCGCATCGGAGCAAATATGTTGCTGCACATGCTTAAACTAGTGCCATTCTATGGTGTCCCCTGAATTGAAAAAGCGTAAGGGACTAAACTGTTACCTTTTTTCTCAAGAAAAAGGGCGGCTGGATTTTCCCGCCGCCCTTAACTTTTTGGACAATCATTCATTACTTATTCTTGAACAGATTCTTCTCTGGATCTTCCTCCAAATTGCGGGTGCCTTCGGGATCGAAGTAATAAGAAAACCTTATCATGCACTCGGATCCCTCAGGACTCAATTCAAACTCGCTGGCCACCTTTCCATAATTGGCTGAGATTATATTACCTTCTTTATCGGTAATGGTTCGAACTCTAAAAATATATTTTGCTTCTCTATTTATGTTTGTTTCAGTCTTGCCAGGAATTTTGTGAATCGTTTTAACCAGTTCTCCATCGTACCCATTAGCAGGTGCCTTAAAAGGCCATTTGAAATAACTTTGATCTTCTTTATTAAACAAATACTTTTTAATTCCGTCCAACTCGTTCGAAAATCCTAAAGTCATTTTCAAGTCATATTCTCGATAAGCTTTGATATCACTTGAAAATATAAATACAAAATCTTTTGTTATTCCTTTTCCATATGGAGTAACCCAATCCCCTTTTTCGAGGTCATACCCAACCGAAGTTCCCGTCGCTGGCACTTGAATCCAGCCAGTACCTTTCATATACATCGGTACCGGATTGCGCTTCTTCTTCAACACCACCTCTACGGTCGGATTCCACGGCTCCCACCGCCGTAGAAGTTTAGAGCGGGAGGTGAATTCATAACTGACATCACTATGGTAATAGCCCTCTTTCTTCGCCGACACACCTATATAATTCATGGTGCTACTCTTAGATGAGAAAAGACCTTCTTTATCCGACATACCCTTTTTAAGAATATCTGCTACACCTATACCGCTGTAATTGGGCTTTGCAAAACTGATATATGTCTTCGCACCTTGTATGGGGACACCTTGTTCGTCAACAACTTTCACTGTCAACTTTGCAGTTGGTGAACCATACGCGCTACTTGCCATGCCAGTCAGCAATACAACTAAAAAAAATATAACTGTTCTCATTTTAGGCACCTTGTCCGACATCATTAATTATTGGTTATTTTCTTATAAAATCCATGAACGTGTTGATATGGAACATCCTTATAGTCACTGTGCCTCCATTCCCTAGCACCTTGATATGTTTTAATTCTCGGCCACGAACTTTCACTGGTTTTGCAACAATCAAAATTATCCTGAGAACTATCAGCCGACATATCAATGTTTCATGGCAATTCCTGGGTTGTGGTTGATTGATTCGCAAACCAATTTTAACCACTTTTACTTAAACCTGGGAATTGCACTTATTATATGAATTCGCGAGGTACTTTGTTCATCATAGCAACGATAGATCTTCCAAAACAAAAAAAGGCGGCTGGATTTCTCCGCCGCCCTTTGCCAATTGAACAATTAGGCCTCACTTATTCTTAAACAAATTCCTCTGCGGATCTTCCTCCAGGTTTCGGGTGCCGTCGGGATTGAAGTAATAGGAAAAGTTTATTTTCCCTGGGATTATCCGAATCTCTCCTTCAATCTTGCCGAACTTTGCTGCGATAATTTTACCGTCTTTATCTGTCTGGGTTCTTACTCGAAAAATATAATTAATTCCTTTCTTCTCGTTAGTCTGCAATCCAGTTTGCGGAGAGTCGTTACGAAATTTACTCATTAACTGTTGATAACCATCCTGGAGTGCTTCAAAAAGCCATTTGTAATAGCTCTTATCGTCTTTATCAAATACGAATTCTTGTATCCCATCTTTTTCATTAGAAAATGTCAACTTATAGCTACTATTGTAATCAGTCCATGCTCTCTGATCGCTATTGACTTCAAAAATGAAATCACTATTGAGACCTTTTCCATAAGGCACAACCCAGTCCCCTTTTTCAAGATCATATCCAACAGGCTCATTTAATTCCGGTACTGGCTCCCACTCAACAAACTTGTGGTACATCGGCACCGGATTGCGTTTCTTTTTTAGCACCACTTCAACCGTCGGGTTCCACGGCTTCCAACGGTTTGGTAGGCGAGAGCTGGAAGTGAATTTATAGTTAACATCACTATGATAATAACCCTCTTTCTTGGCAGACACACCGATATAATTCATAGTGTTGCTCTGAGATGAGAACGAACCTTCTTTGTCTGACTTGCCCTCTTTAAGAATATCAGCCACACCTATTCCACTGTAATTTGGCTTAGAAAAACTGACAAATGTCATAGCACCTTGTATGGGAACACCTTGTTCATCAACAACTTTTACTGTCAGCTTTGCGGTTGGAGAGCCACAGGCGCTATTTGCTAAGCCAATTAGTAAGACGACTACAAAACAAATTATTCTTCTCATTTCAGACACCTCGCCAACATTCTAATTGTTGATGATTTTCTTGTAAAATTTATACACATGCTGGTATGAAACATCCTTATAATCACTGTGCCTCCATTCCCTTGCATTTTGATATGTTTTTATTCTAGGCCACAAGGTTTCGTCTGTTTTGCAACAAACGCCCTTGCCACTAGGACCACCAGACATGTCAATATTATTGCCTAAAAATTTAGTATTCTCATTTGCCCCCATCGGCAAAGTTGTCGCCGGAATGGCCTCGGCCAACATCCAGTCCCTTACCGATACCAACCAATGAGCCGCCTCATTGTCTTTATAGTAATTTGTCAATCCGGTATATCTAATTTTCTTCACAACAAACTCACTGGGCGACGTATCGGTGGGATCATCAGAAACCAGCCAATCAACCCGCAGATCAAAAAACGGTTTCTTCCGCAACTCTTCTTTGGTAATTGCCTTCGCATTCTCAGGGGGCATCTTCATCCATTCCAACCCAGTAGAGATGGTTGACGGATCTTCAATCCACCATACAGGATTGAAACTCCATCCACCGTATGGACTCGATACTCCGCCGATGTTGTCTGCGAAATTTACCACGTCCTGCCGCCCCTTGAACTTCTCTTGCTTTACCCAGGTGGAGATGTACAAGGCTTCAAGCGACAAACCATTCCCGTCGAAGAAGATGTTGTCGTCGTCATATCTGCGAAGCACTTCTTCAGTACTGGAATAAAAATTGTACACTTTATCCGACACTACTCCGCTCAAACGATTACGCCAGGTCAATTCTTTTCTGTTGTCATCTGTCCCTTCGAACAGCTTATACCATTCACTTGCCAACAATCTTGATTGTCCGCCGGCAATATAAGTAGGCCAACCGTTAACATTTACCATGCCGGCATTGGGATCTGTGGTCAAGGTTCCGTTGAGATTTACATAAGTTGAGACATCTACAAACTGACCATACGCCTCTAGGGCTATTGATGCATCAATAGCAAAATACTTGGCAAAATTCGTCAATCCATGATCCTGGATGGCTGAACCAACGACCAAGTTGCCAAAGCTGTGTGCCGCTAACGAAGATGAGCCGGGAACAGAGTTAATGAAATCGGCATATGTTTTGGCAGTGGCAAAAGCGTTCACTGCCGCCTGATGATAATGCTTGGTGCCTGGAGCCGGAGGATCACCGAACCAGCTTACCCCATAGAACCTACCGTTAAACCCGGCATGGAAAAAGCGTTTGAATACCTCGGCATAAGTTGCTTTAGCCGCTTCAGGACCGACATTATAGCCGTGCATCCAGACTAGGTTTTTATCAGCGCCCTGCATGCAATATGGCTGTTTGGCTTTCGAGAAATATTCAGGACTGTTCTGATCCGTGAAATCCACGAATCGATCCGGATCACCATCGGCGGCACCGGCCACTGACCGAAGATTTTTGTGACCGAACATCTGTTCCACAGGCAAGATTTCAAGGGGAAATTCAACTCTGTAGACGACAGCTCCTTCCTTCATGATTTCCAGAACCAAGGGATTGTTCGTTGATTTCCTGGCTTCCAGCAGAACAACGCCGTTTTGATCCGAAGCGGCAATTGACGATAGTAAAAATCCCGACAACGGTAATCCTTCCTTGGTTACTGCTTCAACAGGTATTGTTTGGCCCTGACTTGAAACCAAGGATTGAGCTGTTTCCGGATCCTCCAGGTAGGCAGCAACATTGTTGAGGGCTGGGAAACTCCCTTGATAAATGGGGATAAACAAACCAAGCGCATCGTCTGCATTGCTGAGTCGATAATCGAAACCATCATCCCATTTCCAAAACTGCAATATTTTGTGGATGTCCAGATAGAGAGGGAAGAAGTCCACCATGTCACGAATGCCATTTATAATATTATCGCCATTGTCTTCGTTTTGCCCCGGCAAATCATCGGGTGTTGCGCCAACCGGAAGATCCGTTGACAAACCAGTGAGGGGGGCGCTATCCATGTCGTCATCATCATTAACCCAGAATCGCCAGGGTTGAAGATCATTGACCTTGCCACGATCTTCTTCATCTATTATTCCATCACGATTGTAATCTGGAACAAGGGCTGTTTGCATGACCATTACCCGCAACCGATCCATTTCAATTTCAGAAGACAGATTCGATCCGGGCTGAAATTTTATTACCACGGCTACAAAGTCATCCTTATTCAAACTCGCGTCAATCCCTTCGATGTAGAGAGTTTTCGGTAGCTGACCAAAAGAGGGAACATCAGGGGTTCCCAACGACCAACTCTTTCGGACGGTAAAGGGATCAGCAAGACCATCTAACAGGAGAGAACCTGCCCCCTTGGTCGGGTCGGTCCAGATTCTGACCTTGTCAATTCCCTGGGCAATCTCAACTGTAACTGTTCCTTGATTGGTCTCCTCTGGAAGAGAGATGAGTCTTACCGCGATCAGGTCGTTATCGACCACTAGTGTTCCATCAGCAGCTTGTAATGAGTCATCTATCTCATCAATCACATAATCGCCGTCGTCATCATCATTATTAAGGGGTACCACAAGCCCCAGTCCCAAGGTCTCTTGAGTATCGTCCTCAAGATACAAACCGTCAAGATTGAGATCGGCCCTAAGATCCAGGGCGATGGGCCTTAAGGTAATCTCCCGGCTCACAATTTCAGTAGTATTCGACCCCCTATTCAATACAACGCGAGCAACGTATTCAGTGTCAGACTCAAAACGGAAGCCCCGGGCCAAAGTGACAAAGCCATTGCCGCTTCGTTCCGACTCGAGATAGCTAATCGTTTGATACTGGCCGTCGGCAAGCTTTTTGGCAAAGTCTACCATGGCGTTACCGGCGACATAACTTTCCGGCAGTATGGTGTAATCGATGACCGTATCGGCGGTGGCATAACCATCCGCATTGATCGGAATTACCAGCTGGGTGTCGACAAAAGAGATATCAACCGCATAGACCTCTTTAGTAATACTGATTTCGGAAAAGGTATATTCCGTTTCCACCAGCTGACAGTCATCCTGACTGCTACAGGCGTTGACGGTCTCCTGCACCATTTTGCTAGCCGTGCCGGTTATGGTTATGGTCTTTTTAGCGGGACTGTCTCCGACCGGAAACTTCTTCATTTCGAAGATTCCTTCCCCGATATCGGTGGAAGCGTGTTGCCCAAAGGTCACCGTCGAGCTGGTAAAAGAGGTATCGATATCATACTGTCTGGTACCGATCAACATGGGGCAGGTATCGGCGCCGGAGGGGATGCAGTCAATCGATTTCTCGATTATCTCCCCCAGTTCGCTTACCGCATACATCCGGGCCGTCACCGGAATGGTCCCGCCGACCGGGGCGGCGTTAATGATATTGCCGTAGTTGTCGGCCAGATTGATATCCTTCAGGACTAGATCATGCTGCGGCGGAGAATCGCCGTCGCAGTTGCCGAACGGCAGAGAAGTGACCTGGACCGTCTTACCCGGCAGGCCATCGACTTGGATCGAAACGGGATAACTGGCATCGGGAACGCCGCCGAGGATCACCTGGGCCGCAGCTCCGATATCGCTGGTGGAAACGATAATCGAATTAACCCCGCAATCACCGTAAACCGGGATATTATTATCCAGGCAGGTGTCACTGATCTTGATCAGAAGCCCGGACCGGTCGTCCACATTGGCCAGTTGGCATGAAGATTTAGGCACCGCCGCCCCCATGGCGAAAACGACATCCTTATTGCTGATCGAGTTATGATATTGGTCCTCGACCATAACCGCTATGGTGTCTGCCCAAGTCAGAATCGGCCCGGTGTTGCCACCACTGGTGATCTCGATATGATCAGGAATATCGGGGAATGCAAAGGCGGTGATCGGCTGTGCTATGCGGATGCCACCGGGGGTATAAACATCAATGAGATTCTCGCCGACCAGTTGTGAATGAGGAGATGCGTACAGTAGGGTGGGGTTGGCCGAAATATCAGTGCCCGGAGTAAATTCAACCTGGGCAATGCCATTGGCATCGGTATATGCCGAAGCCTGGGACAGAAGCCCTCCCCCGGCTTTCACCTCAAAAGAAACCTCCACCCCGGCTACATGGCGTCCGGTATTATCAAGGGCCACAACCTGTAGCGGCTGGAGCAGAGCTTTGCCGACCGTCCCCTGTTGTCCCTCGGAGGGGGCCAGGACCTTAAGCTCGACTACCGCATCAGGGTTGCGGTTTACTTCTTCCTGGAAGGGATTAGCCAACGGCTCATAATAATTATCCGGCCAGCGGTCGGGATTAAGGGCAGTCATCCCCCCGGCAATCATCCCGGACAGCATCCAGCCAGCCTCGCCGGTGGTCGGATTTTCCTTGAGATAGCCGGTACCCAGCCAGTCTTCATGCAGGGTCTCAAGTTTGGGGATGGTGACGGTCATGCCTTGATTGATCGCATTTGCAATATCAGAGCTTATATTATTCGCTAAATTCAGACCCGGCAGTTCCGTAGCAAGGTTATCGTGATCAAGGACAACCAACGGCACCGTATTTACGTTAGCCAAACTGAAAAGCTTGGCGGTCGAAATTGATTCC
>JBDLJC010000073.1:0-10521 GCA_039714535.1 Thermodesulfobacteriota bacterium | reverse complement strand
AGCTAAGGTCTGCTCTCCCTTGATTGCTTCCAAAGCGACCTTTGCTTTGAATTCTGCTGAATATCGTTTTCGTTTCATTTTGCTCATGGTAATCTCCTTAGTCAGTGTGCGGCTTCCCACCTTAACTCACTGTCCGAATTTTGGGGACCACCTCTCCCTTGCCATAAAAGCATTGCAGGCAGGAGAAAGTTTAAATAAATTTTGCATAAAAGTTCTGAAACATTCGGTTTCTTCGAGAGCATCCAAGGGTTAATAAATCACTGCAGTGGACTGGTAGGGGCTGGGCGGTGCTGACGCGTCAAGTTCGGGTGGCCAGCCGCTGAATTCAAATGTTAGCGCCCGGAGCTACTGATGGGCAAGCAAGTTAGAGCAAAAAATAAAAGTACGCACCGCTTACCTGTAGATGAGATAAAATTAAATATGGGTAATACATATTCTTCACCGCCAGAGTATTATTACGATATTGAATTTAACTGTAAGGACTGCGGAACTCATCAAAAATAGGTGCTTTCTCCATGAAAACATGTCCACACTGTGATATTGAAATTTGTATACGGGAGCTTCGCCACCAAGGTGTCTTAAAAAATTACAGAATATGTCCGAATTGCCGTGAAAGATTCACCGTCGACATCGACACAAAATACAGGCAGGCTTTTTGTATCTTCATTGCTGTCATTTCTTTGGTTTTTACAATCTTGCTGTACGAGCGAAATTTTGAGTGGCTTATTCCTTCACTAGTCAGTTACGTAGTATTGGGCTGGATCATATATTGGGGCAATACGAAAGTATTTTTCGTTTCCTATAAGAAGGGCTGGAGCCAACGCAATGACACCTAATCAGGCGGTTCATTTGACGCCTTTTCTCCTATTCTGCCCCCCAGCCTTAACTGCTGATATAATGATGGAAAAATCTTACCGGCTTGGACACTACTGCTAGACAGAACTCCATTTGTACGATATGTTTTACATCTTAGACCCTACGGCAATTTAGCAAATTGTTTAAAAATGGGTCTCTCGCTGATCTAAAACTAAACTAAATCGGAATGGGATTATGCTGAAAAAAATTCTGGGCTTACCGGGGCTTGTTATTGGTTTTTTCATCGGACGATTTTCCTGGACTGCGCCGGTCTGGCTACGCGCCATAAACAAAGCCAGAAAAAAAAGGCCCAGAGAATTCTGGATCGGCTTGGCCCTGCTTGTTGTCTCTTTTATTGGTTATCAATATTACCAGGGGCTACCCAAACCTATTCTGGTTGATGCAGTTGTTGATGCCCCCGATCTTACCCGTAATGTCGAAAATCCGGTGCCGGATAACTTGCAATTGGAATTTGACTACGATTATGGAAGTTTGAAGCGCGGGCAGCGGCGGCCTGAAGGGCAGCCTTCGGTGGCCCGGATCGATTTGATCGGCAAGGTTGTAAAACAGGGCATTGAGATGAGCCCCTCTATTCCAGGGGAGTGGCGCTGGCAGAGTGATCGGCGTCTGGTTTTCAAACCGCAAAGGGATTGGCCGGCCGGAGTTGAGTATACGGTCGATCTTGCTAAAACAATCTTCACGGAAGAAACTCGCCTGAAAGACAGTTCCTATTCATTCACCACCGAACCCTTCAGGGTAACCATCAATGATCTGGAATTTTATCAGGACCCCAAGACCCCCACGGTCAGGAAGGTTGTAACAACTTTGACCTTTACTCATCCGGTTGATAAAGACAGTCTTTCTGACAAGCTGCTGATGACCATGCGGCCATCCGGTTCGACGATGAATGTCATGGCCCGGAAATATGACTATACCGTCGACTTCGATAAAAATCAGCGGGAGGCCTACGTCCACTCCGTTCCTGTCCAGTTGCCCCAGGAATCCAACTATATGAAGCTGGAGATAGAAGATGGGGTTATGCCGGCCATTGGCGGCAGAGGTTCGAAAAGAGCGTTGGCGAAAGAGGTGTTGATTCCCAGCATCTTCAGTTTTCTTAAGATAAGCAGGTCCGGAACCCGAATCGTTCCTAACGAAAAGCAGGAACCTGAACAACTGCTGATGCTCGGTTTCACCGATTTCATCGCAGAGCAGGAGTTGTTAGCCAAGCTCACGGTTTACCTGTTGCCTGAACGTAATTCTAAACGTAACTCCAAGTATTGGAGCAGTCCCCGCGAGGTGACCGCGGGGGTACTAGCCTATTCGACAAGAGTGGACCTGGTTCTGATTCCCAATGAACATGATGGTTCAAAAGATTACAGCTTCCGCTACGATGCGCCGGAAGGCCGTTATCTCTATGTCCGGATAGATGAGGGGCTCAGGTCGGCCAATAATTTTGTCAAAGCTTCGATCTACGATAATGTTCTCGCCGTTCCCCGCTATCCGAAAGAGGTCAGACTCGTAGGTGAAGGTTCGATCCTGACCAATTCCGGTGCGCATAAACTAAGCCTTTTGGCCCGAGGACATAAGCATCTCAAAGTAGCAGTAGGTAAAGTGTTGCCCGGTCAGATTTCTCATCTCGTCAGCCAGACCAGCGGCGATATCAATGACCCCCATTTTAGAAATTATTCCTTTGACAAGAAAAACCTTGTTGAATTCCATGAAGAGATAATCACCCTCAAACCGGCTCACCCCAAAGAGGCAAATTACTCCTCGGTGGATCTGTCCCGGTATCTGAGCAACTCCTCCAGGGCCTTCGGCTTGTTCTTTATGGAGGTTAAGGGCTGGGACAAGGAGAATAACCGGGAGGTTCACGGTAAAACCGACAAGAGATTGATCCTTATTACCGATCTTGGCCTCTTGGTTAAAAACAATTCCGATAAGTCCCATGATGTTTTTGTCCAGTCGATGAAAACCGGCCAGCCGGTTAATAACGCCAAGGTCGAACTTCTCGGCCTGAACGGTTTGCCCCTTTACACCGCGATGACCCAGGAAGACGGCCATGTCCGTTTTGCCAGTACCAGGGATTTTCATCGTGAGAAAGAGCCCAGTGTTTACGTGGTTAAGACCTCCCGAGATATTTCCTTTATTCCCTTTAACCGATCGTCCCGGCAGATCAACTACTCAAGCTTTGATGTGGGCGGTGTCAGCGCCAGCGGTATCAGTAATAACAGGTTGTCGGCCTATGCTTTTACAGACAGGGGCATCTATCGGCCCGGTGAAGAGGTCAAGGCCGGGGTGATCGTCAAGAGGGAAGACCTCTCTAATGTTGACGGTATCCCCCTGGAGTTGGTGGTCAGGGGGCCGCGCAATAATGAGGCAAAGGTAGAGAAAATTAAGCTTCCCGAAAAAGGATTTATCGATTTCTCCTATGGCACCGAGCCCACCTCCGAAACCGGGGCCTACAAGCTATACGTCTATCTTGTCAGGAAAAACGGGCATCGGGGGGAAATGATCGGTAGTTCTGCTTTTCGGGTGGAAGAATTTCAACCTGACACCCTCAAGATGGAAAGCCGCCTGGTCGGGGCTGATAAAAAGGGCTGGTTTACCGGTGAGATGATCCGGGCGGAGATCAAACTTGAGAACCTGTTTGGCACCCCGGCCCAGAATCGGAAGGTGTCCGGTCAGATAAGCGTGCGCCCGACCGGCTTTAAATTCAAGGAGTATAAAGAATTTATCTTCCACGATCCCTTCAGTGACCGGAAAGACAAGCCCTTGTCTCTGAGTGAAACACTGGATGATACCAAGACCGATGAACAGGGACGGGCATCTTTCGACATTGCGTTGGACCGGTTTGATAAAGGGACCTATCAGTTAAATTTTGAGGTCGAAGGCTTTGAGCCGGACGGCGGCAGGAGTGTGTCTGCCAGTAACAGCGTGATGTTGTCTCCCCTGTCATATCTGGTGGGTTACAAGAGTGATGGGCGGTTGGGTTATATCAATAAGGATAAGGAGCGAACGGTTGAATTGATTGCTGTTGATCCCCTGCTGAAGCGTTTGGCCAAGGAGGCGCTTGCTACCCGGTTGCTTGAAATTCAACGGGTTTCGACCCTGGTAAAACAGAGAAATGGCACTTACAAATACCAGACCGTAACCAGGGAAAAGGAAATCGATACCGGCACTATTGATGTTGTTGAGGAGGGAACCAAATACATCCTGCCTTCTTCCGTACCCGGCGATTTTGTCCTGGAGATCTATGGTGAAACAGGCCTGCGGCTCAGCAGAATCAAATTTACCGTTGTCGGCCACGGCAATCTGACCGGGGATCTGGAAAAGAATGCCGAGTTGAAGCTTAAGTTGAACAAAAAAGATTATAAGCCCGGTGAAATCATCGAGATGAACATCACCGCACCCTATACCGGTTCCGGACTTATAACCATTGAAAGCGATAAGGTTCATACCCATAAATGGTTCTCAACCAGCACCACCGGTACCATGCAGACAATTAAGGTGCCGGCTGGTTTAGAGGGGAACGCCTACCTTAATGTGGCCTTTATTAGAAGCACCGACTCCAGGGAGATTTTTACCAGCCCCTTAAGCTATGCGGTTGTGCCTTTCACCATCGATAGAAGTAAACGCCAGGTTGAGGTTGAATTGAAGGTCCCCGACCTGGTTGAACCGGGTCGGAAGATGGATATCACCTACCAGACTTCCCGGCCTTCCCGAATAGTTGTCTTCGCGGTGGATGAGGGAATCCTGCAGGTTGCCAAGTATAAAACCCCGGCCCCCCTTGATCATTTTCTTCGGAAACGTTCCCTGGGGGTTACTACCTTGCAGATTCTAGATCTGATCCTGCCCGAATTTGATCTGGTTAGAGCAGTATCGGCCAGCGGCGGTGGTGAGCGGGCCAGAAAGGCCCTGGCCAAGAACCTAAATCCCTTTGCCCGGAAGGTCGATGCCCCCGCCGTATTCTGGTCCGGGGTTATTGAGGCAGACAGTTCGGAGCGGGTCGTCTCTTTTAAGGTGCCGGATTCTTTTGCCGGGAAGTTAAGGGTAATGGCCGTGGCGGTAAGTGAAGAAGCCATGGGCGTTACCGAGGCCGCAACCCTGGTTCGCGGCCCCTTTGTGATTTCTCCCAATGTCCTGACCCAGGCTGCGCCGGGGGACATTTTCGAGGTTACCGTCTCCATCGCCAATATGGTTGAAAATTCAGGGCCGGAAGCAATGGTTGATCTCGAAGTCGTATCATCAGAGCATCTGGAAGTAATCGGTGAGAGCAAGGCCTCTCTCAAGGTTGGAGAAGGGGATGAGGGTAAGGCTAAATTTAAGGTCAGGGTCAAAGAAAAACTCGGCGCTGCCTCTCTTCGGTTCATCGCCGAACTGGGTGACAGGGTAGGCCAGCGTACCACTAGTCTCAGTGTCCGACCGGCGGTGCCTTATTACACCAGTTTCGTCAGCGGCTTTGCTGATGATGGTAAAGTAGAGCTTTCGCTGCCGAGAAAGCTCTACCCAGATCTGGCCAGGCAAAAGGCTGCGGCATCCGCCAGCCCGCTGGTGCTGGTTGATGGGCTTTCCTCATATCTGGAAAATTTCCCCCATGGTTGTACGGAGCAGGTAGTCAGCCAGGTCTTTCCTTTGGTGGGCTTAATGACCCATCCCGGTTTTGAACCGCATAGTAAGGCAGTGCGGGATCGATTTGAGGTGCTCATCGACAAGCTGCGGCAAAGGCAACTGGCTGGCGGCGGATTTTCTTTTTGGCCGGGGGGACGCAACGCCGCCGAATACCCAAGTGTTTACGTGATGCACTTTCTGATTGAAGCAAAGGACCTGGGGTATTCCGTCCCGGCCGATATGCTGCAGCGGGGTAAGGACTTTCTGAACGGATATGTAGGGCGGGAATCCCACAGTCTGGCTGAGGCCAGGGTAAGGGCCAATGCTATCTATCTGCTGACCCGTCTGGGCACGGTCAGTACCAATTATCTGGTTAATCTCCAGACCTATCTCGATAAATCATATCGGCAAAGCTGGAAGGATGACCTGACGGCGGTTTATATGGCGGCCACTTATCAGCTTCTCCAGAAGAGTAATGTCGCTGAAGAGTTGATTGGCCATTACCGGATGGGTTCTAAGTCGGATCTGCAGTATGGGGATTTTCATTCGATCCTGACTCGGGATGCCCAGTACGTTTATCTGTTGGCAAATCATTTTGGCTCTTTAGCAGACCACTTGGACGGTGAAGATCTGTTGCGCTTTGTCGAGCCGGTCTTCCATGGTGAATATAATACCATCTCGGCCGCCTACAGTATTCTGGCTTTAGGGGCTTACAGTAAACGGTTGGGAGTGGATTTTGCGGAGAAGATTGATTTTACCGCTTCCTTCGGAGATGATGCTGGCGTGAAGCTGCAGAGTATGCCGTCACCGTTTCTAGCCACCGGCTTCGATACCGGGGTCAGCAAAATTGATATTACGGCCTTGGACGCCATCTTTTATATCGTTTCCCAGGCCGGGTTCAACCGGGAACTTCCCGCCAAGGAGATCCGGGATGGTTTTGAGATTATCCGGGAATACCTTAGCGAAGACGGCGAGGAGATCACAAGCTTCGAGCAGGGCAAAGAGATCACCGTCAGGTTGAGGGTGCGCGCCCTTGATGGCAAGAGTGTCAGTAATGTCGCGGTTGTTGATCTCTTGCCAGGTGGCTTTGAGGTGTTGCGCGATTCCGTGCCCAGAACGGCCTATAACTGGCGGGCCGATTATGTTGATGTGCGTGAGGACCGGGTGGTCTTTTATGGGAATTTCGATACGACGATGCGGGAGTTGAACTATAAGGTCAAGTTGACCTCTGCCGGCAAGTTCGTCATCCCGCCTGCCTATGCCGGGTCGATGTATGACCGGGGCGTACAAGCTGTTTCAAAGGCCGGAGAATTTACAGTAACCGGTTCAAAATGAAATACGGGCTCAGGATTGCCCTGGCGCTGGTCATCACGCTATTTGGGGTCTATCTGTTTTGTCCGGAGCCGGATCTGAAAGAATTTCAGGATTACTCCCGGGCCTACTTTGACCGCAACGACTTATTGCTTCGCGTCACACTGGCCCGGGACCAGCGTTATCGGCTTTACGTGCCGTTGGCCGAGATTTCGCCGCTCCTGAGAGAGGCCACCGTTCTCTATGAGGACCAGCACTTCTTTAAGCACCATGGTGTTGATCTGCTCGCTCTGTTTAGAGCGGGTTGGCAGACTTACATTGCAGGGCACCAGCGGGTTGGGGCTTCAACTATAACCATGCAGGTTGCCCGTCTGCGCTGGAACATCAACAGCAGATCAATTCCGGGGAAATTGCGCCAGATTGTTCGCGCCTTGCAGCTGGCCCGTCATTATTCAAGGGCGGATATTCTGGAGGCCTATCTTAATCTGGCGTCCTATAGCCGTAATGTTGAGGGTATTGAAGCGGCCAGTCTTATTTATTTCAATAAGCACGCCAGGGATCTCACCCTTCCTGAGGCGTTGACCTTAAGTGTGATTCCCCAGAATCCCAATCGCAGAAATCCCACAACCAGCAGAGGGTTCTCCGAGTTGCTTGCGGCCAGGGAGAATCTTTTTGATCGCTGGCTTGAAAAGCATCCTGCAGATGAGAACAAACGGGTTTTTCTGGAGATGGGCCTTGCTGTCCGTGCCCCCGAAAAGCTTCCCTTTTTTGCCCCTCATTTTGTTAATGATCTGGACAGCCAATTGCCGCTGCTGCGCAATGGCACGATCAATACCACCCTTGACCTGTCAAAACAGATCGATATGGAGAGGGTGGTGGCCTCTTATGTTGAGAGGCGCAGAAAGGAGGGTATTAAAAATGGTGTTGCTCTGTTGCTTAACTATCAGACCATGGAGATTAAGGCTGCGGTTGGGTCCGCCGATTTTTTCGATTCGGAGATTAAGGGGCAGGTTATCGGCACCAAGGCTAAACGGTCACCGGGTTCTGCCCTGAAGCCATTTGTCTATGCCCTGGCCATGGACCAGGGGGTGATCCATCCCTTGACGTTACTGAAGGATGCCCCAAAAAGATTTGGCGGTTTTAGCCCGGAGAACTTTGATCAGCGTTTCATGGGGCCGATATCGGCGCGGGACGCATTGATCAGCAGCAGGAATGTGCCGGCGGTGCATCTGCAGGCGCAGTTGGATCGTCCCGGGTTTTATGATTTTTTGGCGCGGGCCGGAGTTGCCTTCCCTGAAGAGGAGGAGTTTTATGGTCTGGCGTTGTCGCTTGGCGGGGCCGAGGTCACTATGGAGGAAATGGTAAGATTGTATGCGGTTTTGGCCAATGGCGGAAAATTGCAGGCGCTAAAGAAGATTAGAGCTGATTCTCTGCCCGAAACCGGCCCTCGGATGTTGAGTGGTGAGGCCTGCTTCCTGACCCTTGATATATTAAAAGATAATCCACCGCCGCAGGCGGCGGTTAATGAAAATCTGGTCGGGCAGGTAGGTAGGAGGAATGAAGTTGCCTGGAAAACGGGGACCTCTTTTGCCTTCAGAGATGCCTGGGCGGTAGGGGTCTCAGGGCCGTATGTCCTTGCCGTCTGGGTTGGTGATTTTCAGGGCCAGGGGAATGGTGCCTTTGTCGGGAGAAAAGCAGCAGGCCCCCTGCTCTTTGAGTTATTCGATGTGCTGGTTGAGGATTTCGGTTGGCAAATAACCGAGGCAATTGAGCCTGATCTCTTGAACATAAGAAAAATTTCGGTCTGTGCAGGTACTGGCGATCTGCCGGGCCGATATTGTCCAAGCACCAAAAAATCCTGGTTTATCCCGGGGGTGTCGCCCATAAAGCTGTCAACCATTCATCGGGCCGTCCCCATTGATAAGGAGTCCGGCTTGAGGGCCTGTCTGTCTGATCCGGCCAAGACCGAAATGAAATACTATGAGTTCTGGCCTTCCGATCTCCAGCATATCTTTAATATGGCCGGTATCTCGATTAAGGTGCCTCCCCCCTATGAGGAGGATTGCAGCCTGAACGATAAAAGCGTCTCAGGGAGAACTCCAGTCATCAGATCTCCGCAGAGTAACATCAGCTATGCCCTGCAAAGCGACAGGATGGCAGGTGAAACTATTCCCTTTTCCGCCGTGGTTGATGCGGACGTTAACGATATGTACTGGTTCGTCGATGACAGCTTTGCCGGTAAAGCGGGAAAAGGTGAAGCCCTCATGTGGAAAGGGGGTAATGGCACTTTCGATGTCAGGGTTGTTGATGATCATGGCCGGGTTGCGGAAACAAAGATGAGAGTTGAGATAGTACGTTGAGGATTTTGAATTTGACGGGGCGTCTATCCCGATACCGGCGTGGGCTATCCTCAGCCCTGTAGGCTTACTGATGCTGCCAGGTCTCGTTCACGACTATGCATATAAGCATAACTGCCTATTGGGGATTGACCGTAATGGGAGACGATTTAAGTATAGGGACGGGGCTGTGAAGCTTTATTGGGACAAGATATTCAGACAAGTGGCAATTGACATTAATGGCTTCTATTGTATCAATACAATCGCCTGGTTCGGCTTTTTCATCGGCGGGTTTTACTCATGGTATAAATATCGGCAGGCAAAAGTGTTTGCAGGCGGCTTTGCGAGATAAGGGCGCAAAAAGAGGCGGAAGAAATGATTTTTGAGATTGGACCCAGAGGAGTAAATAATGGCTGAGCAACTTGAGCAATCTGAACCAGTACCTGTGGAAGAAGCATTGCAAATGGAGATGATAATAAATCAAGCCTTGATAGATATCTTAATTGCAAAAGATATTTTTTCTGAAGATGAGCTTATCGATAAGATTAAAGAATTGCGAGAAGAGCAGGGGATCTGAGGTGGCGGGGGGCTTAAATAGATAGTCAGGTCCAATGCTAAAATGATAATTAGTAAACGGGTAATCTTGGTGTTTTTAGACGCGCCAGGAGTTTTTCAGCATGTAATAATCCGTGGAATTGAGCGGCACAATATAGTTATCTTCAGAAACAATTAAGGATCGTGAAGGTTTCCCGAGACGGCTGGGGAGATTTCTTACCGAAATCAGGACAGCATGTCACGACGGGGCATTTCTTATTCAGATTCTCTGATAGACCATTTGATAGTAATCATTATCTTGTTGTGCTAAAGTACCCGGACACAATGAGTTGCTTATCACAAAGGGGAGGGGGAATGACTAGCACGTGGCGTGGTTTTTTTGGCAGCATGAGAACAAAAAGATATCTGCTGGTCTATTCGGCTTTCTTTATCCCCATCCTGATCCTCACACTGTTGCTTTCCACAATGTATTATCTGAAAGAGAGCCGTTACCTTTCAGACCTGCATGAAAAACGGGAACTGTACATCATTGAAAAACATCAGGCTCTGATTGAAAAAAAGATTAGCTCAATTGTCTCAGATCTGAGAATCCTGGCTTCCCACTATGAAGTGATTAAATTTGTCAGCTCTCCTGACAACCAGGACTGGCTACCTCTGGCCCATGAATTTTTCCAGTTCAGCAAACACAAAAACATCTTCGACCAAGTCCGTTATATTGATATGGATGGCAGTGAAGTAATCCGCATTAACTATAATAATGAGCCTTTTGCAAAATGTTCCACTGAGGAGGAACAACATAGTTGCCTTCTTGAAGTTTAATCCGCGCAACAGGACAAGCTGGCCCTCTCAATACTCA
>JBDLJC010000072.1:0-10877 GCA_039714535.1 Thermodesulfobacteriota bacterium | reverse complement strand
TTTGATGAGATGAATTTACGGGCCTTCGGTAAGGTTATTGGTGAACTGGGCCAGGGGAAAAATCTGAGCAGGGAAGAGGCCAGGGAATATTATCGCCAGGTAATTCTTTCGGAGCAGCCGGAGTTACAACAGGGCGCTTTTCTTATTGCCCATCTGATGAAGGGTCCGACTGCGACGGAGTTGTCCGGGGCCTGGGATGCCTTATATGAGTACGATACGGAAAAGATTACCCCCGATTTTCCGGAGGATTGTTGTGATATCGTCGGGACCGGCTCTGATGCCCTGAAAACGGTTAATGTCTCCACCCCGGCCTCCTTTGTCGCCTCGGCCTGTGGGGTCAAGGTGGCCAAGAAGGGGGCTCGGTTGGTAACCGGTGTTTCCGGGGCCACCGATATCCTGGAGATCATGGGGCTCGATCTTGACACGCCGCTGGCGGAAGCGAATCGCTGCCTGGAAGATCACGGGATCTGCTATCTGCCCGGCGAGGCTTTTCTTAAGGCGGGTTGGGGGCGCTTGATTCAGTCAATGCGCTTTACATCGGCCTTCAATATCATCGGCCCTCTGACCAAACCATGCGCCAAGACTTCCAGTATCGTGATCGGCGCCTATGCCGAAAGCCTCTGCCCGTTGCTGATTGAGATTCTGCAGGAGACCGGGGCCAAGGCCGCCATGTCGCCCTACGGAATGAGCGATCACCACGAAGAAAAGCTGGGGATCGATGAGATCTCTATCTGTGGAACCACCCGGATTGTTGAGTTACGGGACGGTAAGGTGGATCATTACAGCCTCCGGCCCGATGATTTCGGGGTGAAATGTTGCCGCTTTGAGGATATTGCTTCAAAGGGCAGTGCCCTGGAAAATGTGCTGGCGATCTTAAAGGTCTTGGCCGGCAAGGACGAAGGGCCCCTGGCCGATCTCTATGCCGTTAATGCTGCTGTCGCTTTACGGGTGTACGGGCTTGAAGATGATCTAAAAAAAGCGACTGTCATGGCCCGGGAAAGAATAGCCGACGGCACCGCTCTGGACAAGTTACGGCAGCTTATTGCCTATCAGGGTGGGCCTGAGGGTGAAACAAAACTTGCCGGGTTGCTTGCCGAAATCTGAGATAGAGTGCAACATTAGAGTCGAGCCGATAGAGAGTCGAAAATTGGAGAAAACATTAGGGTAGATTAACTGAAATAGTATGTAAGTGTTCCGGTGTCGATCTGTATATCGATGAAAAGGGAATCCCGTGTGAATCGGGAGCGCAGGGCCACCGCTGTGAGCAGGGACTTTTACCGTAGTCAACCACTGTCTGTAAAGATGGGAAGGAACGGTAAAGGAGTGATCTGCGAGCCAGAAGACCTGCCGGGATATAAATATAATCAGGAGCTATGCCCATTAGAATCCGACGTGCAGGTATGTCTGCGCGCCGGATTTTTTGTTTCCTGAGCAGAAAATCAAAGGAGTAGTAAAAAAAATGAAAACCCAATTGGAACTTGCCCGGCAGGGTACTGTGACACCACAGATGACCGCAGTTGCCACCGAAGAGAACTATGGGCCGGAATTGATCCGGGACCTTGTTGCTGCCGGTGAAATTGTTATTCCCAATAACCCGAACCGGCCCAATCAGAAGGTGGTGGGGATCGGTACCGGTCTGCGGACCAAGGTCAATGCCTCAATCGGTACCTCTTCGGATATCTATGATATCGAGCTAGAAAAACGCAAAGCCATGATTGCTGAAGAAGAACAGGCCGATACCCTGATGGAACTTTCCACCGGCGGCGATCTTGATCTGGTTCGGCGGGAGATTCTCGGCTGTTGCAACCTGCCGGTGGGCAACGTCCCGCTCTATCAGGCCTTCCACGATGCCGCTAAAAAATACCGGGATCCGAATAAGCTCGATCCGGAATACCTTTTTGAGCTGATCGAAAGGCAGTTGGAAGACGGCTTGTCTTTCATGGCTATCCATTGCGGGATCAACCGCTTCAGTATCGAACGGCTCCGCAAGCAGGGCTACCGTTATGGTGGCCTGGTTTCCAAGGGTGGCACCTTCATGGTCTCGTGGATGGAGCACCATAATAAAGAGAACCCGCTCTATGAGCAGTTTGACCGGGTCTGCGGTTTGATGAAGAAGTACGATGCGGTACTTTCCCTCGGTAACGGCATCCGGGCCGGGGCCATCCACGACAGCCATGACCGGGCCCAGATGGCGGAGATGATCATTAACTGCGAGCTGGCCGAACTCGGTCGGGAGATGGGTTGCCAGATGATGGTCGAAGGACCGGGTCATGTGCCCCTGGACGAGATCGAGGGCAATATTATGCTGGAGAAAAGGATGAGCGGCAAGGCGCCCTACTATGTGCTCGGGCCTCTCCCGGCGGATAGCGGCGCAGGATATGATCATATAACCGCCGCCATCGGTGCGGCCAATTCCGCCCGCTATGGCGCTGATCTGATCTGTTATATAACCCCGGCCGAGCACTTGGCCCTGCCCAACGAGTCGGATGTCCGGGAAGGGGTGCGGGCCACCAGGCTGGCGGCCCGGATCGGTGATATCGCCAAATATCCGAATCGCCGCGAACATGAAAAGCAGGTGGCTCTTGCGAGGCGAGACATGCGCTGGGATGATCACATGAGCTTGCTGATGTTCCCGGAAAAG
Source organism: Thermodesulfobacteriota bacterium (assembly GCA_039714535.1). Lineage (GTDB taxonomy): Bacteria > Desulfobacterota > Desulfobulbia > Desulfobulbales > JAGXFP01 > JAGXFP01. The sequence continues at coordinate 8,236 of JBDLJC010000072.1, read as the reverse complement.
GCCAAGGAAGTCAGGGACAGCCGGATACCGGGCGATAATCAGACCTGCACCATGTGTGGTGATTTCTGTGCGATGCAGCGTGGTTCGGCGTTATTTGAGAAGGATTTGAAGGGTGACAAGATCTCACCGGAGGGTAAATGTCCCAAAGAGGCGGCCTGAACCGATAGGATCACGGGGCTGAAGCCCGGCCCCGTGATTTGATTTTGCATGACAAAAGCCAGGAACGGACTTACTCCCTCGTGAATTTCCGATTTTTTGCTTTTTTGTATACAGTATCTTTGTCCCGTTTTCCCACGGCAATAACTAACACATAAATTTCTTCATCGATTACTTCGTAAACCAGGCGATATCCACTAGCTCTAAGTTTTATTTTGTAGTGATTTTCAAACCCTGAAAGTTGACTGCTTGGCACATGTGGTGACTTAAGGCGCTCTTTCAGCTTTTTCTTGAGTTGAACCTGGATAGAGATTATCAATCTTTCTCCACTCTTTTAGTGCGGTTGGGAGGAATTTTAATTTATAGCTCATCCAGGGTCACTTCAACTGCAGAGATTTTCTCGTTCTGGCGTTCTTTGACAATTACTCCCAATTGATAGTCTTCAATTTTTTCGAGTAACGCCTCATACGTTTCCGCAGGGATCAGATAGGCGGTTGGCCTATTATGGTTAAGAATTGCTATAGGTTCGCCTCCAGACTGATCAATAAGTGCGGAAGGATTCTTCTTTAATTCTGAAATGCTGGCTGAACAACTTGCTAAAACTGATTCCACAACTACACCTTCTGGTTTTTATTTAGACCATAATTACATGCTTATTATAGGTCTTAATTCTGGTGACAGCAAGTTATATTTTTTGGTGGTTAACGCGATCGTCATCGGCTCTACCACTACATGAAATTGTTGGTAAAATCCACAACTGTCACGAATAAAGATTTGCCCCCATCGCAATGGTGGCGGCTGAGGCCCTTAGCGCACCCGGGTATCCTCAACAATAAATGGCGTGCAGCGGATACCGACACTTTTCTTTTTGACCCATATCCTGACGATGCTCAGGGTTTTTCCTTCAGGATCTACGATGTTCTCAAGGTGTTCTGCGTAAGAGATGTTCTTCGTGAAGAATTCGTAATATAGGGTATTCGAACTGAATGGATCGACCAGCAGTACCACCTTCTCATTATCATAGGGATGGTGGAGAGGGGTGCCGGAGAACGATACATGGGTCAAGTTCATTCGCCCGATGTCTTCGGGTCTTTTGTAGGTCTGAATCTCAAACTCACGAGAGCTTTCCAGTATTTTCGCTATAACCATTTTTTTGTCTCCTTGTAGAAATTGTACCAGATTTTTACCCAAGGAGATTAATAAGAAAATAAATCTGTCCCAGTTTCTACTTGAGGCATTTTGTTATTTTCCCATTACCCCGGTACCGCCACAAGGTGGGCAAGACATTTTCTCACCACCACATTCACACTCCTCTTTATGATCAGCATCTTTCCAGCCACTACCATCACAATCTGGGCAGCAATCTATATTACCGGTACCATCGCATTGATTACAAAGTTCCATTTTGAATAACCTCCATATGATATTGTCTCGGTATATGATGTGAAGTGAAGAAAAGTCAGATAGTGGTATGTACCACAATGTGACAATGAAGCGGTGAATTATTAAACATAGTTGAAAAAAAATTCAAGAAGAATTCAATGGCAAGGTTAACGATCCGAATAATCACTCGTCAGGAGTTCTTGCTGTATGCATGACTGCTGCTTGCGGCGAACCGATTTTCAGATAAGACCGTTGCTTATATCATTTCGGCAAAGCCGCCATTTAAGATAGACAGTAGGAAGTGTAAATTTTGATTGAGTAAAGTGGCCCTGGAATTACACACAATAGGGGGGGGAGGTTTTATGCAGAGGGCAGAAAAAATTGCCAGCAGGATTTTACGTCTTGGCAAATCAGGCGACCCCAGAAAAAATTAGTATTATGTCCCCAGATTTTAAAGATCAAAAAAGAATTAGATAATTGAGTAAGGTGGCCCTGGAATTACACGCAATAGAGGGGAAGGTTTTATGTAGAGGGCAGAAAAAATTGCCAGCAGGATTTTACGTTTTGGCAAATCAGGGCGACCCCAGAAAAAATTAGTATTCTGTTCCCAGATTCCCGGGAAACGTTTTGTTAGGGGGAAATGCTTAAACTAGTGCCATTCTATTATGTCCTTAGAATTCAGTTCAGAATCCCCGGTATTTCCGGGGCGAAACTCATCAAAAGCCAAGAGCGGACCTGAACCCATGCTCATGCTCTAATGGGTGACCCCTCTTTTCAGATCGTCATGTACCGACTTAATAATTGACCAAGAAAATGTCTTGGTTGCCAAACACCTAACGAGGTATTCTTCGGGGAGTCACCTGTTGTATTTGCGAGTTGAATCTGCTTTTTCCAAAAGTAAAGAGTTGTGGCACAAATTTTAAATTCAGCTTTCCTATCCTTCGCCTAGTGTTTTCATCGGCAGGAATGGCAGAATCCATTGACCTATAGCTTTCCATATCTGGCTAAAACTGTGATTTACACCCTTCTCATGATTCACTCTTTCTCTACCAGCTGAGTTGCACACCAGCTCGTCCGCCAAAAGTGGTACTGGCACTGTGACCACCAAAGCTTTTCTCCTGTAAGCTGACGCCGAAACCTCCTGCGAGCGAAATACGATCGCCATCGCTAATCACGTCTCTGGCGACAATGCCCATAGCGGATAAGCCAAGAGCGTGGGACTGCTGGAATATGCCCCAATTTAGCGCAATACCGAAGGTCTCGCCGGCATGTAGTGCAGGCATCTCTTGGGCCATGGCGATTGCGATGCCTGCCTGATTTTCGCTTAAGGTTTGAAAGATCAGACCGCTGTCCGTCGCTAGATTACCGGCTGCATCGGAGGTGGCGACTTCGAGTTGTCCGGCTTGGCGGGCTCTGCTCAGGTCTGACGTAATGCCAGGTGTTGTGTAGGTATTGGCCTTTGTCCCGAAAACCTGCTGCTGAGTCTGGGTCGCGACCGCACCTTGTCCGTAGGCGGCGGAGCCTGTTGCATTTGCTTGAGCGTTTGTCCCGATGACAGTCGTGTTATCGGCGGTTGCTGTCGTATTGTTGCCAATAGCGATGGCGCGATCTCCAGTAATGTTCACCGTATCGCCGACGGCAACATTGGAATCGCCGGTAACGCTACCATTTACACCGGTAGCGACGTTATTGCTGCCAACGACCGTGATGGGATCACCGCCGACGAAGTTTCCGCTGCCCGTTACCTGGTGGCCGACACCAAGCACAGTGTTGTCGGAGCTGGCGGCACCAATAATGTCGATTTCGTTACCAACCACAGTATTGTTGCCACCCGCGTCGGTGTTGTTGAGCGCGCCGACGACCACATCCTGTACGCCGTTGGCGACGGCCGCATTACCGATAGCAATGGCATCAGCGCTGGTCGAAGAAGAATCGAGGCCGAGAGCGAGGGACCCGCTCATCATCGCTTGTGCGTTATTGCCGATGGCGATCGCGTCGAGGTCGCCGGTAAAGGCCTGGGCGCCGCCCACACCTGCGCCCGACAGTGCGCCGCCGCCGATTGTGATGCCGCTCGAATAGGTTGTGCTGTTGGGATCGCCGATCCAGATCCCACCACCGACGGCGGAAATGCCCTGGGTGGCGTGCACCTGGCTGGCGTTCACGTCACCTTCGACGTTCACATTTGCGGCAACGCCGACATCGTCGTTGAAAATGGAGGCACCTGTGATGTTCGCGCCACCGTTGGTCACCTCGATGGTGCCGGTGTGCGTGGCATTGCAGTCCGGGAGGGTGGCCACGTACACTATTAGGTCTTGTGCGTCTTGAGTGAAGACCTGCGCGGCAATCTGTGAGGAGACACCGGTAACGGTCGAAGCCACACCTACCGCCTCAGCACCTAAAGCCACGATTTTAGCCCCTGTAGCCACGGCTTGTACACCTGTTGAGACAGCGGCCACATTCATAGCTACTCCGCCAGCTACCATACCTGCTCCGCCACCCGCTGCTGCGACAGGTAAAGCTACTACGGTTACCCCGGTTGCCAGCGTAACCCCCCCGGCCTCCATCGCAACCCCCCCGACGCCCCACGCAGTAGCTGTTGCTGCTTGGGCGACTTCATCGGCAATAGCGGCGGTGGTGTTGGCAGCGACGCCGACGACTGCGGCGCTGGCGCCGACAAGGTTTGCCCCAAGGCCGACGTCGTTAGCGGTGATGGTACTTTGGTTAAGAGAATTGATTGCAGCGGTGTATTGTTGAGCACATCCCCCTGAGCCGATGGTGGAGAGTTGAGGCACGCTCGTGATGAACGGGGCCGGCGTGGCCGGTGTGGGTGCCGGGCTTGTGGGATTCGATCCAGCGGCCCAGGCTGGCGTACCCGCCGCGATAGGTAAAATGACAACCATAGCAATCAAAAAATTGACAGATTTCATTTCGTAACCCTCCTTGAGTTTTTGGTTCTACTCTCTCATACTCAATTTTCTCATAAATAATCAGGAATGGTCAATAGGGGTTGACAGTAGGTTCTTATTGTGGTTGGGGGTCGAGATTGGGTTGAGGGGTCATATATGCTCTTGGCTTTTGTTAAACTTTCAAACAAACCCAACCAGGAGATTGGCGAGATCGGGGGCGGGCCACGCTAACAAGGCAAGATGGGTCTTAATGAGGGGGCGGGCTTATCTGGGAAAAAAGAGATAAGGTTAGGGAAATGCTGGCGAAATGAGTATCGTGTCGGTAGGAGGTTCCGTGAAAAGAGTTGTGCTTATAACTTTGATGCTGCTCGTGTTCAGTTCTGCCGCCGCATCTGGGTCGGAGTCGCCGGAGGCCGAGAAGATCCGCTATCTGATTTCCTCCGTCGAGATTCTGCCGGGAGCGACTTTCATTAGGAACGGCGCCGAGCACAGTCCCCGGGAAGCTGCTGAGCATCTGCGGATGAAGCTGGATAAGGCCGGAAGGAGGGTGCGGACTGCGGAAGATTTCATCCGGCTGTGCGCGTCCCGGTCATTCCTTTCTCGAAAACCATATCATCTGAAATTCGGCAACGGCAAGGTGGTTGCGACCGAAAAGTTCCTGCGGGAAAAGCTCGCGGCCTTTGCGTTGAAAAATGAAAGACCCAAGGATACGCCATGAAAAAGCTTGCGGCCGCCATCTTCTTTGTCTGCCTCCTTTCAGCCTGCCAGGCGAAGCAGACGTTGGTCCGGGTGCCGTTCGGAGATCTAAGCCAGGATTTGCCGAAGATTGCCAGTGTCAAGGATCTGGGAAGCTTGGCACTGTCGGGGGACGGGCCAGTGGACCTGTCCGAGAGCGATGGACTGTTCGTGGCCGGAGAGTGGGTAGCCATAGTGGGCCGGGGTTTGAACAGCATAGGTGCAAAGCTCTTTCTGGACGAGACGGAACTGCCGATCGCCGGCGGTATTGAGGGGGGCGGCCTGCTCCTGCGCTTGCCCCGGGAGGTGAAATTCCGTCATACCTATACCCTTCGGGTGGTAACGGAGCGGGGCAGTGCCGAGCACCAGCTGGCCGTGACCAATCTCATTGCCATGAGTGATCCCAGGGAGGCGCGAGTCCTTTTCTGGAGAAGCACTGAAGCGACTGAACAGAAGGCACTCTTCGAGGAAGACTACCTCGAGGTTCCCTGTCCCGGAGCCGGTCCTGCTGCCCTTGCCCGTACCGGCGGCATCCTTTATGTTACGGCCAAGGGGGAAAAGTCTCAGTATGGTGCGCTCAAAACGATCCACATCGGAGCCCGGGGAGGTCCGCAGGAAGTATCCTCCATGGAATTCACCGCACGGTATGCACCTGTTTCACTCGTTCTTGCCGAGGATGGCTCCCACGCTTTCCTGCTTACCAGGGGTGAGTTCATGGTCTTCGATCTTTCCGTTCCGCAGCAGCCCCGGTTGCTGGCTCGGCAGGAGCTGACGCCATCCGTCCCAGGAGAAGCGCTGTCTTTCAGGTATCTGGTTTTGATCGACGGTGGCAACAAGGCGGCAATGTTGGATAAGGAACACAATCTCGTCCGGGTGTTAGACCTATCGCACCTCGTTGCCCCAGCGGTATTGGGCGACTTTGTGGTCGGGGCGCCGGCGCCGAACTCCTATTCAGTCGGCCTTACCGCTGATCCCGCTAACAGGAACGGGCTTCTGGTCCTGACCGGTGTTACCAAGCGACAGCTCCGGCAAAGACTTTCCGGCCTGTGGTCTGATAAGCCTGTCGAAGAAACGCCCACACGCGGCGCCCTGGTTCGGATGGCATGGCGGGACAATACCCTGGTCGCGGATCCGCCCATGAACCTGCCCGAAGGAGTACTGCCCCTCGGTCTGTACCTTGACAGGAACGGAGATATGCTGGTCAGCGCCCTGGCCTATGAAAAGGAGAGGCTGGCAAAGACCGGACTTTCATTAGAGGGAGTGGGTAATCTGTTAAGAGGTGTGCGGGATTCCATCTTTGCCGGTCGGGTCTACCGGGTGACCCCGGCGGGAACGGTCAGCGTCGAGATGAGGTCCGTCAACATTCCCTTATCTATCAGCCGTCTCGAAGACAGCCCGCTCATCTATTCGATCTACCGGCTCTCGATCAACTATGTCTTTCTGTCAGCGAAGGTCGTTTTGGCCGTGGACGCCTTGAAAAAACAGAGCCTTCCGGTGCGCACGATGAGTTGGAAGACCATTCTGCCGCCCTATAAATTCATGCATGAGATCATGCTGATATGAAATTCAGGAGAACATTTCCGTTACCGGCCTATTACAACGATGCTAGCCCGAATATTTCATGAGTGTTTTTAAAAATTAGTGTAAATATCTGTTTTTATGGTATTTAATCTATGTTCACAGTAAGTTTTTACGGTTACAGTTTGTACCAAATGACTGAATAAGTTTTTTTCAAAACACTCACCCTTCGGGCAAGCCGATACATCCGTATAGCCTGCAGTGTAAGGCGTTTCGCATACTAAAGTATAGCTCAACCACCTTACACTTTGTCTATCCGGCGTCTCGGCTTGTGAAATTTCCGGGCTAGGTTTTTTCTGTCAGGCGGGCGAAAGGTCAGGTTAAGTTTTGCAGATCCGGAAAGCCGAGAAATCCGGAGGCACAATAACTATAAACGGGTTAGAAAAGAGTTCTTCCCTCGACAAACCTTTTCCTCAGCCTATTCGCAGCGGCGAAAGAAACGTCTTATTATTTCCTTTTCCGCCCCTTATCCTGATCGCGGCGTTCCAGTTCCCGTTTATACAGTTTCAGTTCACGGTGTTTATCGCCGGGCGGTTTGCTACCTTTGAGCAGTTCGAGCATAACGTCGAATGGATCGAGTTCGGCACCGCAGGCTGCACACTGGACAGTCCGCGAAGCGGTGAAGGCAACGACATTCTTATGGTCGCAGGAGGTGGCCGCCACGGCCCTCTCTTGCTGCCTCCGGCTGGGATCGAATCTGATGATCTTGGCCATTCCGCACCCCCTTTTTGCTAAGGCTCTTACCTGTATTATAGGTCTTTTCCCCCCGGGGGTGTTAGGGAAAAAACTTTTTCTAACTAAATTACGGGATTTCCGTGTTGGGGCGGGCTTTGCTAACCATTTGAAATTGTTAATTCTATCAAAGAAAACAGGCGTTTTTTTGGTTTAAAACACTCTTTCTGACTAAGAATAAAGGGGTGGATCTGATTACGGGATTAGGGATGCTGTTAAGAAACTAACTGACTTACTCTGATGTTGCTGGTAAATCCCCGGCAACCGCTATCTAGCTTGTCACCCCAATTTTATTCCCCATCAAATAATCCAGAATCGGCAGGGCATCAGGGGTAAGATTGTCAGCGCCCAGGCGGGTTACAATCTCTGGTATCGGCATGAATTCCCCTTGGACAACCTCCTCCGGTTGCAGGGTAAACGGCCCGTTGTGCTTGGTTCTAAAGATATGGCAGTACAGCCGGTTAAGCGCGTCTTCATAAAACATCTCATATAAATAGTGGAGTTCGGCCTTGACTCCCAACTCCTCCAACAGCTCCCGCTCCGCTGACTCCTCAACGGTTTCACCGGCCATAACCACGCCGCCGGCGGCAATCTCCCAGCAACCGGGGTAAATGTCCTTGGTCATGGTCCGCTGCTGAACGAACAACTCTCCAGAATCGTTAAAAACCAGGATGAAACTGGCCCGATGGATAAGATTTTTAGCCCGCATCTCCTGTCGGGATGCTTCACCGATCACTCTATTCGAG
>JBDLJC010000071.1:0-11936 GCA_039714535.1 Thermodesulfobacteriota bacterium | reverse complement strand
TCAACCGGATTGGAACAGGATAAGATATTTAATGTCATATATGAAGTAGGTGATGCAGCGGCTAAAAAGAGTGTTGTCATACATGCAGATACGAAGAAGGCAAGGATGGAAAGCGTCGGACAATTGGTGGTGGCAAAGGTAATCGACTTGGTACCCCGCAAGGCGGAGTTATATCACCGCTTCTAGCCAACCTCTATCTGCACTTGCTGGATAGAATCTGGGAACGCCATGATCTTGCAAGACGGTACGGTGCACGGATTGTCCGCTATGCGGACGATCTGGTTATACTATGTGCCGGGAAGGTTGATCGACCTCTGATAGTGCTACGAAACGTGCTGAATTTACTAGATTTGAGTCTCAACGAGACAAAGACAAGCATTGTAGATGCTTATAAGGAGGAGAGTTTTGATTTTCTCGGTTTCTCCTTTTGTCTGCGTCAGAGCCGTAAAAGCGGCAAGCTCTATCCACACGTTGAGCCATCGAGGCAATCTGTGCGACGTGTCAAGGATCGCATTAAGTCTTTGACAGATCGGAAAAGGACACCGGTGCCGCTAGTGGATCTTGTTACAGAGGTCAACAGGAGTCTGCGTGGCTGGAGTGGCTATTTTCACTATCGCAACAGCACAGGTGTATTCGGCCAAGTGAAATGGCATGTTGAAGAACGGTTGCGTACCCATTTGCGTCGTCGTTTTAAGCTAGTCAGCCGAGCACAGGCGTATCATCATTTCCCCACTTCCAAGCTATATGGGCGCTTTGGTCTTTTCAAACTCCCAACAACTGCAGGATGGCGTAAGATGCATGCTTTATGATGAAGGACAGACAAACTGAAACAAGGTGAAACAAATTTAAGTCTATGCAAAACGTTTTACCATAGACGATCTTAGGTTGCGTAAAGCAACTGAAGTTCCTGCAAATATATGTTTTAATAAGCGAAATTATAAATCCAGATTGTCGATTCTATGGAATAACAGTAGGATACCGTACTGAGTACATATATTATGCTTAACATCACAAATCAACTGATACATCTGGCAGATAAAATATATGGTCAATAAATCTAAATTATACGCTGTATTGACAGGAGACATTATTAAATCTAGTCGTCTCACCTTAGATGAATTAGAGATGGCCCGTAAATCTCTGTTCAATGCAACTGAAGTTGCTCGGGGATGGGAAAATGATGTAATAGAGGGCGACTTAGAGTTATTTCGCGGAGACGCATGGCAAATATTAGTTAAGAAACCAAGTTTCGCTTTACGTCTAGCGATATTTCTTCGTGCAACACTTATAGCTAGAGAGAATATTGACAGTCGTATCTCCATTGGACTAGGAAGAGTTGAAAACATTTCAGAAAAGATATCACATTCAACAGGAGAAGCTTTTATATTGTCTGGCCATGCCCTAGATGATATGACGCAACGCTATTCAATGACCATTCACACCCCTAAGGTGGCCAACCCAATGTCCAAATGGCTACCAGTAATAGGGCATCTATGCGATACTATTATGAGCCACTGGACTCAACGCCAAGCTGAAATAGTTTGTGCTACCTTAGAAGATTATAATGATTTGACTCATGAAGACATCTCCAAAAAACTAGTCCCTTCTGTATCTAAACAATCAGTAACAAAGGCTTTAACCGGGGCAGATTGGCATGTCATTCGAGAGACTATATTGCGTTTCGAAAATACTGATTGGAAAACAGTGTTAAAAAATCGTCAATAAAAAACAAACACCTCAGGACAACCAAAAATGGTTGTCCTGGCCTAAACAACCAAAAATAGTTGTCAAAATGGCAGAAACATTCTTAGCAATTATAACAGCACACCTTTTAGGAGACTTTGTTCTCCAATCGAACAGGATGATAAAATACAAGAAGAATTTTTGTGTTTTATTTTCCCATGTATCTATTGTGACAATGTTTTCGGCAATATTTTTAGGGCTGTTCAATTGGCAAATATTGAGCAGCATTCTCATATTACATATGATGATAGATGCGATAAAAATAAATATATCGGACGATTCATCCTCAGCATTTGCAATCGACCAAGTTGTTCATATTCTCATCTTAACTTGTCTTGCCTATATATTTTCTGATATCGCATCAACTGGCTGGTGGCCCTCGATCTTGGATGAAAATCTCTTAAACAGGTATTATGCAACACTGTGCTTGATATCAGGAGTAATTGTTGCAGTGCCGGCTGGTGGGTTCTTAATAGGCAAACTAACCTCCCAATTCATGAAAGAATTGGACGAAAAAGATATTTCCGGGCTGAAGAAAGGTGGCCGTTATATCGGATGGCTAGAAAGGTCTATGGTAATGCTATTATTACTTATCAAACAACCAGCAGGGATTGGTTTTTTATTTACAGCAAAGTCAATCCTTAGATTCGGCGAGCTTAAAGATGCTAGCCAACGCAAAGTTGCCGAATATATAATAATAGGAACATTTTTAAGTTTCGGATGGGCTCTGTTAATTTCAGTAATAACTCAACAGACAATACAACACTGGATTCCCGAGAAAGAATCTACGATTCAAACCATAGAAGTAATAATTAACAAACAAACGGAAGTTGAAAATACCGACTAATAACAATTATGAAGACAACAGATTTAATTAGGATCTATTAGCACAAAACCAATACGCTAAACACCCATAAAGTAAACGATTAAATAACATATAATGTTTCGATTGATTTGAATTGATTAATTGTTTCGATGTTCATAGACAGTAATCATCCCGTTTTTAGCAGGTGTTGGCCAATTGTGCATAGAGTTTTTCTGTAAGGGGATACCACGTTGTGGTGTTTTTGCTTGAGAAAACAATTCAACCTCGATTATGATAGAGACAGCTAAACTACTCCTTGAAAACGGCAGTCTCAAAATTTTGATGAGGGAATAATGGCTATCAAATGTCACGAGTTTATTGGATGCACGAAAACAGAATGTGTCATGTTTAATGAAGATGAGGAAAGGAACTGTTGGGATATTGAACCAACTTCGACCTCTTGTACCAACAACCTTCCAGAATCTGTAAAAATGGAAAACAAGTTGTTTCACTGCCATAACTGCCAGTACTACAGACATATGCATAGAGCCGATAGTGGACCAATGAAAATCTGGCGGGCAGTCAGAGATTTTTTCTTGGGTTCAGGCTAATGATTGCTTTTAGGCAACTGTTAGGTTTCGTCGCTCATTCCCTGACACCGGCCTGTTGGTAAAATGGACAGGGATTACCGGAGTAATTACGTTTCCCCTTGGTTTGCCAGTTGCCTTGCTTGGCAGGCGCACCCATTTGGGAAATTATGCTAATTTGCCCAGTAAATCAGAAAGGTGGATGGTTATCCCTCCAATCCAGCCTTTCCTTGCTAACATCATAAACCCACCATCTTAGGCCTTATCTCTGTTTCCCCTTGCCGGGAAAGTTGAGTCACTTGCTGAGTATGGCTTGCCATTGCTTGTCTGCCTTTTCCACCAGGGCAGAGTCACCCTTTTCAACAGCCAGCTTATGCCATTTTTTCAGGGTGTTGTTGAAGAACCGGTCGTAAAAGAGGTAAAGCCGGTCATCAATGATCTTGAAACGTTTGGGGTTGATTTCAACCTTCTCACCCTCAAGCATCGCCCAGGCACACCACCCTCCGTAAGCCGGTTCAAACCGTTGTGGATTTTTTTTGAATTGCGCCAGATTCTCTGCCGATGAAAAGATATACTCGATACCCTGAAAGGTAAATGAAAATGCCTGGTCGCCCCGGATAGCCCTGCCGCTAAAATAAGCGACCGGATCGTAGCCTTGAATTGCCGGGCCGGAGCTGGTGATATTGAACTGATCTTGTCTTGCTTCAGGGGACAGCGTCGCGGCGTTGGTTGCTGCCGCCATAATGAGCAGAAAAGCGCACAGTACCTTCATGGGCATCTCCTAATTGTATATTGTTTAGCCCTTGATAACCGCCAAGGGGCGTAATTCCACCAGGACCTCAACGAGATCCAGTTGATTATCCATTACCTGATCGATGTTCTTGTAGGCCCCGGCTGCCTCGTCCAGGTCCCGGGTGCTGCGGATGGTATGGATGATCCCCTGATCATCAAGCTTCTTCTGCTCCCCGGCCAGATCAAGTTGGTGCTGGGCCTGTTTGCGGCCCATTCTCCGGCCCGCTCCGTGGGCACATGAGGCGAAACTTTCCGGGTTGCCCTTGCCCCTGACCAGATAACTCGGAGACCCCTGGGAGCCGGGGATGATGCCGATCTCCCCGGCCTTGGCCCGGGTGGCGCCTTTGCGATGCACCATAACCTGCTTGTGGTAATGGGTTTCCAGGGCCGCGTAATTGTGGGCGATGTTGATCAGCTGGTCAAAAAATACCGGCTGGACCACCGACAATAAAGCCGCCTGGACCCGGTCCATCATCAGTTTGCGGTTGGCATAGGCAAATTCGACACAGTAGCGCATCTCGTTCAGGTAAGTTCGCCCGGCTTCACTGGCAATGGGCAGGAAGGCGAGCTGCCATTTGGCGGGGATTTTTGATTTCCACTGGTGGTTTAGGTTGATGGCCAGCCGGTTGTAATAATTGGCCACCTTAAAGCCCAGGTTGCGGCTGCCCGAATGGATCATCAACCAGATGTGACCGTCGTTGCCCTTTTGGATTTCGATAAAATGGTTGCCGCCGCCCAGGGTGCCAAGCTGGGTCATGGCGTTTTGGTATTCCTGGGCGATAATGGTCAGGTCAGCCAGCTGCCCCTCTTTTATCTTTGGCATTAGGGCCTGTTTTTGCTTTTTAGGGTGATGTTTAAAACCAAGGGGCACCGTTCTTCTGATCTCAGCCAGCACACCCTTGAGTTTATCGGTGGAGATGGTGCTAAGAGAGGTCTTGACGGCGCACATGCCGCAACCGATGTCGACGCCAACCGCATTGGGGATAACCATCTCTTCGGTCGCCATCACCCCGCCGATCGGCATGCCATAGCCGAGATGGGCGTCGGGCATAACCGCGACATGCTTGAAGACGAAGGGCAGGTTGGCCAGATTTCTGGCCTGTTCCATGGTGGTGGGTTCAACATTGTCAAGCCAGAGCTTGATCGGCGTTTTCTCAGTGCTGATAATCTGTTTCATGGTCCCTTGTTCCAGTTAAGGCGCTGTGCCTTTAGCGGGAATTTGCCCGGCCAGTTCCCCGATCATCCGGTACAGGCCGTCGACCACCATTGCCATCTTGCCGTAGACCAGCTTATCAGGGGTGTCGGTGATGGTGTGGTAATGCTCGTAACGGAAAAAGGCGGTATCGGTCACCATAATGGCCGGATATCCCTCCCGCCAGAACGACCATTGGTCCGACCAGCCGATGCCGGTCATCCAGGCTGGCGCCGCCACCCTTTGGGCCGGGAAAGAGGAGTGTTTGTTAAAGGCGTCGGCGGCCTCTTTCAACAGATGGCGTGAGCGGAGATTGCTGACGAAAGCGATGAAATTTGCCGTGTCCGGATAAAAGAAACTTAACGGGAAGGGGTATTCCTGGCTGCCAGGAGTGTCGGAATAGTAGCCGATGGTCTCTAGGGAGAGCATGGCGATGATCTGTTCATTACTTTGACTGGCCCGGGCCGCATAGACCCTGCTGCCCATCCGGCGGGACAGGAAGAAGGGGGGCTCCTCATTGACAAAGGCGACAAAACGGACGGTTATTCCAGACGTTTCCGAGCTAAACCGACGGGAGAGCTCTAAAAGGGCGGCCATCCCGGAACCGTTATCATTGGCGCCGGGGCTGCCCTGCACCGAGTCGTAGTGAGCGCCGATTATAATTATCTTTTCCGGCTGTTGGCTGCCGGTAAGTTCTATCTCAAGGTTCCGAACAGCAATGCCCTGCTCAGTGTACTCCTGTTCCCTTACCGCATAGCCTTGTTCAGACCAGGTTTTCTTGATGTAACCCGCAGCCATTGCCAGTTGTTCGGGATGCCAGATATTCCTTTCGCCTATTTCCGCGGCAAGAATCCGGACATGTTCTTCAAGTCGGGCCTGTAATGATTCTTCTATGGTCGCCCGGTCATTAGGATGTGGAGATTGGGATGTGTTCATTGCCAGTATCCAGTATATGCATAAGGTCAGGGCCATTCCGGCCAGGAAGATTTTAAGTGGGCTAGGCCAGGGCTTAGAAAAACTGCCAGATAAATTCATTGTCCAGAGTTTCCAGCCCCTCTGCCCGGGCTTATGTCTTTAGCCATTGATCACGCCTCTTTTTATGCACTTAAGACAATGGATGACCGACCGGAATTAAGGCAAGTGGTTCGTGGTCGGATGGCATGGCCAGCACCTGCTGAACCGTTTGATCATCAAAGGCGCCGACCACCACTGTGCCGAGTTGCAGCGCCGTTGCCTGCAGCAAAATGTTCTCGGCGGCGTGTCCTGCCTCCAAGTGAACGTAGCGCCGGGCCCGATTACCATATTTAATGGCGGTCCGATTGTAGACCGCACCAATGACCAGACAAACCGGGGCAGCGGCGACGCACCGTTGCCCTAAAGCCGCTGAGGCGAGCGCTGCTCTCTGGTCAGTGTCCCTGACCGGAACCAGAGCGTGTTGCCGGGGTTGGTAATGGTAGACCCCAGGCGCAAGCCCGGAACTCAAACCGACGGAGAGATAGATTTCAAGCGGATAGAGGGCTCCGGCCGATGGTGTCGCCCGCAAGCCGTTCGGGCTGGTTATTCCCTGCGCGGCCCAGAGCAGTTGGGCCAAGTCCTGCAACTGGATTGATTCTTTTGAGTACTCGCGGATGGACCTGCGCAAGCCAATAATGGACTCGGCTGAGAGATGAACTGCATGGCGGGCTTGGGGAAGCTTGATCATTTCAGGCTCCTTCTCCATTATCTGTAAAGAATGGGCGTGGGAGCTCCCAAAATATAGGAGCCACAAGGAAATAATGATGATAACCCGTGGCAATATCAGGCACATACTTAAGCCTCCGGCAAATTAGGCGCTGGGCTGAGCTTAGTAAACGGGGATAATTCAGTTTAGAGGAATGGCAGCGTGAAAGTCAAATCAAGGAGCACAGTGGTGTGTGATTCATTGCCTGCTTGCCTATTCGTTGTCGGTTCACATACAATCAAGATTGATGGCGTCGTAATAATTCCGATCTACCGCGTCGTAGCGGGTACACCCAATGCTCGACATACCGTATGTATGCCTGCGCTTGGGCGATACCACTACTTCTTGTATATCGAAATTCTTACTTAGCCATCCCAGTAATTGTTACGCGTTCATCAAGATTAGCAGGGATAATATTAACCAGACCATAATCGACAGGCTGAACAAGAATCAGGTAATCACGGTAGATTATTAAAATGGCAGAACTGATCCTGGACACCGTCACCAAAAACTTCGGTACAAATACAGTTATTACCGATTTTAACCTGAACGTTGCCGATGGGGAATTCGTAGTCCTGGTGGGGCCTTCCGGCTGCGGGAAATCGACGATCCTGCGGATGATTGCCGGCCTGGAGCCGTTGTCCGGTGGGGGAATTTATATAAACGGCGAGCTGGTCAATGATGTGCCCCCCAAGGACCGGGACATCGCCATGGTTTTTCAGAACTACAGTCTCTACCCCCATATGACAGTTTTTGACAACATGGCCTTTAGCCTCAAGATGCGCAAGATAAACCGGCAAGAAATTACTGAGCGCGTTCACAGCACCGCTGCGACTCTTGGCCTTATCGACCTGCTTGACAGCCCGTCCCGGGCCCTATCCGGTGGGCAGCAGCAGCGGGTCGCCCTTGGCCGGGCCATTGTCAGGGAGCCGCAGCTCTTCCTCTTTGATGAGCCGTTGAGCAATCTCGATGCCGGTTTACGGTTGGATATGCGGGCGGAACTGATCCGGCTCCATAAAAGTTTGGCGGCGACGATGATCTACGTCACCCATGATCAGACGGAGGCTATGAGCATGGGCGACCGGCTGGTGGTGATCAGGGACGGGATGATCATGCAAATCGGTCGACCCCTTGAAATTTACAATAAACCGGCCAATCTTTTTGTGGCCGGCTTTATCGGCAGTCCGCCGATGAACTTCATTACCTGTGAAATTGTCGGGAGTCAGGAGGGTATCCAGCTATCCAGAAATGATTTTCGCCTGACTCTAATAACAGATGATTTTCCTGGCCTGGCGAGCTATGCAGAGCGCAACAGGCAGATAATTATTGGTCTCCGGCCCGAAGATTTTATTGCCGGCAAAAATCATGATCCGGGAAGCAGTAGTCTGCAGAAGATAGTGGTTGGGGTTGAATATACTGAGCCGTTGGGCAGTGAAATTCTGGCAACCTGTCAGCTGGCCGGTCTACCCCTGACGATTCGTCTTGCTCCTGATTACCCGGTAAGACCCGGCCAGGAACTTGAGTTGTTTATCAGGTTCGACGTTATTAAAATGTTTGATTCGCAGACCGGCGAGGCCCTCTGATGAAGAGCTGGATGTTTTTTACGGTTGGAGTTGTTTTGTGCTGGCTGTTAGCTGGCTGCGAGGGCGAAAAACCGCTTGAGTCAACCAGGACTACCATCGACGTCTGGTTTCACACCGGTCAGCCTGCTGAAAAAGCGGTTATTGAAGATCAGGTCGAACGTTTTAACCGTCGTCAGGACCGGATATATATCAAACTTACCCTTATTCCCGAGGGCGACTACAATACCCAAGTGCAGGCCGCGGCCACCGACAACAAGATGCCGGACCTTCTCGACCTGGATGGCCCCTATCTTTACAACTATGCCTGGAAAGGCCACCTGCTGCCATTGGATAATCTAGTTTCACCCCGAATTATGGCGGAACTCCTGCCCTCCATCCTGGCCCAAGGCACATATCGGGGCCGGTTGTATTCCATCGGCACCTTTGATTCGGGCCTGGGGTTGTTCGGCAACGGAAAGAAGCTGCGGGCCGTCGGCGCCAGAATACCATCATCACCGGATGAGGCCTGGTCCATAGCTGAATTTAATAAGATGTTGTCGGAGTTAAGCCGGGTTGATGAAGACGGCATGGTTCTGGATTTGCGGATGGATTACCGCGGTGAATGGTACACCTATGCCTTTTCGCCGGCCGTTCAGTCCGGCGGCGGCGATCTGATAAATCGCAACGATTATCAAAGCTCGGATGGTATTCTGAATGGCCCGGAAGCAAAAGCTGTTTTGGGCCATTTTCAAAGCTGGTTCAAAAAAAAATATATAGACGCCAATACCGACGCCGCGAGCTTCACCACCAATCGTGTTGCTCTCTCCTGGTGCGGGCACTGGGAGTACCCACGATACAAAAAAGCCCTGGGTGATGACCTGCTGGTCCTGCCTTTGCCCGATTTCGGCGAGGGGGCGAAAACGGGGATGGGGTCCTGGTCCTGGGCGATCACCAGTAAGTGCCGGAATCCTGAACTGGCCATGGAATTCCTGGAATTCCTCCTCGAACCGGCGGAGGTTATCGCCATGGTCAATGCCAATGGCGCCGTACCGGCAACCCGCACCGCTATCAGTCTTTCCCCCCTATATAAACCGGGAGCCCCCTTAAACCTCTTCGCCCGGCAACTCGAGGAGAATGCGGTTCCCCGGCCCCGTACTCCAGCCTATCCAATCATCACCTCGGTCTTCCAGCAGGCCTTCCAGGATATCAGGTATGGGGCGGATATTACCGAGACCCTCGACCGGGCCGTCAAGATAATCGACCAGGATATCAGGGATAATCATGGCTATCCGGACATAGGCAGGGCCGCTAAAGACAGGCAGGGCCAGTGAAATTTTCCAGAGCAAAGTTCTGCGGGGGCAATGAAAAAAGGATGGAGGAGTTGACCGCCTGGTTAATGGCCACCCCTGCCATTTTCGGCCTGGTCATTTTCATTGGTCTGCCTTTTTGCCTGGCGGTCATCTTTTCTTTAACGACCTTGAAATTGGATTCCCCCCTGCCGGTGGAATTCTGCGGAATTGAGCAGTTCCAGCGGATTTTCGCGGACCGGGGGTTTCGGCAAGCCTTACTCAACAACACGATCTTTGCCGCTGTGGTAGTCCCGCTCCAGACCATGGCCGCGCTGGCCCTGGCCTTACTGCTTAACCGGCCTCTCCGGGGCATGATTATCTTCCGGACCATTTTTTTCATGCCGGTAATTTTCCCGATGGCCCTGATCGCCATAGTGTTTGAACTGATCTTCGCGCCGGGACCCAATGGGCTGCTCAACGGTTTTCTGATCTTTTTGTCAAACGGCCACTGGCAGCCCCTTGATTTTCTTCACAACCCGCATACCTCTCTGGCCGCCATCATGACTCTTTCCATCTGGCAGGGTGTCGGCTTTCAGATGATAGTAATGCTTGCCGGCCTGCAAGCGATTCCGGTCTCACTTTACGAGGCGGCAGCAATGGATGGCGCCGGCCGCTGGCAGCGTTTTGTCCATATAACTCTGCCCCAGATGCGAAATACCATTATCTTTGTCGCCCTGGTCACCACTATTCTGGCTTTTCGCCTTTTCGACCAGGTCTGGATTCTTACCCAGGGCGGGCCTAACCGGGCCACGACGACGGTGATGTTTGAAACGGTCCGGGCAATCTTCAAGAGGCAGGACGTGGCCAGAGGGGCGGCGATGAGTGTAATTTTCTTCATGATCGTCTTAACTATCACCATCTTGCAACGGTGGTTGGCCAAGGAAAAAAGAGAGATCGAGTAGGTTGGTCAAAATGCGGTTTTCAATGCCAAGACAAGGCCTTTACTGGAAATATTCCTCCCTTGCGGTCAGTTATGTCGTATTAGCCCTTCTGGCCCTGTTCTATCTCGCCCCGGTTATTTTCATGATGGCCAGTAGTTTTAAGCCGGACCATCGGGTCTTGAGTGAGGGCAGTTCCATCCTGGCTTTCTTCCCGACCGGCGGGTCATGGCAGAATTATCTGGATGTCTGGCAACGGGTCAATTTTGACCGGATCATGTCCAATTCGGTTTTTATAACCTGCTCTATAGTCACTGGCGGGATATTGATAAATTCCATGGCGGGATATGCCTTGGCCCGGCTGCAGTGGCGCGGCCGGGAAGTGGTGCTTACTCTGGTGCTGGCCCTGTTGGTCATTCCCTTTGAAGCGATTGCCGTACCGCTTTTCTACCAGATGATCATGATCGGCTGGCGTGACAGTTATCAGGTCCAGATTCTGCCATTTATCAGCGACGCATTTTCGATCTACCTCTTCTACAATTTCTTTGTCGGCATGCCCAAGGAGCTTGAAGAGGCCGCCCGGATTGACGGGGCCGGGCCGTTTCGCACCTTTTTCCTGATTATCATTCCCAATGCCAAACCGGTCTTCGCCTCGGTGGCCATTCTTACCTTTTTGATGAGGTGGGGAAGCTATCTGTGGCCGCTGTTGGTGACAACCGGTGAAACCTATCGGCCCTTGCCGGTGGCCATGGCCGCCTTTGAGAACCAGGTCAAGCTCTGGGGCGATATAATGGCCTTCGGGGTAATGATGGTGGCGCCGATCCTGTTATTCTTCCTGCTATGTCAGAAATGGTTTGTTAAAGGGGTGGCCGCCACCGGAACCGGCAGGAAATTTTAGCTAAATCTTACTCGCTTATTAATGCAGTGGATGAAAAGAGCGGCTCCGATGTCTGGTCTATGACGCTCTTTCATGGAGGAACACTCGTTCGAATCTCGTTGGGGATGCCATTAGTTTTTATAAGCGCTGATATCCTGTTTATCTTGGGGTAGCCAAAACTAAAGATAATCAGTAACATCATAAATCCTGGTTAATTTATGATGTTGAAAGGACATTTTTAACGAACTTGGTCAAACTTCTTTGGAAATATCTTGAGTGCGGCCGGGCAAGGTCGTGTAGTTCAGCGGGTGTGAATCCCGTCCTGGAAGGTTGGCCAACCACCGGGTAGCGAGTCCTTGGAGGCTTTATGGTAACGTAAAGTTTTAAGCGTAGGATAGCGAGCAGACAGGCCGTAAGCCGAAAGGTTGAAG
>JBDLJC010000070.1:0-13258 GCA_039714535.1 Thermodesulfobacteriota bacterium | reverse complement strand
GTTTGGGCCACAAGCAGCCCAACTCAGCTTTATACCGCAAGGGCATAAGTTTCGTTTGGGCCACAAGCAGCCCAACTCAGCTTTATACCGCAAGGGCATAAGTTTCGTTTGGGCCACAAGCAGCCCAACTCAGCTTTATAAATCCACGTCACTCAGCCCGGCCTCGAACAGGTAACAGCCCAGCCGTGCAAAAAAAAGCCGCCAAGCAGTCTGATCCGCCGGCGGCCTTTATCAAATATCAAATAAAAACTAACCCCGATCTTCGATGGGAACGAACTTTCTCTGCACGGGGCCGGTATATATCTGCCGGGGCCGACTGATCTTGGCCTCGGGACTCTTCCACATCTCTTCCCAATGCGCGATCCAGCCCGGCAGACGGCCCAGGGCGAACATCACAGTGAACATATTGGTCGGGATGCCAATGGCCCGATAGATAATGCCGCTGTAAAAATCGACATTGGGATAGAGGCGTCTCTCAACAAAGTACTCATCATTCAAGGCAACTTCTTCCAGTTCCTTGGCAATTGCCAGCAGGGGCTCATCTTCGACGTGCAGGGCCTTAAGGACATCGTCGCAGGCCTTCTTGATGATGCGACTGCGGGGATCGTGGCTCTTGTAGACCCGATGACCGAAACCAACCAGGCGAAATGGATCATTGGGATCCTTGGCCTTTTCGATGAATTTTCGGTAATTCCCCCCATCTGCGAGGATCTTTTCCAGCATCTCCATGACCGCCTGATTAGCGCCGCCGTGCAAAGGCCCCCACAGGGCGTTAATTCCGGCCGAGATGGACGAGTACAGGTTAACCCTGGCGCTGCCAACCATCCTGACCGTAGCGGTTGAACAGTTCTGCTCGTGGTCGCCGTGGAGGATCAATAATTTATTGAGTGCGTCCACCACCACCTCATCTATCAAATAGGGCCGCACCGGTGAGTCGAACATCATGTTCAGGAAATTGGCACAATAGGACAGATTGAAGCGGGGATAAACCAGCGGATAGCCCTTGGATTTTTTGTACGAAAAGGCGGCGATGGTCCTGATCTTGGAAATAAGGCGCGCGGCCATAAGACTAATGGTTTCCTTCTGGGCATCCATCTCGGGATAAAAACTATGGAGGCCATTAACCATCGAGGAGAGAATCGACATCGGTGAAGCTGTAGAGGGGAAACCATCAAAAAAGTGGACCATATCTTCATGGATAACCGAATGATCATTGAGTTGGCGCTTAAAATCATCAAGCTCCGTCTTAGTGGGAAGCTTGCTATTGATCAACAGGTATGCCACCTCGACAAATGAGCATTTATCGGCCAGATCTTCAATCGAATAACCCCGGTAGTTTAGAACGCTTTCTTCCCCGTCGAGGAAGGTTATGTCACTGGTACAGGAACCGGTATTCATATAGCCGCTATCAAGGGTAACCAGGCCCGTTTCGGCCCGGAGTTTACGAATGTCCAGCGCCCTTTCACCCTCAGTGCCTTCAATGACCGGCAGGGTGAAAACCTGCTCCCCGATCCTGACTTCTGCGGTTTCATCTGTTACATATTTTTGTGCCATAAAAAGAACTTCCCATTTTATTATTGTTATTTCGTTGAAAAAACTAAAGAGGGATCAATCACGGAATACGTACTTCTCATGCAACTGGATCTCTGGTGAAAGCAACTGGTGAAAGTCCTCGAATAATCAGGTACTATATCCCGAACCCTTGATTTTAGCAAGTTCCACGAAGCGATTGAAGGCTGATACCACCCCGTGACGAGCTAGAAAAAGCGTTAGCATCATATAACCCCTTTGTGCCCTAAATCTCAAGCTGGCTATCTGCCAACAGAAGATAACGGGCTCAAGACCATGAACGTGGTTTTTGATAAAAAAATGAATACGAATCTAGCAGAAAGAATAGCGGTTTTTGTTAACCAGGTAAATATCTACCCGGTATCGTGCGAAAAACTTGCTGATGGCCGCAGTGATATCGAATGGCTGGACGGTGTGCTGGCCGGTGGCGCCAGAATCGTCCAGCTTCGCGACAAGGAATCAGATGACCGGACCCTCTACGAAAAGGCCGTAGTCTTCCGCCACAAGACCTCCGAGGCCGGCGCCCTGTTTATGGTCAATAACCGCTTGGATATCGCCATCCTGACCGATGCCGACGGCATCCACCTCGGCAACTCAGACATCCCCGCCCAGGCCGCCCGGCAACAGGCCCCGGAGATGATCATCGGCGTCTCGGCCAATACCGGAGAACAGGCTGCTTCAGCCGAATCCAGAGGCGCGTCCTACTATAATATCGGGCCAATATATGAGACCGGGACCAAAACGGGTCTAACCGAATTTATCGGGGTTGAGGCGATCAAAACTTACTCCGCCATGTCCGCCCTGCCCTTCACCGTGATGGGCGGCATCAAATTCAACCATATCGACGAACTGACCGCTAACGGCGCCAGCAGAATAGCCGTGGTGACCGCCCTGACCAGGGCAACGAACATTGCCGAAGAGACCGGCAGATGGTCAAGCGCCATTGCCCGGAAAATCACCCGTAATTAATCCCGATAGTCTAATATATGGAAAAAGCCCAGCCTAAGAGCCTCGCCACTCGATCCAAGGAAATCTCTCTGCTGATCGAGTATGGTGCACCTAAAGACGAAGTTAGCCGTTGCAATGAGGTTTTGGCTAAATATGGCGCAGATGGTATCGCCCTGAATGTCTTCCATAACTTCTACAGCTATCTGCCGGAAGGCCATGATGACGGCATAACCAGAATAAGCAGAATAGCCAACCGCCATGGCGCTTTTCTGTTTTACGTCTCCACCATCCTTAGCAACTACCTTTACCTGGCAACCCGTGAATCAGCGTCATTAATCGGCCCGTTCAACAACACCATCCAAGATCAGGATCTCCTGGACTTCTTCGGCTGGCAGGACGACGATCATTTCAGAAAAGATGTCGGCGAGCCGGCCGAGTTATCCGAACATGTGCCGGTGAATGAATCCCTTGAACTATGCCCTGCTTGCGGGACCAGTGACGGTGAGGTTCATACCTTTGGCTGCCCGGTGGAGGTATGCCCCTGGTGTGATGGCCAGTTGACCAACTGTGAATGTCGCTTCATCAAGACCGGACGCGAGCAGTTCAGTCGGGATTCACACCTGGATGAGCTTCTTGACCTGCTTACAGAAAAGGGGCGCATTCCTTTTGCCGCCGACCAACACCGACCCTCTTTTATGAAGGATGAAAACATCGAATTAGACGACTGACCAGGATACTTGCCAGACCGAAATCAAAAAAAGCCCGCTACCGGATCAACCGGTAGCGGGCTTTTTGCTAACTGTGTTATGCCACTCTTATCTGGTAACTGTTCAGCAGCACCGTTTCACTGCTGCTCCAGATCTGCTGCTGGGCAGTTACACTATTTGCTGTTCTCGATGAACTTATAGAACTCGGCATCGGAAGAGAGAATCAGCTTGGTATTTTTACCAATGGTACTGGCATAGGCCTCAAGACTTTTCCAAAACGCATAGAATGCCACGTCTTTGTTGTATGCATCGGCATAAATTTTAGCTGCATCTGCATCGGCCTTACCTTTAATCTCCATGGCCTCGCGATTGGCTTTCGAGGTAATTTCTTTAAGCTCACGGTTTACCTTACCGATAATTTCGGCCTTCTGCCCCTCGCCAGTTGATCTTTTTTCGGCAGCAATCCTTTTACGCTCCGAGATCATCCGCTCATAGACTTTAAGCCGAACCTTTTCAATATAGTTAACCCGCTTAAACATAACATCGACCAGCTCAATACCGTATTGCGGAGTAACCTCGGAGGCAGTTTCATAAATCAAGGCCGCAATCTTGTCCCGTCCCAGTTTAACTTGCTCCTTGGCTCCCTCACGGTTACCACCGGTCATGGTTTCCGGCGACCAGTCTGAACTCCGGATTATTTCCACCAGATCGTTCTTATTAACCAGATCGCGAACCGTTCCATCCAGAATATCATCAAGAATTGTCTGGGCTCGTCCCATGCTCTTAACCGCCTGCATGAAGGTCAGAGCGTTAGAGATTCGCCACCGGGCCGTAATATCCAGAAAGACATAGGTCTTATCATTTGTCGGGATCTGATTAGGCGCCCCATCCCAGATCAGAATTTTTTTATCGAAATAAGCAACTTCCTGAAGAAACGGAGTTTTAAATTTCAATCCGGCTTCAGTAATCGGCTGGCCAACCGGTTTACCAAACTGGGTTATTACGGCCTGATATCCTTCGGGCAGTACGTAGAAGCCGCTCCACACCACAGCAGCCACAACCAACAATAATACTATTGCTATCGTTCTCATTACCAGATTCACGGTTTCACACCTGTTTGTTTAGCTGTTTCAAACTACTTATTAATGGCTTTATTCAGATTAAGGAGCGGCAGGATCGACTTCTGACCCTTATCAACCAGATAGATATCTTCCACCCGGGGCAGAACTTCCTGCATAGTCTCCAGATACATCCGCTTCCTGGTAACCTCCCGAGCCCGCGTATACTCGATAAGAATAGACTTAAAACGAGCAGTCTCACCTTCGGCCCGGTTAACCCGTTGCACCGCATAGCCATGGGACTCCTCTAAAACCTGTTTGGCCTGGCCACGGGCCTTGGGAATCTCGCGGTTGTAGTGTTCCTCAGCCTCGTTCACAAGCCGCTTCATATCCTGATCGGCCTCGTTAACCTCATTAAAGGCCGGCTTAACAGTTTCAGGCGGGTTAACATCCTGTAGCTGAACCTTGACGATATCGATACCGCTTTCATAGCGATCAAGTTCCTTCTGCATCTCCCTGGCGCTGGTAGCGGCCAGTACGTCCCGATTACCAAGGACAAAATCAAAATCCATATTACCGATGATCCGCCTGATGCTGGTTTCCGAGACATCCCGAACCGCCTGCCTGACATCGTCGACTTTGAAAAGATAGGCAACCGGGTCCTTGATCTTGTACTGGACAATCCACTCAACATCGATAACGTTTTTATCTCCGGTCAACATCAAGGACTCTTCATCAAAGCCTCGGTTATCATACTGACTGCGCTGCGCAGCCCGAATAGTCCTGAAGCCAAATTCCTCCTTGTTGACGTTTTTAACATCAACCTTAATGACCTGATCTACCATCGGAATCTTGAAATTAAGGCCCGGGCCTACCGTCTTCAGGGTCCTACCGAAACGCAGGACAACTCCCTGCTCACCGGGTTTGATGGTGAAATAGGCCGAATTGGCCATACTGAGCAGCAAGATGACAATAATTACCATGGCCATCTTACCAAGACCAGAACTAGCAGTAGAGGAATTGCCGGCACCGCCTTCACCACCTCCACCGTTACCACCACTACCGCCACCACCAGCGAAAGCATCTTTGATCTTCTGGATAAGTAAAGCTATTAATTCTTCAGGGGTTTGCGGCCCTTGCTTCTTACCCCAGGGGTTTTGTTCGTCTTCCCATGCCATTTTGTTAACCTTTTTTATTTTGAATTGTTTTTTTAAACATAGACAACCTTCGCAAATTTACTCCGCCATTACAAGTTCTTTTTTTATGCCGCGAGAGCCTTAATCCAGGCCAACCAAATGACCAGGATGGTAACCGCCAGAAGATAGGTCTGTTTTCCCCATCGCGACTCAAGACGAAACTTATTGTACAACCAGCGCCAAGCCACCCCCAACAGCAGGCCAACGACCAAGCCCCACAGGTGGGCGCCCAGATCCGTTCTCTGTCCCGAAGAGCCAAGCATGGCTAACAGGGCCACTCCGGCCCCCAACGGCAACAGAACGGACCGCAGATTCAGCTGGTTCATCTGCCCCCCGCAAAGAAGGCCGACAGCAGCAAAAACCGCCGTGGAAAAACCTACCGAGATATGGCCAGGCCCCCGGGCAAGGACATTGGTCAGATTGGCAACCGTACCGGCCAGGATCAACATAAACCAGCCCCTGCCGGAGCCGAACATCTGGCAGAGGAAATGAATAACCATCCCGCCGATACAGATATTGCCCAAAAGATGGACCGGGTCGGCGTGCAGGGTCAAGGCCGTTATCAACCGCCACCACTCGCCGCCCTCAAGGATAGCCCGGGAATTAACAGCCCCTTGGCTAAACCACTCACTGTCTCCGGCAAAAGAGCCGGTAATCAGATAAAAGGCCAAGAGGCCGCCCATCAAGAGAACCGTAGGCGGTTGTTCCCCTGTCTCACCCTCTGCCCTTACCGGTAGATTCCTGGGAGGTGGCCAATCCCGATTTTCCCTCGCGAAATGACTGAGCTCGGATTGAGCTCGTTCCGCCTGCGCAGCACCCACCATGACCACATAATCCGCGGCCGGCTGTTCGGTGATATTCGCAATCCCCGCCGAAAGCAGAACCAACGCCCAGAGTTCGGCCTGGTAACGACTGCGGGTTGTTCCCACAGGGACATATTCATCGTCAGGGTTATTCACAGTCAAACCACAAGCCAGTGGCGCGGGAAACACCAATGCCAGGACAGCAACCAGCGATGGCTGTCTTGACATAAGCATTAAAGCCAGTTAAAAACTCGGCCTGCCGGTGATGGTATCTAATCGGGCAACAAGAGACAATGCAATTGGACATGAGTAATTGAGTAATCACGAAGCCGGGCAACTGCAAGCATATACCGGAGAATAAATGAAGTAATTCGGGAGAGAAAAAAAAGAAACGATGGTGCCGAAGGGGAGACTTGAACTCCCACGAGGAAACCCCCACTAGACCCTGAACCTAGCGCGTCTACCAATTCCGCCACTTCGGCACATCGAGAGGCGACTTTAAATATTTACGGGTCACTTTGTCAAGGTTTTTTTGTTTACCGATCCACCGCTTTTCACTATGTTGCATTAAACCTGTCAGCTACTGGAACAATCATACTATGAAACTATATCGCAGTCTTGACGAGATAACCACCAAACCGGTCAGACCCTTTGTGACCATCGGCAATTTCGACGGGGTTCACCTGGGTCACCAGATTCTCTTCAGCGAAGTGGTCAGCAAGGCCTATCGCCACCGGGGCACCAGTGTCGCCATCACCTTCGACCCTCACCCCCTGCAGGTGGTCAGACCGGAGATCGGCATCAAGCTTATCTCGACCTCCGAGCAGAAAGCAGAACTGATCCAGATGGCCGATATCGATATCCTGATAGTCCTGCCGTTCACCAAAGAACTAGCTGCCACCACGGCCGATACCTTCGTCGACAAACTACTGGAAAAGGTCGGCATCACCGAATTGGTGGTGGGCTACGACTACGCCTTCGGCCGAGGCCGGCAGGGGGATATCTCGTTCCTTAAAGGCAAAGGGGCCGGAGAGGGTTTTAATGTCTCTGTGGTTAAGGCCTACCATGTCGACGATATGCTGGTCAGCAGCTCCAAGATCAGGGAACTGATCAAAGAAGGCCGGATGCGGGACGTTAGGAGATTATTGGGCCGTTTCTACCAGATCAGAGGTGAGGTCAAGGTCGGCAAACAACGTGGCGGCTCGCTGATCGGCTTCCCCACCGCCAACCTGCGTATAGCCCCGGAAGACCTCTGCCCTAAACACGGCGTTTACGTGACCCAGGTCACCTATGGGGGAAAATGCTATGGCGGCGTCCTGAACATCGGCCGCAACCCGACCTTTGCCGATAACGACCCCGATGGCGGGATCTCGGCCGAGACCCACATCTTCGATTTCAACCAGGATATCTACGGCAAACCGATCAAGGTCAATCTGCTCCGTTTTTTGCGGGATGAACAAAAATTCTCCGGTCCGGAGGAATTGTCAAAACAGATCGCCGAAGACATCGACAGGGCCAAACAGGTATTGACCGATGCCAAGAAGGACGTCCTGCTTTCCTGCGAAGATCGATTCAATCATTGATTGTTGATGGCGTCACAGTCTTCGCTTAGCTGCGAGAGTATCACCGATGGCATCAACGAATAGAAACATCCTTCTTTATTATTGGCCAGACAGACGGTAATCCCCCGGAAGCGCCTTATCTCCTCTCACTTATCGCCCGCACGCTGCATAAAGCCAGAAAATAGGCCGAGGCAGCCAGGACATATACCATCTGAAAACCCGATTGCACTGCAACCACGGTGGCCAGGGCCGGGCCAATTACGGAAAAGCAGCCGTTGATCCCCCAGGCCCAAGGGATCTGCTCAGGAAACTCTTTATACAACCGTCGTAACCCCAGAGGAAAAGGCATACCCAGAATAAAACCGATGGGCGCAATAGCCAGCGCTGCTGTAAAAATTCGCAGTTCAATATTACCGAAATACTGAAGCCCACCCACCCGAATCAGGATGATCCCATAAAGAACAATGCCCAGGCAGACGAGACCGGCAATCAGCCTGATGTTAGCCGGCTGCGGGGAGATTCTTTCGGAGTAGAGGCTACCGAGTCCCGAAAAAAACAACAAAGCGCAAAGCACGGTCGCCGCCGCCATAAGCGGATGCCCGAGAAACAGGGTAAGCCCCTGGATAAAAACGATCTCGAGCATCATATAGCCCAACCCCAGACCGCCGAAATAAACAAATGTCCGGGAAGAGCCAGCTCGATGCCAGCCGAGGCGAAAGAGCGGCAGAATAATCAGGACGATTGCCAATAGAACAAGGATAATCAGAGTAATAGCGAGAATAAACGAGCCCATTTCAAAAAAGGGCAGCTGGCGGAGCGAGAGCAACTCAGCCAGATAGGCCAGACGGCTGAAACGCAGGAACTGGGAAAAATACGGCTGGTTGTCCGTGGCAGGAGTGATGTTGAACTCGTAGCTTTGGTATAATTGCTGACGCCTCTCCGTAAATAGCATCTCAATATTCCGAAAAAACTGCCCGTCCTGCAATCTATGGAATCGTGCCTGTTCTGCTGCCCGGATATCCGGCAGCAGAAGGGGATCGAAACCAAGTTCAGCGCTGTGTTTACGGATCTCCCTAGTATCTTGCCCGGTAACCGGTGTTTTTTTGAGAGCAAAGGTTACCATTCCCCAACTGCGCAGGGCCGCGATATGCTGACGCGAGCTGTTCAGCCCCGCACGATTATCAACAGTTTCGATTAACGTGGCCAGGAGCTTTAACGGATTTTTCACCGGATAATCCATCCAGACGCTGACCATCATAACCCCATCCGGCTTAAGCCTCTGCCAGGCCAACTCAAACGACTGCCGGGTCAGCAAGAACTGTTCACTTAAGGCATAAAGACCGATGTTACTGCCGAAGGCGCCCACCATCGGCAAGCGAATAAGATCGTACTGTTCCGCGGTTTCAGCAAGAAAAGCACGGGGGTCGGTCTGGAGAAGTTTCACTTGACGATACGATGCGTAACCGGCAAATCCAGCCACACCCTGTGCCAATAACCGATTGACCTCATGGTGTGGTTCTACGGCGATTATTCTTTTCGCACCCCGGATCAGGGCATGCACAATCGGATCTCCACCTCGAGGTTGTAAGAGCAAGACGTCATTGGGCTTGGTCAGCAAATAACCGAGAACCTCGGTGGAATAATCAAGCAGGGCAGGACGTTCACTGGCCGCCGGAGCCAGGGAACCATAGGCGTCGCCATTTAGCAGAACGGCGGCGTAATTGGGAATCGAGCCCTGATACTGGAAACTAAGACCGGGCGCCTGCCGTAATGCCTTGGCGGCCACGACCTGCGTTAAGCCCTGGGGGTTGGGGTGCCGCACAAGGATTTCGGCCTCCGGCAGGTTCATAATGCGACTTATGTCCTTGAACTGGGATGGGAGCAATTGCGGGGGCCAAAAAAAGAGAATCAGACAGCTGCCAAGCGGCAACACAACCGTGAACAGCGATTGGCCCCAATTGCGCCAGGGAAGCAGAAGCAGACCGGCAGCAACGGGAAAAAGACCAATCAACGGGGGCAATTGTTCAGGTAAGAACATGGTTGTCAGTCCCAGACCGATCAAACCGCCGGCGCCGGAACCGCTGAGATTGGCAAAGTAGAGAAAACCGGTGCGTTTGATGCCGGCGGTCAGGGCCAGAGCAATGGCCAAACCGCCGAAAAAGAACGGCAGGCTGTACAGCAGACAGGCGGTGATCAGACGGAGAATCTGACTAGGTTCAACAAACAGCAGATAGAGATCGAAGCGCAAAGGCCCCGGGGAAGAAGGGATTGTCGCCAGAGCCAGACCCAAACCGCAAGCCAGCATTAAAATTGGCAGAAGCCTGGTGCTGTTTGCCAGGAGCTGTTGCCGCCAGAGGGCGAAAAAGGTGCCGCTGGCGCCAAAGCCCAAGAGGGCCAAAGCCACCACCATATAGGCAAAGTGGTACCATTGGACATAGGAGAGAATCTGCATCAGGGCAATTTGATGGGCCGTAATGCCGATTGACAACAAGAAAAGAGCCCCTCCCGTTCGTCTATGGCTGGTGTCCATCATGGTTATTTCTTAACCCTTATATACGAAGGCCCCCTTTACTTGCGCGTAAAAGGCACAAACCTTACGGGCAAAAGACGCTGGGTGGTCAAAACGCCCCCTTCCTTGCTGATCAACGTCAGCCACTGCGCGCCAAAAGGTGAACCGACCGGAATGATCATCTTCCCCCCCTCCTTCAACTGCTTCGGTAAGGCAGGCGGGATAAATTCCGCCGCTGCGGTAACAATAATGGCATCGTATGGCGCCGCATCTTCCCAACCATAATAGCCGTCACCATTGATCGCAGTGACATTGGGGTAATCAGCCTTAAGTCTTTCCCTGGCCTGCTCGGCCAATTTCCCAATAATTTCGACGGTATAAACCTGATCCACTATCTCGGCCAAAACTGCAGCCTGGTACCCGGAGCCAGTACCAATTTCAAGAACCCGAAAGTCCGGCCCGGGCTGTAGCAGTTCGGTCATAAAAGCGACAATATAAGGTTGCGAGATGGTCTGACCGTAACCGATGGGAAGAGGCCTGTCCTGATAGGCATAAGGAAGCATTTTCTGCGACACGAATTTATGACGGGGCACCTTGCGAAGCGCCGCCAAGGTAGACTCATGCCGCACACCCCGATCCGCAATCTGCGCCCGGACCATGTCAAGCCGGGCCCGTTGATAATCCGCCGCTAAAACACTCTCGGCTATGGGAAAAAACAGGAGCCAGCAGGAAACAAAACCTATGGCAATGCCGCCAAAATACCTTGTCATCCTCGTCACCAGAGGTTTGGGTTCACAAGTCGTCCCTTGAGATGCTTAACGACCCCCTTTCGCGATCGACAAAACCGGTTCAGCCGTAATTTTTCTGAACCCCGCATAACTTAATTACCTCAAGAAACCATCCCCCTGTCAAGCAAACAGACAAAAATAACGCTATAAAAAATGGGGGTTTTACGGCTTCCTGCGCGGAATCTTCCTTATTGCCAGTTCGTTGGTGCAATTAAAATACATAAATTCCCCCCATTGAAAACCAAGGTTATACTGGTGCTACAATGTAGTACGGGTTGTCCAAAAAATTAATATGGTTCTATACAATACTCAGCTTGGAGCTGTTTTTCGTGGCTATTATTGGCTCCCAGCCCTGCAAGAAGTTATTGCGTGAAAACGTCGTCATCTAAACGTGGGCAAGGTTTCAAGAGTTTTCTAGCTGAGTTTCATATAGAGCCATAAAAATTAATTCTACGGGGAGGAAAGCAAGGGGTTTACATAGAGAAAATTAAAGCCTGCCAGAGTCAATGCAAATTTTATCCAATGTTGAATCACTCATAACGCTAGATAGCATTGGCCACTTAATACCGTCCGGAGCCAGGTTGTTGAGTGGCCAATCTCTATCTTGATATATTAACACTTCCAACCTAACCTAAATCATCGAGTAGACGACGGAGCTAAATCATATACACCAAGAATCTATTATTGCGGCAGGGTCGCATGAAAACCGATGCCACCCAACTCATTGATCTTCGTTGCTGCCCTGATATAAGTCATCGTAATATTCCGGATAAAGATCCTTTATGCAGTTGGGGCATATTCCATGACTGAATTTGGCTTCTGAGTGACTGCTGACATAGGCCTCGATCTGGTTCCAGTAGCCTTGGTCGTCCCTAATTTTTTTACAGTTGGCGCAGATGGGCAGGAAACCGCTCAAGGTTTTCACTTCTTTTTCCAGCCGGTTCAGCTCCGTTATGTCCTGGAAACTTTCAACTACACCTGCGGGCTCTCCTTCGGCATTATATAAGGGACGAGCAGTAACGATAAAATGCTGATCCTTTTCGTTGTTGTTCGTTCTGGTTGTCTCACATGTCACTTCATTTTCACCGTCTGCTATTCGTAGCAGCGGGCAACTTTCAGTTTTACAACTGTGTCCAGGGCGTGAATCGCAACACTTTACCGGAAACCCCTGAGGGTCTGTTATTCCTGAATTGAAAGCCTTGTTGTATGCATCGTTTGCCAGGATTATCTCATAGTTAAAATTCGTTACACAGGTTGGAATAGCACTGTTGAATACACTCTGCAGGGTTGCTTTTGTCTGACGAAGTTTCTGGTCGGCTTTCTTTCTTTTCTGAAATTCATTGGTGATGAAAAAGCATCCTGCCGCCATCAGCAGAAGCAAACCACCATTCATTACAACAAACTTTGCGAGTATTTCATGTTTCTGACCAGCGAGAAACTCGGGAGACAACCTGACAATTATCTTCCAGAAATATTTGTTTGGAGTTATTTCTGGCGTGCTGTTATCGACGTACGCATCCGAAGAGCCTAGACTCGACCTCATGCCAACCCGGAGAGGCTTGATGGTGGAATAGGTGAAAAGGCCGTTTTCAGTATAAAACTGACCTGCGTGATCATCTTTGATCTGCTGCCAGGCATCGGGAAAGCGGTTATGCATATTTTTCCCGACGCTTTCCCGGCTCATAAAGCCCCACTCATCATCAGGACGGAGTCCTTTAAGCCAGTGGCCCTGAGCGTTGGCAAGCATGATCTTACCTTGCTCAACATCAAGATCCTTCAGCAGGTCGACTCCCAAATAATTAAGGACTATGATCCCGACTTTTTTCTTGTCATTATTAAAAACAGGTGCGCCGAACCGGATCATTGGCTTCAGTGGTTTTTCGATTTTGCCGTTTTCGATATTAAGATCGAATGGTGAAACGAAGATCTCACTCTCGCCAAGTTTAATGGTATCGAGAAAATAATATCGCTTGCCTTTGTTCTGAAGTTGGTCAGCAGGTACCATCGCCGGCGTGCCATTAGAGCCTTTTGCAAAAGTAACAAGCAGGACAATCACACTGTAACACATTGAAATAATTGAGCTTCATGGCATTTCGTGGTAATATTTGGTGCCCCCAA
>JBDLJC010000069.1:0-14237 GCA_039714535.1 Thermodesulfobacteriota bacterium | reverse complement strand
TGGTTATACGTAATTTTGTTAAATTATTCTCCGAATTTGATGGCATTATAATAGTTCTCAAAATCTTGTTTTGCTTTGATGTACTTCTCTTTTCTTTGATTCAGTATAGATTCATTGATTTCATTTTGTTTTAATTTGTATTTTGCAATATCGTAATCAAGTTTGCTAATAACATAGTTCTGTTTCATCAAAGTAAACAGCACAATGTAATGTTTCATATCAAGCCCAATCCGTGCTTCAAAACCTATTGATTTGGGCTTTTCCAATGCTTTTCTGATATCTCTCAGAGATCCAACTGAATTGTCATAAGTTAGTTCTTGGAAAAAACGCTCTCCCGCTTTCGGCTCACCCTCATAAATGCTTTCTAGGTTTAAGTCACCATATATGTTTTCAGTGTTTGATTGGTCCGCATAGATAGATGCTGGCGCTAACAGCAACAAGATCAAGGCAATATATTTAATAGTCGTCATTAATTAAGTCTCCTTATTTGTCTTTTTTGACGTATAACGTTTTAAATAAGGGGCAAGAGGCCTCAGGCCACGCAGTCCCGCTTGATTTTTTTGTTATACATTCTTTTATTAATGACCAGCATGATACTCAAAACATTGATAGTAATCACCGCTTCCGAGTATGCGTATAGGAAACCCTTCTGCACTATTTACGCGATGTTCAGACATTAATTTTTCAAGATCACCCACTTCTAAACCAGATCGCCTCAAGTTATTTGTAAATGCTTCAGTATCTGATAATTCTTCATTAGCTATTTTGAACAGAACACTTTGGACTTGGCTTTGGTGAATTTCAATCTTGAGCGTGGTTAAGCCAAGGTTCTTTAATGCTTTTTCATCTTGAATTGACCATACTTCCTCATGGCCATATTTGGGATTTTCGGTTTTCTCTATTTCAAACATTTCGATAGCAACAGGCAAATTCTTTTTGGCAACAGATACAGGCATTCGGCAAAATGACTTGATATCAAATAGCCTCAATTCCTCCGCATATGCAGAAGAACATGCAGCCAAGATAAATATTGATGTGACTATAAATTTGCTCATATTTTTTTGAGGTATAACATTGTTAATAAATGGACAAAGTCCATGATATCACCTTTATATATATCCAGATTTTCCACCTATCTGCATATTAAGACTGTGATCTGGAAAATATCGTCCACTTATTGGATTTTCGGTTGAATGAATCCACTTATTAGGATATTATCACAGTTAACATGGAAAACAAGAGAAAGTTTCAACCAGATCCCAAATTGAAAATCATGGACCAGGTGCGGGAGACTCTCAGGTATTATCATTATGCCTATCGCACAGAACAGAGCTATTGCCACTGGATTCTGCGATACATTTGCTTCTTCGATAAAAAGGTTCACCCCAAAGATCTTGGCTCCAAAGACGTTGAGCGGTTCCTGTCACACTTGGCTACAGACGGTAAGGTTGCAGCATCTACCCAGCGTCAGGCCCTGAACGCCTTAGTTTTTCTTTACCGGGAGGTGCTGGATCAGGAACTCGGCGATGGAATTTCGCCGGTCCGGTCCAAAAGAACACCAAGACCACCGACAGTTCTGACCAAGGAGGAGGTCAGTCGCCTGCTTAAGCAGATGAGCGCCATTCACGCTTTGATGGCAAAATTGATCTACGGTACGGGATTTCGGCTACTGGAATGTATCAGGCTGCGCATTCAGGACGTTGATTTCGGTAACAGGACCATCTACGTCCGGAACGGGAAAGGGGGGAAAGACCGGACTACCCTGTTGCCGGTAAATATCTCGAAAGCACTTCAGGGCCAGGTCGAACGAGCGATTGAGATTCATCAGCGGGACAAGGATGAAGGTTTCGGGGAAGTCTATTTGCCGGAGGCCCTTGCCAGAAAATATCGGTCGGCTGCAACTGAGATCGGTTGGCAATATGTGTTTCCGGCAAAAAACCGCTCCATCGATCCTAGATCCGGCAAGGAGATGCGGCATCATGTTCTTGAGTCCGGACTGCAGAAGGCGGTCAAGCGGGCAGCTCGAAACGCTGGGATAAACAAAAGAACGACGGTCCACACCCTGCGCCATTCTTTCGCTACCCACATGCTCGAAAATGGCGTCAACATCCGGACTTTGCAGAAACTACTCGGTCATGCCGATGTCAAGACCACCGAAATCTACACCCATGTGATGCAGAGGGACATTAATAATCTGCAGAGCCCCCTCGATCTCCTGTAGGAAGGGGGGGCGAGTACAGACAAGAATTTATCAGAAATGATACTGCAGGGAGATCGTATTGTAATTGCTGCCGCCTTTGATGCGACCGAACATGGATGAGGCGCCAAAGATGCCGGAGCGATGGTGGAGGGAGTAACCAAGCCAGATATCGTCCATGGCGCCAAGATGGAAAAGTTTTCCCAGGTTCATCTCCAGGGAAAAATCCAAGTAGAGGAGCCATTTTATATTTTCATAACCTTTTTGGGCCATTTCGACCTCTTCGATGTAGGAGACTTTGGCTGCATATGAGAACCCAGTGCCCAACCCGACCCGCCACTCACTGGGCCAGTCAAAGGTGTAATAGTTCTTGATGGCCAGGACAAATTCCTGACCGGAGTCCTGGACATCAGACTGCCAATGCCAGACAAAACCGGGGGTCAGATATGTCTTCAGGGCCAAGCCGAACAACTCATCGGAGAGAGGGTGACCATAGAATAACGAGAGCAGCTTATTATCCTTGTCATCATCCCTATTGTTAAAAGTGATAATATCTTTTGTGTCGGATGGCGTCGCCCAGCCATGGACCAGCCGCAGGTAGGGCTTTGCGTCAATCGAGGATTTAAGCCGCTGGCGCCGGTCATTTCGGTAGACTAAACCAAAGATGATATTCTGCTGGATCCCATCATCGACAAAAACAGAAATGCGGGCTGCCTCATCAAGCCAGGTCAACGCCAGGGAACCCTGGAGGTAGAGGTCATTACCCAGATAGTAGCGGCCTTCAATACCCAGAGATATATCCGTGCCCGAGCCGACACTATCCGTGGCCAGACCATAATAGTAATCGTTAAAACGTGAATCTTTCAGCCGCAGGGCCACATAGGGATCCCACTCCAGTCTGCCGCTTACCATTTCCAGCCCTGATTTCAGGGTAGATGAAAGACGTTGGCTCTCGTCGGCCAGAAGATCAACCTCAATATAGATGGGGGTCTGGTCCGGTTGGTAATGAAATCTGAAACCCCAGTCCAGAACATCGCTATCGATCTGGCTATTATAGGCCTCGGGCACATCGATAAAACGCCAGCGGGCCAGGAGGTTTAAGCGCCAGTCTTTTGCCGTGCGGAGTTTGAAACCTGCCTCCAGTCCGTCGAGATATAGATAACGGCTATCGTAATAAAGCAGGGGAAACACATCTTCAAGGACAGAATCTCCGGCCACATAGGGATTTGAGGCAACTCTGACCCCGAAACCGATCCCCCATTTCTCTTCCGGGTGACTGGCCGGCAAAACCGGCTTTGTTGCCTCAGCCAGGGGCTCTTGGGCCAAGAGCGGCGAAGCCAGAGAAGAGGCGCCAAGAATGGCGAGGATAATGAGAGTGAAAAACTTCATACGATGCAACCGGAGTTGGGGAAAAAGACGTCCCCACAGATCATTAATGAGACAGCACATGGTGCAGGGGTGGGGGAAGTAAGCCTTTCTTGTGACCACTGCCGCCCGGACCCATCACCGATATAAATTAAGCTATTCTGAGATGCACCCATAATTTTTTCCGGTGAAACCAGAAAGAAACAATAACAACTATTACTGAATAGGGAAGAAAATAGTTAATATGGAGAGCTGAAATTACTTAAGGCCTGAGAAATTGGCGTGAACATTTCTGCTGTATGCTACAATTAAGGCATTATAAAATATCATTTATACCGCAAGGGCATAAGTTTCGTTTGAGAGCCGACGAGCGGCTCAACTCAGCTTTATAATGGATGGCTGCTTGCCCCTCTTCACTTTCAGTTTCCAGTATCAGGCGGCCTGGCGAGCAACAAACAGACAATCTCCCATGGCCAAAGGTTTCACTCTCAATGGATAATACAACTCTCTCACTTGCCCATCTTACTGGCCGCAGGTTTTTTCATGGCCAAAGCCGGGCAGTTTATCCGGGCCACTGGCTTGATGATGTTGCCAACAAGTGTCTGCGGACCATGCTCATAATCTATGGTTCGGCCACTAATAACAAAAGGAACGGACAGCAGAACCCTTACCCCTAGTCAGCAAAAAAGTAGGAAGGAACCAGGAAGACTTCTTGAAACTATGGGGAAAATGGGCTTAAGTTGGTTGTTATGAATTGTAAATTATTCCCGCTCCTGTTGCTGGCGCTGACAACATCAAGCTGTAGCGGCACAATTGCCGTAGAAGCAACTGCTGCCGGCCATGAATCGGTGGCCTGCCTTGAACCGCGCCCCCAGATCTGCACCCACGATTACAACCCTGTCTGTGCAACCAGGGATACAGGGATCAGGTGTGTAACTACGCCGTGCCCGACCACCGAAAATAAAACTTACAGCAATGGCTGCTCGGCCTGTAGTGATAAAAATGTTATCAGCTACCGGCCGGGCCGTTGTCCAGAACGCTAGTTAGTGGCTGGCCGGAACCGATTATTTCCCCCCGAGAACGAGGAGCGAGGCTTTTGTGGCAAATACCGATTCAATAACCAACCTGCTGAAATCAAAAGACGTTGCGATCTCAGCCGTCAAGGCCAACAAGATCCTGGTGGGCCTGGGGTTGCTTGCGGAGAAAGAGCGGCCAAGCGCCAAACATCCCGGTAAAATGAAAAAGTACAAGGCCCTGACCGAACAGGGCTTGCACTATGGGGTAAACACTGAAAACCCCAACAGCCCGGGTCAGACCACCCCCCATTACTTTATCGATACCTTTGACCAGTTATTGGCCCTGATCCAATCATAATAGCGCCGCGGCTCAGGGGCATTCGCAACCAGCGCTTAACCACTCATCCTCTGACTTTCTTGACCATTCGGGTAATGCGAGTTTAAATGGTTCCAATGGGACCTTCAGCGCGAAACAAAGTGCTTCTGCTCGTGGTCGGGCTTGTAACGGTTTTTTTTGCCTGGCGGATGGTGCGACCCATAAATATTTTCGTAGTCGGTGATGAATTCGCCCTGCCTATGGAGATGATCGTACCTGCCGGGCTGGAAACCCCTCTGGCCAGTGAGTGTGGTGTCTGCCATCCGGATATTTACCAAGAGTGGCTGGGGAGCATGCATCTCTGGCGGGGAGGGCATGACCAGGAAATGGTCCGGGATGCCCTCAAAATTGAGGCCGATGTCGACCGGCAGACCACTGGCGGCAGGACAGTAACACTCTCCTTAACAAATACAGGGGCTGGCCAAAGACAAACCGCGGACCTATAGTTTTAGCTGGGACAGGTCCCACAGGGCAAGAGAGACGACCCTGGAAGTTACCGTCAGATACCATCTCCTGGATGAAGCGAGAAGAAAGAGAATAGGCTACCGGAACACCGAGCCAATTGCCTTTCAACTATTTCAGGAAAAATACCCACTGCAATAAAAGGGCGCGGATTGAGCGGCCCCGTATCTTATTAAATTCAGAAACAGATCCATAATGAAAATATATCTGCTGACCCATGAACGAGAACTGAATAAGGCAACTAACACCGGCAGAATTGTTCAAGAATGCCTGGGCGCCACCGTGGAAATAGTCGTTTGGCAGAGGACTGAGCCATCCGCAGAGATCATCAAACTAGTTGATTGCGATGAGATTGCCCTGCTCTACCCTGATGGAGGCAATAGTCCCGCAGAATCATGCCAGGACTTCAACAAGTTTTTGCTCCTGGACGCGACCTGGCAAGAGGCCAGAAAGATGTTCAATCGAAGCCCATACCTGCAGAGGGCAAGTCGGGTGAGTTTAGCCATTAAGGAACCATCGCGTTATAAATTACGGCGCAATCAAATCGTCGCTGGCTTAAGTACCGCAGAATGTGCGATTGAATTATTAAGGCTGAAAGAGCAAAAAGGTCTCGCTGAAAGATTAAGCAAAGAATTTGACCGCTTTAATACAAAATAGCCCACAATGAAACTTATCCTTTTTTTCATAAGCACCGGAGCAGTGATCTGGGCCTTCAGATTTTTTGCTGCGGCCCGCCGCCACCATAAAAGAAGGGTATTGTTGAGCGCACCCTTTCCGCCGGAGTGGTCGGTAATCCTTAAAGAGAATCTACCGCCCTATCAAAGATTGCCGCCCCAGCTCCAACAACAGCTCCGGGACTATATCAGAATATTCATTGGGGAAAAATCCTTTGAAGGCTGCGGTGGGCTTAGCCTGACCGACGAAATCAAGGTGACTATTGCTGCTCAGGCCTGTCTGCTCCTGCTTAATCGAAGGTGCGACTGCTACCCGAACCTTTATTCCATCCTGGTTTATCCCGGCACCTATGTGGTCGGCACCCGGCCCAGTTTAGACATCCAGCCAGCGGGCTCATCTGCTCGTCTTGGTGAATCATGGCATCACGGCGCGGTTGTTCTGGCCTGGGACAGTGTTAAAAAAGGGGCGCTAAATTTCCGGGACGGCCATAATGTGGCGATGCATGAATTTGCCCATCAACTTGATCAGGAGGATGGCAGGGGTGACGGGGCGCCCATCCTTGAGATTCGTTCGGCCTACTCGGCCTGGTCCCAGGTTTTTGCAAAAGAATACGCGCGGCTCCAATATAAGACAAGAAAAGGGCAGAAGAGCGTGCTGGATAAGTACGGGGCCACCAATCCGGCCGAGTTTTTTGCAGTCGCCACCGAAACCTTTTTCGAAAAACCGGCCCAACTGCAAGAAAAACATCCTGAGCTTTATCATGAACTACAGGGGTTTTATAAAGTAAACCCGCTAGAATGGGGTAGTTAGAACACTCAAAGTCAGTTTACAAAACCCACGGCACCAGCTCTCCGCAGCCATTACAAGGGAAATCAAAATGGGTAGCGATCTCCAGACTTCACTTAAACAGCATTTCGGTTTTGACCAATTTCGGCCTGGTCAGGAGCAAACAATCAGCCAGCTCTTGGGCGGGGACTCCTCGCTGGCGATATTCCCCACGGGTTCGGGCAAGTCCCTGTGCTACCAGATGAGCGCCTTGCATTTACCCCACTTAACCCTGGTGGTCTCACCGCTGCTGGCCTTGATGAAAGACCAGCTGGAGTTTCTTGCCCAACAAGACATAACTGCAGCGAGCATCGATTCCACCCTGACGGCTGAGGAGAGCCAAGGGGTGATGGCCGAGGTGCGGGCCGGCAAGGTCAAGATTCTTATGGTGTCGGTGGAGCGTTTCAAAAATGAACGATTCCGGTTGTTTATCAACTCGGTAGCCGTGTCTATGCTGGTGGTGGATGAAGCCCACTGTATTTCAGAATGGGGTCATAACTTTCGCCCTGATTATCTGAAATTACCCATTTACCGCCAGGAGTTGAATATCCCCCTGGTGTTGTTGCTGACGGCCACGGCCACCGAGAAAGTAAAAAAAGATATGGCCGGTAAATTTGCCATTGCGGAACAGCACATCGTCCAAACGGGGTTTTATCGAACAAACCTGGATCTCGCCGTGCTACCGGTCTCAACTGCGGATAAAAACTCGCGGTTGTTGGAGCTGATCCAACCGCAAAGCGGCCCCGGCATTGTCTACGTGACCCTGCAAAAAAGCGCCGAGCAAGTGGCAGCATTTCTTGGTGAGAACCAGATTAATGCCCAGGCTTATCATGCCGGTTTTGACGATGAAAAACGGCAAAAGATCCAGGCTGATTTTATGGCGGCCAAGACCCAGGTGGTGGTAGCGACCATCGCCTTTGGAATGGGCATTGATAAAGCCGATATCCGTTTTGTTATTCACTATGATCTGCCCAAATCCATCGAAAGCTACAGTCAGGAAATCGGCCGGGCCGGACGCGATGGACTGCCGTCAAACTGTACGATCCTGGCCAATCTGGATGGCATTAATACCGTAGAAAATTTCGTGTTTGGTGACACGCCGGAGTTGAGCGGCATTGAATATGTATTAAATATTATTCGCGAGGAATGCCAGGACGGCCAGTGGGAGTTGCAGCTGACCGGCCTGGCCAATGCCAGCAATATTAGGCAGCTGCCCCTGAAAACCATGTTGGTGCAACTGGAATTGCTCGGGGTCTTGCAACCGAGGCACTCCTATTTTGCCGAGTTTAGATACAAGTTTCTCCTGCCCCAGGGAGAAATCCTGGCCATGTTCGAGGGGGAGCGGCAGGCGTTTCTGGCCGCTATTTTTGCCCACACCCAATTTAAAAAAATATGGGGTAACCTGGATTTTGCGACGCTTTTGCAGGACTATTCTTGCGAACGCAATAGGGTGGTGGCGGCCCTGGACTACTTGCAGCAAAAGCAGCTGATAGCACTGGAAACCAAACGGATGACCGAGGTTTTCAGAGTCAGACAAACACCACTGGCCGATCCGGCCCTGGCGCAGAACCTGCACCATTATTTTGCTGATAAGGAGCAAAAAGAGATCAAACGAATCGCGGCCCTGGTGCGTTTTTTTGAGCTGGACCGCTGCCTCAGCCATAACCTTTCCCTCTATTTTGGCGATGGGCAAACGCCTGAGGCCTGCGGCCATTGCTCGGTTTGCCGGGGTCAAGTGGCCAGGCTGGAATATTCACAGGAACCGCAATGGCCGGAGGATGTGCAGCTCAGCACTATTTTAACCGCACTGACTCAGCATCTGGCGGCAAAAACGGATCAGCCCTTATCCCCGGAAAGTTGCTGCCGTTTTCTCGCCGGGATCCACGTCCCCTTATTCAGCCGCCACAAGGTGAGGCAGCTCTCTGGATTTGGTCTGTGTGGACATTTACGGTATGGGGAGATCCGCCGTAAAGTACAAAGCTTGCTGGCCGCATCTTAGCCCGGAAATTTCACAAGTCGAGACGCCGGATAGACAAAGCAAGCCTGCAGCCGTCCCTTATTGTGGAACAAAATTCCCCCCTCCGCTCGCTACGCCAGCTTAAAAATAATACCAGATCGTATCGTAATCCGTCACATTCTCGCCGATCTGGTCAAGACGTTCGAGATAATCAAGAATCGGCACATCCGGGGTGCAATAGGTCTTGATGGCGCTGGAGATATTCTTCTCCCAGGAAAAAAACTCATAAACCCTGGAACCGTCCGGCAGAATGGAAAGCAGATCTCGATGGGCCCCGGACTTCAGATAATTCTTGCCCAGCCTCGGCACATTAAAGACCGCCTCATCGGTGCGCTCCATACCGGGCAATAACCTGGCCTCTTCCTGTTGTTCTTGGAGGAGACGGGCAATCGGCACCCGATAGGCCAGAGTTTCGTCCTTGCCCTTGGTGTTGAAGGTATAATAGGGGTCAATCCCCGCCAGCAGTAATTGGCGCCGCAAGGCAGATGCCTCAAAGCGGCGGGAGGCATAGAAAGTATAAACCAGCTGGTTATAGACCGGGATCCCTTTCATCCGCAGCTTATCAACCGCCGCAACCAGCTGGGGCGTTATCTCATAGGGATGTTGCACATGGGTAACCACCGTCACCATCCGCTGACCGGGCACCCGAAAGCTGCTAATGATATCGGCCAGTTTATCGGTCATCCGCGTTGGCATCGTTACCAGGGTTCGGGTCCCGATCCTGATCCGTTCAATAGTGGGCACGGTGGCGAGCTTGGCCAGGATATCCTCGATCGCGCCATCCCCCATGGCCAGCGGATCGCCGCCGGTTACCAGCACTTCGTGAATTTCGGGATGCTGGCGGATCCACTCTACCGCATCATCGATGCGATCCATGCCGGCAAAAGCGCCGCTGGCCATGGTGTCATCGATTTCCCAGTTACGTTGACAGTAAACACAGATCTGGGGACAGGTGTTGAACGGTTTTAAGATACAGATCGCCGGATAGCGGCGG
Source organism: Thermodesulfobacteriota bacterium (assembly GCA_039714535.1). GTDB lineage: Bacteria > Desulfobacterota > Desulfobulbia > Desulfobulbales > JAGXFP01 > JAGXFP01. The sequence goes on along the minus strand of JBDLJC010000069.1, from coordinate 4,310 downwards.
GTGATCAGATCGAAAGGAGAGGTGTCCTCTTCGCCCATGAAATCAAGAGTTGAAGTATCTGTAGTATTGACGACCTGATTAACGTAATCCATCGGCGGCAGAACCTGAGCCCTGACCGCACTATCTCGGCCGCTGTTCTCGTCATCCATCAGGGAAAGATAGTAAGGGGTTACTCCGAATGGCAGACCATTCAGCCGGGCCTTGGCCACCGCTTCCCGTTCCGCATCGCTCAAATGGACCAACCGCTCAAGCAACGAGACATCGCTGACGATATTGGCCACCTGCCAGCGCCAGTCTGCCCACTCCTCCTCCGAAGCCCCCAGAATTCTGCGGATAAAAACCGTTCTTTTCTGGCGCCGTTCTATAGCGTCAGGCAGAAGACCATGGTCATAACCCGCCATGCGTCGATCAACCTCGGCCCGCAGATTATCGAGCTGACCGGAACGAACCACTGCGGCATCCCGACCGGAAAGATCCTCAAAGGGAGTGAAGTAAATATCTTCCAAGGCATTGCTTGAGCCCTTGCCCTGCATACCATTGAGGATATGGTAGATATCGGCATAGAAGGCCCGGCTCAGATCGGCCCGCTCCACTCCCCGGGCGATATCCAATATAGCCTGGGCGAAACTGAAACCGGCCAGCTCATCGGATCTTTTCTTGAGCATATTGCGCAAGACCTGGGCGCAGTCCCGGACTCTGGCCATGTAGCTTATCGACAAGCCTTCAACTTTCTGGGCACCCTCCAACTCCATTTGACTGAAAAGTTTGGTGAGTTTGGTCCGCACCGACGACTTGCGGCGGCACTGACGCGCCACCTCAAAGACCAGGGGATTGCTTTCAATAAGTTTTTGCCGATTATATAAATTAGTATCCATTTTGATTCACAATAAAATTACAGGAGAAACATTTACCACTTTCGTCAAAAAGCGACGAGATTAACATCCTAACAGAAAACCGGAAATAATTGAACCACCACTTAAGCCCCTAAATACTTACGGAACTCCAAATAGAGAAGCGGAACAACGATTACGCTGTTCCGCTTATAAAAACCGTCAAAACGAGCAGAGAGATTCAGGTCTCGGTTCTTTCCCGCTTGGCCTTCACAAAAGAGGAGGCCAACAACCAGAACCCGACCAGCGAAACAATAACCGCTACTGGCCACGGGGTACGATAGCTGCCGGTCTCCAAGGCATTTATCACAAAAATCGCAGCAATGATCAGAACAAAATAACTTGCATTACGGAGGTCAGCAACGGATAGAGGTTTTTTGTCCTGCTCCGTACGGTCTTGCTGAACTTCGCCTTCAGCCGCTGTGATGCCAGTCGTGAATAAGTTCTGCCGCACCGGCTCGTCCTTCTCCGCAACTTTCTTTTTCGTTTGCCCCACCATCTTCTCGGCTCCGTAACCTGCCAATATTATATGGATAATCAGTCAACAACCAGATCCATTACACTATCAGTAGTTATCACCCTTCACGGAGCTTGTCAACGAACATAAACCACCCAGCTATTTTTCCGGCACTCCCAGTTTTTTGAGGACAACCCCCAGCGGACAGAACTTGGAAAAACCAAACTGAAATAAGTTGGCTCCCACGAAAGCCGTGAAAAACAGCCAGTACGGATGCACCCAGACCCCAAGGGCCAGGCTGATCATGATAAAAAATCCGGCAATGCTATGAACCCAGTCGTTAACAGTCATTTTCATTAAAAGGTCTCCCTGTAACAATGCCCCTGCAAAGAGGCTAAAATATTAACTAAGATTATAATTACAAATTCCAGCGGATACCCGCATATATATTGGATGCATCCTCAAACTGCCCGAAGAAGGTATGATCCTCCGAACCGAAGAACCAGTTCATCCCACCATCAATCGCCAGTTGGTCATTGACCTTGTAGTTGAACTTGGGTCGCAGGTAACCATCTTCATCCGATGGTGAGTAATAGGCAAAAAGAGATAGTCTCAGGTTTTGATTCAGCAGCAGTTTGGTTAGACGAATCGTCAACAGATGGCGAAATTCGTCCTTCCTGGTGGCAGGATTCGCAGTCTGTTCATATTCATCATAATCCTGCATAAATTCCAGATAGTACTGGAAACCACCGGTAAAATCCCGAGCCAGTTCCCGTTCAAAACCGGTCAACAGCCGCAGCTCGCTGTTGCGAACCAGCGGGTCATTGCCGCCCCGATCATCAAGGGAATCGTAATAGCCTAGTTCCACATTAGTGATCCCGCCCAGCATCGTAGTGCGGATACTCGCCCCACCGACCGCCAGACCGGGGTAAAAGAGTTTCGGTCCGGTCAGCAACACACCTTCAGGGGTCTTCCAGAACCCGTGATAACCGTAGATTCCCAACTCAAGGCCGCTGATATTTTTAGCAAGTCGGAGGTGAACTTCGTCGTCCCTGAAAAAGCGGTTTCTTTCGTCATCGACAAAGATAAAATCCTGCCCGGCGCTTCTGCTCTGCAGGCCGTTCCAATACGAGATTCGGGAGCCGTCGATATACACCGAGCCGTTAAATTCCGGCACGTAAACCAGATCAAGATCGAAGGCATCCAGAAAGAAACTGCTCTTCAGGGCATCGGATGGCCCCTTGAGATATTCATCATCCCGACCGATAAAAAACGACTCCCAGTCCTTGGGGAACAAATCGTTAATGAACAGCAGGTCACCGGTGCCCCAAGTCAACACTTGCCGGCCCAGTTTGGCATCCATCATTTCCAGAGGCGAAAAAGCCAGGTTGAACTCCCGTAGTTCAGCCCCTGCCTCTTCGGTTACCAGATCGGTGAGCAGGTCGCCCTTAAGTTTAAAAATTGCCCAATCGAGATCGCTACCGAGGTCGATCTGGAGCCGCAGTTCGCCAATGGAAGCATCTTCCTGATAAGGGTCGTCTTGCAACCGCGCCCCAGCCCGGGCTTCGATGAAACCGTTAAATTCGGTCCGGTAGTTATCGCTGAGCCAGTTCTGAAAACCCTCCAAACCAGCGCCATTAACGATGGTCGGCGCTACCAGGGCCAGAGTAATCACCAGCGCCGGCAACAACCTGATTTTTTTATTATCTGCTAGAATAATAGTTCTGAAAAAAGCTTTCACTTCCTTACTTCCTTGGGAGGCCGTCGCAGATAGCGTTCCGTGAAGATCTTCTCTTTAAGCCCGATGTTATACTTAACATTCTTAAACTCGCTGACCGTCTCGCCGCCGGTCAAAAGATCCTTAACCCGTGATTTAACCACGGTAGGGAAGCCTTGGACGATTTCAGTCTCAAGGGCCTCCACCATTCGGTATTTGCGATCGGCCCGGTCGAAATACTCCGCCTTGACCGGCAGGAAACTCTGCTTGTCAATCCAGACCGTATATGAGGCAAACTCAACCTCGGCCGGGTTCTTCGGGATATTCTTCAGCACATACTCCTTATCGGTCTCTTCCACCAGTTCGTGGCGGTCTTCAGCGACCCCGCGACCAGAAACATCCTCATAGAAGAAGTTGGAGCCGACAAAGCTGGTCCGCTTGTCGGAACCGGCAATCCGCTTGACCAGATCAAGTTTGGCCAGATACATCCAGCGATCATCATCCTTGTCTATATGCTTATGGACCATAAAGACCATCTTGCGCACATCACTCGGTTTCTTGAAATAGACATAGAACTTCTGTTCACCGCCGTCCTTAAGGTCTTTGCGCAAAATGACAAACTCGCGGGTCCGGGTCCGGCCCTGGCTGTCGCTGATCGTCATCAACACATTGGCCCGGCCGTCATCACCGCCGTAATAAGCCGCCAGGTTGGCCCGATTGATGATCTCATCAACCGTAGGTGTCGCCCCCACCGGGCTAACGAGTACAGTGCCCAGCAGAACCGTTAAACAGATAAATGAAGGAATAAATTTTTTCATCATAAACTCCTTTTATACTTACGCTTTGATCTTCTTAAAAATCCATGGTTCGAGAACGGCCAAAAGACTGGGCAGAATAAGCATGGTGGCGAGACCGGAGATCGCCATGATACTGGCCAGAAAAATCCCCACCGTCTTGTAAGGTACCAGAGTCGCCGCCAGCAGAGGGGTGAAGCCGATGGCAATAACGATCACATTCCTGCTGATCGCCCGGGCCGGTTCTTCGAACATCTCACCGACCGCTCCCTGCCAAGAGCCAACCTTCCGATAGGTTGCCCTGCTCCGTTCGAGAAAATGGATGGCAAAATCAACCGCCAAGCCCAGAGTTAAAGAGGAAAGGACCGCCACCGGCATATCATAGGGTTTGCCGATAAAACCGATCACCCCGTAAATGACGGCAATGGTCACCGACAGGGGCACCATGGCCA
>JBDLJC010000068.1:0-15012 GCA_039714535.1 Thermodesulfobacteriota bacterium | reverse complement strand
AACTTTTACAAATCCCCAATTGCCTCAACCATTTTTGCGATAAGAAAATCCAGATCATCTTCATCGATAATGTAGGCAGGCATGATATAGACCAGCCGACCAAATGGTCTGATCCAAACCAGCTTATCGACAAACTGCTGCTGAAGGGCGCGATGGTCGGGCGCCTCATGGAGCTCAACCACCCCGATTGCGCCCAAAACCCGGACATCCTTGACCAAGGCCAAATCATGACATGCCATCAACCCGGCCCCAAGCTTGCTTTCAATAACCTTCACCCTTTCCTGCCAGGGTGAGTCCAAGAGCAGATCGATACTCTCACAGGCAACCCGGCAGGCCAAAGGATTACCCATAAAGGTTGGGCCGTGCATAAAGCAGCCAGCCCCCCCGGCGGAAATGGTCTCAGCAATATGGCTGCTGGTCAAAGTCGCCGCCAGACTTAGATAACCACCGGTCAGCGCCTTACCAAGACAGAGGATATCGGGGACGACCCCGCCATGCTCACAACCAAATAGTTTACCGGTCCGGCCAAAGCCGGTGGCAATCTCATCACCAATCAACAAGACGTTATATGTATCGCATAATTCACGGGCCCGTTTGAGATACTGCGGTGAATAGAACCACATGCCGCCGGCACCCTGGACTATCGGCTCCAAAATCAGAGCCGCAATCCGCTGGTGATTCTCGGCCAGCATCTCGGCCAGCGGCTTAATCTCGTCATCGTCCCAGACCTCATCAAAACGAACCTTGGGCCGCTCCACGAAAAACTGCTTAGCTAAAATATGGCTGAAAATCTCGTGCATCCCGGTCACCGGGTCGCAAACAGACATGGCCCCGAAGGTATCACCATGATAACCGCCACGCAGGGCCACCAGTTTATGCTTCTCCGGCATCTGCCGAGCCTGCCAGTATTGGATGGCCATCTTGATCGCCACTTCAACGGCCACCGAGCCGGAATCACTGAGAAAAACCTTGTCCAGGGGCTCCGGGGTCATCTTAACCAAGCGCTGACTTAACTCGATGGCCGGAGCATGGGTCAGGCCGCCAAACATCACATGGGAGAAACTGTCAATCTGTTGATGGGCCGCCTGATTCAAGCGCGGATGATTGTAGCCATGGATCACCGACCACCATGACGACATCCCATCAACCAGCTGGCGACCGTCGGCCAAGGTCAACTTGGTCCCATCTGCCGCCACCACCGGGTAGACCGGCGGCGGCGAGATCATGGTAGAATAAGGATGCCAGATATGTTGCCGGTCGAAGGCCAGGGCCTCACTGTTTATCTTTTTATTCATACTTTACAGACCTTCCACCGCCCGGATGATTTGGAAATAGTTGGCGAAGCCTTCACTCTTGGCTGCCACAAAGTTAAATTTGGCCCGGGACAGATTGGTGATGGCATCTAACAACTCCGACTCCGTGGAAACCCCCTCATCATAGGACAAACGGTTAACCCTCAAATTTTCTTCGGCCTGTTCGATACTATTGGCGGCGACCACGACATTATCGTCACTCACCCGGTAGTCGAAGAAGAGGTTCCTGAGTTGCACCTTAAAATCACGCTTTACTTCCTCAAGGTCATAACGCAGACCCTGTTCCGCAAATCTAGCCGCGCTCACTCGGGACTTTACAGCAAATCCGGCAAAGATATTCATCGACAGGGTCAGCTGGGTGCGAATCTCATCGTCATCACCGGTGGTCCCGAGCGGGTTATTATCATACTTACTGTATTTCCCGGCCAGATCAACCCGCGGATAATAGCCAGCCCGGGCGACCTTGACCTGCATCGTCGCAGCGCCAAGGGTTTCCTCAAGCAGTTTTATCTCGCTGCGCTTATTCAGCATATCCTCTTCGTAAGCCGCCTGATCCTGTAAATCCGGCAGATCGGTGAACTCGTTAAAGAGCAACCGGGTAAGATCGACCTCGGAGCCGGTTTCCCGCTGCAAGAGAGCAATGCTTTTAGCCAACTCGGCCCGAGCCTTTTTTTCAACTATAACCGCGTGATCAAGATCGACCTTAAATTTCAGCATCTCACTCTTCTTGATCAAACCAACTTCAAAGCGATTGACACCATCTTCATACAGTTTACCGAGGGTGCTGGCCGAATCCTCGGCAACCTTTAAATTGGCCTGGCGATTATAAATCTCCAGATAACGCAGGGCGATCACAAGCTTGACATCCTGCCTGACACCTTGAAGCCGGTATGCTTCAGCCTGGCGCAGGAGTTTGGCCGATTTGATATTATACCTGTCCCGGAATCCGGCAAAGATATTCCAGCTGATGGCGCCGGACGCCACACCGGTCTGCTTGTCTTCGTAGATACTGGCCTCATCCAACCAGGTCGCCGTGTAGGCCAGATCTAAGGAGGGATATAACGCACTACTGGCCAAAGTCTCGTTTTCCTCGCTCCTGGCCAAATCTGCAGCATAGCGCTGGATCACGGCCCTGTTGGCCAGGGCCTGCTCCTGCAATTCGGCCAGATCAGCCGCCTGAACACCCCCGGCAACCAGAGCAAACGCCAAAACCAAACTAATTATTTTCATCAACCCTACTCCTCTCGAAACCTATGAAAAAGGCCAGTAGCGCCGGAATAACAAACAAGGTGAAAACCGTAGACACAGCCAAGCCGCCAAGCAAAATACTACCGAGTCCTCGATACAGTTCACTACCGGGTCCGGTTGATAAGACCAGAGGGGTCATGGCCAACACGCTGGTGGTGGCACTCATGAAAATTGGTCGAATTCTGGTCCGGACCGCATCGGATATGGCCGGGATACCGACAAGACTATTATATCTGACATTATTCAGGGACTGATGGACAATCAGGATCGCATTATTGACCACGGTGCCGATCAAGATAATAAAACCAAGCATGGTCAGAACATCAAAGCCCTGCAGGGCGATAAAGGTATTAACCAGCCGCAGCCCCATGAAACCACCGGCCGCAGCCAGCGGGATACTGAAGAGAATAATGAAGGGGTAGAGAAAATTTTCGAACAGAGCCGCCATCAACAGATAGGTGATAGCCAGAGCCAGGAGCAGATTCCATTTCAAGGCCTCACGGGTTTCAACAAGTTTATCGGCATTGCCGCCAACATTGATCTCGATCCCGGCCAACTGCCCAGCACTAGCCATGCCGACAATAACATCATTTTCAATTATCTCCATGGCGTCCTGCAAAGGCAAGTCTTTTGGCGGCGTCACCTGCAAGGTGATGGTCCGGTCTCGCTCCAGATGATTGATCTGCGGCATCCCCTGACCGTAGACCAGACTAGCGACATCCCCGACCCGGATCAGATCACCGGAGTTGTTGACAATAATGCTGTTTAGAATGTCCTCCGGAGTCTTGTAGATAACATCAGCGCCTTTAACCAGCAGGTCTATCTGCTTGACTCCAGCCGGGCGAAACTCCTCGATCTTGCGGCCATCCATCAAAATATCGACATAGATCCCGAGGTCATTCTCGGTCAGCCCGTTGGCGGCCAACTTTTCCTTATTGGGGACAATCGCCACCTCAGGATAACTGGTCTCCAGCGAAGGAATCGGCCGGGTCTGGGCGGTAGGAATCTTGGCCGGGATCAAGCCGAACATCATGGCCTGGGCGACCCCGACAATCTGATTGATATCCTGGCCGGAGATATTGACATCGATATTGCGGCCCTGGCCGAGACCGGACTCAAAGATCCCCGACTGAATGCTGACCCCGAAGATTCCCGGAATTGAATTCATGATCCGGGAGAAAAGAGGCATCATCCCGGCGGCGCGGGTCTCATCAACCCCGATCCCGCCAAAAAGGTTGAAGCGCTCGGAACCGACATAAAACATCTGCTTGATCTGGGGGACCCCATCTTTGCCATCTTCATTGAAGTATGGCTCCGCCTCATCATATATATAGTGACCCATCTCCTTCATCTTCTCGACGGAATAACCGGGCGGCGGGATCAGGATGTTGAGAATCAGATTGCGATTACCCTGGGGCAGATATTCACCACTGGGCAACAGGCCGAAGGTCACGCCCAGCGAGATGGCGGTAAAGGCGAGAACCGTCGCCAAGCGATTGAAGGTCGTTTTGAGACAGAGATCGGAATATTTCATGATCCTCTTGACCAACCATGGTCCCACCACACTATGCTGCAAGCGGCCGGCTTGGCGCTCTTTTTTGCGCTGGTAGAACTGATAGATCAGGGCCGGGATGACCGAAATGGAGACGAACAGACTGAGGATAATCGAAAAGGTAATGGCGATGGCGATATCCCGGAAGAGCTGCCCCGCCTCTTCCTGGATAAAAATTACCGGCAGGAACACCGCCACGGTGGTGGCGGTTGAGGCCAGTACCGCCCCCCAGACCTCTTTGGTCCCCTCATAGGCGGCGGCAAATGCCCTCTTGCCCATCTTGCGGTGCCGGTCGATATTCTCCAGGACCACAATGGAGTTATCGACCAGCATTCCCACGGCAAAAGAGATGCCGGCCAGGCTGACTACATTGAGATTACGGCCCATCATCCAGAGGAAGACAAAGGTACCGATGGCGGAAATTGGGATTGCCACCGCAGTTGTCGCCGTGGCGGTCCCACTCCTTAAAAAGCTGAGCAGCACCACAATGGCCAGAATCCCGCCAATCAGGACATTCATTTTGACAAGATTGATGGCATTACTAATATAGGGCCGCTGGTCATAAACCCAGTCAATATAGAGCCCCTGCCGGGCCAGCAGACCGTCGTTCAGACGAATTACTTCCCTTTCCATCCGGTCACTCAACTCCAGGACATTGGCGCCCTGCTCTTTCCTGACCCCCACCACGATGCCCTGGACGCCATTATGGAGAACCGAACCGTCTTCCTTTCTTTGGCCTCTTTCGACCGTGGCCACATCACGCAGATAGACCCGATTAATCCCGTCATCGAAGATCACCACCTTCAGAACATCGGCTGGATCCTGAAACTGGCTGACCGTCCTGATCCGATAGTTCTTTTTGCCCATCCCCAAAACCCCGGCGGAGATATCACGGTTGGCCCCCCTGATTGCGCCGACCAGCTGATTGATCGAAACCCGGTGCCGTGCCAGCTTCTCGGCATTGACCACCACATGCAGTTCGTCCTCGGTGCCGCCGAAAACCAGCAGGGAGCCAACCCCTTTAACCCTTTCCAGATGTTGCCGGACATTATCCTCGAAAAAAGTTTTAAACTCGTTGATATGGGCCTTATTTTCCGGACCGGTCTTGAGCAACATCCAGATAACCGGCGAACTCTGGGCCCCAGCCGCCTCAATCCTGGGCCGCTTAACATTCTCCGGGTAATCGGCAGCCTCATTCATCTTGTTGGAGACCCGGAGCAGGGCATCATCAAGATCGGTCCCCAGCACGAAAGACAACGTTACCTCGCCGTAACTGTTGAAACTCGAACTCTCCATCTTGCTGAGGCCCTGCAGTCCCTTGAGGACCTCTTCCTGTTTTTCAATGATCTCTTTTTCGACCTCGTAAGGGGTAGCGCCACCCCAGACCGTACTGACCGTAATCTGCGGGGTCTCCACATCAGGGGTGAGCTGAACCGGCAATTTGTTAAGACCGATCAAACCGAACATCACCACCAGAATAACGGCGACCGAGACCCCGACCGGTTTACGAATTGCAGTCTTGACTATGTCCATCAGATCTCTCCGGCCACAACCACGGGTTGATCGGGCCGCAGTCGTTCATTACCTTCAACCACCACCTGCATGCCCTCGCTGAAATCCTGGTTATCGGCGCCGACCCGGTCGCCCAGGAAAGTAACGATATTAACCGGCAGGATAGCGGCCTTGCCACCCTTGATCGTGTAGACGAAATCCTGCCCCTGCATCTTGACCAAGGCATCGCGGGGGATAATGCTCAAACGTTTTCTGGCGCTGACCGGGACAAAAACCGTAGCCGACATATTCTCGGCAACATCTGCCTGGGCCGGGATGCGAACCTTGATAAAGACATTCTTGGTCTTGGCGTCTGCGAGCGGATCAACTTCCTCGATAACGCCTGGCAGTTCCCGCTTAAAAGCCTTGATTTCGACGACTACCTTGCTACCTATTTCGACAAATTGTAGCAAGGTTTCCGAAATCGGCACCTTGATCATCAGATCATTGGTCGAACCGAGCTGAATCAATTGCTTGCCCGGTTGGACCCAATCGCCGGACTCAACATTTTTCCGCATGACGATCCCGGCATAGGGGGCCTTGATGACACTTTTCTCCAGTTTGATCAGAAGCTTTTTAAGTTCCAACTCAGCTATCTGCTTTTCCTTGAGATAATCCTCATATGAATACAGGGAATCTTCATAAACTTTTTTACTGACACCCTCTTTACGATAGAGATTGTCCAGCCGCTGGTAATTTTTCTCGGCATGACTGATCTGCAAATCGATCTGTTCGATCTCTACCAGATTGACGTCTATCTCCTTATCAAGCAGCTCGGTGTTAAGCCGGATCATCGGCGCACCTTTTTTAACCCGCTCACCCTCACGAACTGCAACAACTTCAACCAATCCCGAAACCTCAGATGAGACCTGACTGGCAGTGTCATAATATAGTCTGCCGATAAAAGGTCGGTTTTCAAAGATATCCTCCTGGGTAATCAAGGAGACCACCACCTTGGCCGGGGGAGGGTCCTGGGCAAAAACAGTTGAACCGCCGATAGCGACAATCAAAAATATGATTTGCAAAACTCGCACAACTCACCTCATCCTTTAATATTTCCGGCCAACTCCTCAGTCATAGCCTGAACGTTACCAGCCATCTTGGTTAACACCTCTCTGGCAATATGTTGCTCTCCTTCAGCTATCCCCAAGAGCATGCCGTCCGAATATGAATTAAATTCACCAAATACCTCCTCAATCAGGGCCTTTCCCTTTCCGGTCAGAGAAACCAGAGAAGCACGTCGATCATCCGGATCGGCCCGTCTCACGACCAGAGACTTGACCTCCATCCGGTCCAGCATTCTGGTCATATTGGCCGGAGTCTTGTTTGCCGCTTCGCCAAGTTGTCGCTGACTAATCCCCGAGTCAATATCTATATTTTTAAGAAGATGAAATTGCTCAAGGGTTAAATCGTAGGGCTTCAGGAGCTTTTCGGCAAAATTTGTCATATCCTGGGCGGTGAAATAGATCAATCTTCCCAACGAATCTTCTCGACACTCGGTCATAAAACAAGGACTCCCAGACATTCAATATATAGTTGACTAGTTAACCATATGCCAACCAACTACTTTGTCAATTTTATTTTTTTGGTTCTGGCAGGGACAAAATGGCCAATTATAGTTCCCCCGGATTTATCCAGACATCATTCAGCAGGTACCAGGCTTACCGAGAAAACAAGATATTAAACGAAAGTTTGTTGCAGATATTGACGCGAAACAGGAGGAAGTTATTGAATGGTATCCGGGGCGGGCGCTTCGGTCGGTAGCGGCGGAATGATCAAACCGATGGCCTTACCTATGCGCCGAACCATCTCCATAAACTTTTGGGGCAGAGGCAGATCCCGTTCTTCAAGCAAAAGACCACGAACCTTGGCATGCTTGAGGGTCTGATCATCCTCATGACCATCCATCTTATCACAGATGAACTGCATCCGCAGGGCATCGGTCAGAGGGATGCGCAATTCTTTAAAATTTACGGCAAAATCTTTAATTTCCGTGTCGATAATATCACGGTTATCAACACAGAAAGAGGCAAAAGGATCCTGATTATTCGGAGTACCGAATATCTCATTGATCACCGCACCGGTAAGCATGCTGCAGTATTTTTTGTCCTGGTGCGAATATCTCGCCACCAGAGAGGCACTCAGCTTGCCAAAGCAGATCATCTTTACCACTTCAATGCCTTCCCGCATTACCGGGATGAGATTGCTTTCAAATCCTGGGGTAGATTCTTCCATCATAATTTTATAATCCTCTGAATAGAAAAAGGCCGACTCTCCAGTTGACGGGGATGCGGCCCTTTTATAAGCAATTCAATATTATTAAACAATCTGTATTTATGGCATTCTCAATTTTACTGCGGCAAACAACAACTTTATCCTACTAGTTCTTACTCTCATCAACAATTATAACATCACCAAGAATTTTACTGCCGGCCCCCATGACAACGCTGTTTCGGTTGTTATCGCCAGTGGTTTTCCCAGTCCTGGTGCTACCAGCACCACCCGACTTCTCAGCCACCTTGGCCCTTGACTTGGAATTCATAATGATAAATTTGATGTTCTTATCCGCCTTACCCATCTCATCATAACTTGAGACACTGTCATCAGTGAACTTGGAGATGCCATCATCAAGATCGCCAGCAAAGACAATATTGTTCCCAAAAAATAGCAACGCAGACATCAGGACAAGGGAGATAAGTGTTTTCATAATCAAAACTCCAAAGACTAAAAGAGGATAGACTGTAAAACTAGTATTCTTAAGCCAATATAGCATATTGGCCCGGCAAGACAAATGTCTCTTACCAGGCCAAGAGGATTTCAGTAATCAGGTTAAATTACTATTCAACGGTAACTGCACCCATGCTGGCTTCTGAGCCGGCGCCAATGGCAACATTAGCAGACTTGTCAATCCTGGCCTTATTAGAGATGGTGCCTTTGATATTAGCATTCTTGATGGTTACCGAACCCATATTGGCGGTCGCGCCTTTGCCGATAGCGACGTTGGCCGACTTGCCGACTCTGGCCTTATTAGAGACGGTGCCTTTTACGGAACTGCCCTTCATGGTCACCGCACCCATATTGGCGGTCGCGCCTTTGCCGATGGCAACGTTGGCGGATTTACCGATTCTGGCCTTATTAGAGATGGTGCCTCTAACTGAGCTGTTCTTCATGGTGACCGCACCCATATTGGCGGTTGCGCCTTTGCCGATGGCAACGTTGGCCGACTTGCCGACTCTGGCCTTATTGCTGACGGTGCCTTTTACGGAACTGCCTTTCATGGTCACCGCACCCATATTGGCGGTTGCGCCTTTGCCGATGGCAACATTGGCCGACTTGCCGACTCTGGCCTTATTGCTGACGGTACCCTTTACGGAACTGCCTTTCATGGTGACCGCACCCATATTGGCGGTCGCGCCTTTGCCGATGGCGACGTTGGCCGACTTGCCGATTCTGGCCTTGTTAGAGACGGTGCCTTTTACGGAGCTGTCTTCCATGGTGACGGAACCCATATTGGCGGTCGCGCCTTTGCCGATCGCGACGTTGGCCGACTTGCCGATTCTGGCTTTATTGGAAACCGTACCCTTGATATTTGAGTTTTTAACGGCCACCGTACCCATTCTGGCCTTGGCGCCTTTACCGATGGCAACGTTGGCTGATTTACCGACCCTGGCTTTGTTACTAATAGTACCTTTGATGTCAGATGCCCCATATGAGATGGTAGAAAAGCCAACCACCAAACTTGCTGTTGCGATAGCGATAATTACTTTTTTCATTTTTTCCTCCTCCTTGTTTTGTTGGCTAAATTATTTGGCTATTAAAATATGTTACTTCATGATTACAGAATTTTTATTGGACTTACCACTTCCCACGGCAATATTGATGTTCTGGCCAAAACTAACAGGGCTGTTGACATCATTGACCGTGATTCCCTTACCCGAGACGACGGCAACATTACCCTTGACACTGCTGCCGCTTTTGATGATAACGGCCCCGGAGTTTGCCTCAGCCTTTGATCCAACCGCGATATTAAGCGCGGCCCCACCCTTCACCCTGGTTGATATATTCCCGGCGACACTGCTGTTTTCTACAATTACAGAACCCATATTTGCCTTGGCTCTGTTGCCGGCAGCCAGATTCAACGCCCCACCAGCTACCGTGTTGGTGATATTGCCCTTTACATTACTGTTGCCAATTTTAGTCGAGCCCATATTTGCTTCCGAACGATTGCCGACGGCGATATTAAGGGCGGCGCCTCCCACGGTGTTTGTTATATTGCCCCGGACAGTACTGTTAGTTATTTTAGTGGCGGCCTGATTGGCCTCCACCCGATTGCCAACCGCCACATTCAGTGCCGCACCAGCGACAGTATTAGTCAGATTACCCTTCACATTACTGTTCTTCATCTTCACCGCAGCCTGGTTAGCCTCGGCCCGATTACCCACCGCCACATTCAGTCCCGCTCCAGCGACAGTATTAACCACATTGCCTTTAAGATTGCTGTTCTCCATCTTTACCGCCGCCTGGTTGGCTTCAACTCGATTACCAACCGCCACATTCAGGCCCGCTCCGGCGACGGTATTGACCACATTGCCTTTAAGGTTGCTGTTCTTCATCTTCACCGCAGCCTGGTTGGCCTCGGCTCGATTACCCACCGCGACGTTTAAACCTGCACCACCGACAGTGTTAATCACATTGCCCTTGAGATTACTGTTCTCCATCTTTACGGCTGCTTGATTGGCTTCAGTTCGATTACCAACCGCCACATTCAGTCCCGCTCCAACGACGGTATTGACCACATTGCCTTTGAGATTACTGTTCTTCATCTTCACCGCAGCCTGGTTGGCTTCAACTCGATTCCCTACTGCCACATTAACTGCTCCCCCGACCACGGTATTGACCAAGGCGCCCTTAACTTTAGAGTTTTCCATCTTAACCGCCGCCTGATTAGCCTCGGCGCGATTACCCACAGCGACATTGACTGCCCCGAGAGCGCCAACGGTATTTATCGCCGCCCCGGTCAGACTACTGTTTTTCATTTTGGTGGCAGCCTGGTTTGCCTCTACTCGATTACCCACAGCCACGTTGACCAAATTCTGACTCACGGCAGTATTAATAATTGCCCCAGTAACCTTGGATTTTTCCAGGCTGGTGGCAACCTGTCGGGCTTCAGCCCGGTTGCCAACAGCGACATTAACCAGGTTCTGGCCAACTGCTGTGTTTAATACCGCACCGGTCATCTTACTGTTCTTCATTACAACCGATGACTGGCTAGCCGTGGCCCGATTGCCGACAGCGACGTTTACCGCGTTTTGGCCAACAGCGGTATTGGCTATGACCCCGGTAACGCTGCTATCTTTTGTGATGATAGATGCCTGGCTGGCCTTGACCTTGTTACCAACGCCAACATTGATGCTCTTATTAACCAAATTGGTATTAACAGCCGCGCCCCGTAGTTTGCCGCCTAATATTGTCGAGGCTTGGGCGGCCTCGACCTCGTTACCCACCGCGACATTGACATTTTGGCGACCCAGATCAGTGTTGACGACTGCCCCACCCATTTTAAGGTTTTTCAACTTTATGGAACTTTGATCGGCTGTGCTTTTCTTACCGACAGCGACGTTTACGCTTTTCCCTATTTCACCAGGCACATTTATTACTGCCCCTTTGACAGTCGATCCGGCATAAACTGATGAAACGCAGACGAGCAGATAAATCGATGAAACGTAGAGTGAAAGATGACTTTTTTTCATTTTGATTCTCCAAGAGAACAACCCTTAACCGAGTGACAAGAAAAGAAACCGGGTAGGGCATAATTTTATCATTGTTCCTTTTCATTGCCTAGTAAAAACTATTACCACATTTTATTCCGGCCCAACTGCCAAAACTAATGGCAAAGACACCCCTTCTGTTATATCATTGTCGCAAGCGCCCGCCACAAAATCAGTGACTGATTACACTGATTTTGTGTGACTTTTTCACCGGTTGGATTACTGGGAATCAACCGGTTTGTTTGTAGGAAAATAAGCACTAGCAGATAACATGTGAACTGAAAATTAGTAAAAAAGACCACTATTTAATACGCGGACAATTAACATGACCAAAAAACTTCCCAGCCTCTTGTTGTCCTCACTGGTAATCCTGTTGGGATTGTTGCTTGGCGGCCCCAAAATGACTCTTGCGAACCAAGGGAAGATTTTAACCCCCATTGAAATGGACATGGCCTGTGCAAATCTAGAGTCACTGGAGGCAGAATTCCATCGAGCCACCAACATTGTCAGTGTCAAGGGAAGGCTCAAAAACACTTCTAAAAGTGTCGTCCGCGGTTTTCTTTCGCTGCACCTTCTATCTTCAAGTGGCAACATCCTCCAAACCTTCGAACTACCTATAAAGGACCATCAACCCATAAAAATGGGGGAGTCCGTCAAGTTTGAAACAGTACTGCCTGTTTCCAAAATTAAAGGGGCAACCCAAGTCAGTGTAGACTTCACGAGGAACTAACCCGGAGCCGGAGATAAGGAGAGAGCTTCTGGGGTCTACAGGAAAAACCTTGAAAGAAGGGGCCACTTAAGGAAAAAGTGAACCACTCGATCTTGCTCGCAGGCGATCCACCTGCAACAAAGCCACAGATAATTACAAAGGTAGAGCCAAGCAACAAGATCTGAGCAAATTCATCCTTCGGTGGCACCAAGACAAACCGAGACCAGAGTCCTTTGGCCCTCTGCCCTTATTTAATTGAACTGTATGGTTTCTTCAGGTCGTTCTTGACAACAGTGCTCTGCATTGAGGGTCCGTATATCCGGCTGTAGACCGTACGGGTTTCCCCGGACACGGTATCGATCACAAAGGCGCCGACCCCACCCCCCTCGGTTCCGAACGAAGTCGCCCATGATGAAAGCTGGTAGCGACCGAAACCCAAAGTGGCCGACGACGATCCCTGATGGTCAATTGCGCCGGTGAGGACTAAAAAAAACAGGGTGGCTGCAACACCAAGAAAAAAATATCTGGCTTTCATTGACCCACTCCTCTTGTTTTTTTAATTATTGGCCTGATTTGGCTTGCGAATAATCGTCACTCTGGGCGCCCAAACCTTCGACCTCAATCACCGGATCTACATCCATGATCTGCTGACCAATAATCTCGGACACCTCATTGGTATCGATCTGCATCTTGACGAAGGCATCACCCTGATCGTCCCAACCATAATCAATGAGCCTCGCGAGATAGATGGTGGCAAGAACCTTTGATTTGACAATATCAGAGGTCAGGATGTAATTTTCCACCGTGGTCTGGCTTTCCAGAGTAAAACCGACAATCCGCTTTGCCAATTGTTTGTAAGCATCTATCTCTGCGGCCCGAAGAGCCCCCAAAGGAATAGCCATCGCCGGAGTCGAGGTGGCGAACCCAACCCTGGTAAAGCTCTTGCCATTGAAGTTTATCTCCTGCCCATCAATATTGGTAAATTCATTGAGGATTATCGTGGCGGTGGCTTTGGCAATATCCTTTTCCGAGTCATAGGCCATTTCGCTGATCTTTATCCCCCGGATGGTGGCCTGGGTCTTGGTATCGGTTTTACCCTCAAATCCCGAAGCGATCATATTTTCTACAGATTCGCTTGATTTGATTTTAAGACCATAAATTGACTCAACAATAGCCCGCTCAGCGATGATCTTGGCGGCACGGATGGTCATGATTTTTTTGTTGCCGGCCATCGCGGTCGGAGAACATAACAGCATAAATAAAATAAAAATTGTGGTAATTCTGGTCATATGCATAGTCGAACCTCCATTTAGAGAGCAGTATCCATTGTTAGTCATATTAATTCCCCTCCGCAGTTCAAAGCGGGTCGCCTACCAGTCGCTGTCACTTAGCATTCGCCCGAACCCGCCGCTATTCATGGGGCTGGCCTTTTTTTCCGGCTTAGGTGCCGGCGCTGCTTGGGGCGCGGCCGATGCAGCCGGAGATGCCGCTACCGGTTCTACATATGCGGCCTCAGCGGCGACTGGAGCTACCTCTTCCTGATAGATGGCTGCGGCTGGCTGGGCCTGTTCGTCTGTCTGATACATAAGATTGTCCAGAGCCGCACGCCGGCCGGCCGCAGCGGCGTCAAACGGTTGGTTGATGTAAATATCGGTATAAAGCTCTGCCGGAATCTCGCGACTGCCAACGGCATAATCCGGGGCAAATTTAAGTAATGCCGCTTCGGTTTGCGCATCGAGCACTCCGGTTATCTGGACATCATAACCGGATACATATAACCACTGCTGGACAACAGAAACTCTGTCCTGCGGGGTCATGGAATAATAACTGGTGGTGACCGAATCCATAATTACAGGGTCCGGCAAGGTATCGTCACCCAGCAGGCGCCAGTAAGGCACGTTCAGATATTTACCAACCATCTGGATCATGCTTACCTGCACCAGCAGCCGCACTGCCTCATGGCGGCCTTGAACTTTTTTAACAGAACCATTCAGACCGAACGTCGGGCCAAAAATAGTGATACCCAATTCTTTCTGCTGTGTTGCCTTGTGGACTTCCATGCTGTTGGTGGTGGTCATCTTGGCAATTCCCGCCAAGGTGTTAAAATCCTTCATATTGAAATCAAGGGTGATCCGGGCCTTGCCGGTCTTGCCGGAATTTCCATAGTTAATCCCAATTTCATTGGACGGCAGCGAAGTCTTGATTCCCTTTATATTTGCCTGGGCACCGACATTAACCCCTTCCCCCCTGGTTTCCAGACCTCGGTCAAACTCCGTAATCCCACCGGTAATAACAACATCGGGGATAAGCTTATTCTCGAAATTTGAATAACCGGTAACCATCTGGTTTTGAATGAAGCCGGGATCATATTCAATGAAGACGATATTGCCGCCGATGGAATTCAGAGTACTCTTCATTATCTCGGTAATGTTTCTCTGGATCTCACCACCGGTGGTCATCGCGGTGCCGGTCTTATCCGTAATGTCGTTACACTGGATTTTCGCTACCCCGGTGTCAAAAACCGTACTCATCGTGCCAAGTCCGGACAAGGCCTCGGTATATGAAGTTATTTTAACTTCGGGTGCGGACTGTTCGAGTTCGACACTGACATCTCGGGGATCCATCCCCCCACAGGAGATAATGAGAGGCAGAGAAAATGCGGCCGCTGCACACCACCTAATTACCTTAGAAAGAGCGTTCTTTCCGGTTCCTTCCATTTTTTCACATCTCCTTTTTCAGTTCACTGCAAGCTAATAGCTTATCATAAGAGGTCAGGGACATTTCCTTCATTTAACTCTCTCATAGTACACGAAGAGATAGCAGATCTCTAATGAATTTTCACGCCTCAGGTTTAGTCTCCACGTTAATAAT
>JBDLJC010000067.1:0-15165 GCA_039714535.1 Thermodesulfobacteriota bacterium | reverse complement strand
CAGGAGGTGGCCGTCGATAAAATAGACATCAAGCTCGATGCCGTCCACTCCGAGTTCAAGGGCTTTCCGGAAAGAGGCGAGGGTGTTTTCCGGTTCGTAGCCCATGGCGCCGCGATGGCCTATGACGAGCAATTCGTTGTCCATTAATAATCTTTTGTCTGTGATATCTTTAGGTAACCGACCGGATCAGGCGCTGTCCGCCGGTGATAGAAATATTTCCGCAGTATCCAGCTGTCCGCTCCGTTTCCCTAGGGTCCGGCCGAGCCGGTCGATTATCTTGGCGGCTGTGCCGCGGTAGGTTGTAAGTTTGCCGCCGTAGAGGCTGACAAGTCGGGGGTGCTGGAGGTTGTCGTATTGGACGATGGTGTCACGGGGCCTGGCAGAAAAGCCCGCCCGGCCCTTCGGCAGAACCCGGAGGCCGGCAAAACTGTCTGTCACCCGGCACTTGTATAACGGAAAATAATGTTTTACGGCGGCAAGCAGGTAATCAATCTCCTCGTCGCTGGCCCTGGCTGAGGCCGGATCACCGCTAAAAGCGGTTTCGGTGGTGCCGACCAGGGTGTTCTCATGCCAGGGCATGATAAACATGGCTCGGCGGTCAATGGGTGATTCAAGATAGAAGATCGATTCGCTGATTCGGCCAGCTAGCTCGATGTGGGATCCCTGGACCAGTTCAATGGGCGGGGCGGGGGGGGCGCCGCCGATCTGCTCCTGTAGTTTTGCCGCCCAAGGCCCGCCCGCATTGATCAGGACGCGGCAGCTCATTTCGTTTTCCTTGCCTTGTCGGGTATAGGATATCCGGTAACGATCATCGTTATCGCGGGCCCCGAGAAATACGGCATACTCCATGAGCTTTGCCCCCAGTTTTTCAGCGGACTTGACCACGGTCAGGGTGAGGAGATGATCATCCGTCTGGGTGTCCCAGTACTGGTAGACCTTTTTAAGGCCGGTTGTTTTGAGACCGTCAAGCTGCGGCCATTCTGTTTTGGGCACCGAGCGGAACCGGGCAAGGGGTTCGAATTCGCCCAGCAGGCTGTAGAGGCTCAGGCCGCTAAAGATCATCCAGGGCGGGTGGCGGCTGTTACGGTATACCGGGATATAGAACGGCAAGGGGTGGACCAGGTGGGGGGCGATTTTTAACAGAATGCGTCTTTCATGCAGTGAGGTGCGGACCAGGCCAAACTGGTAGGTCTCAAGATAGCGGAGGCCGCCATGGATCAGTTTGCTGGAGTGGCTGGAGGTTGCCGCACCCCAGAAATCCTTTTCTAGGATACAGACCGAATAGCCGGCTGCGGCAGCGGCCTGGGCGCAACCAACCCCTTGGATTCCCCCGCCGATAATAATTATGTCATAATCATTCATTTGTAGGTCATGCCCTGGCTGGAAAGTTAACGTCACCACTGATTTATCCATCCATTATACCTTTAACCGCAGGTGATTAGGCCAGGAAATTTTTGCAGAAGCGAAACTATTCAGCAGAACCCCATCCGGAGTCTCGCAGGTAGCGAGCCTGCGAGACTCCGCTGGGCGTACACATCTGGAGCAGTAGTGAAACGGCGCTGATGAGCAGTTATGTGGACGTTGCCCCTCCTGTTGGGACATTACGCAGAAACTACAAAAAAAAAGCCCGGGGCAAATTGCCCCGGGCTTTCGGATAATACTAGGTTTGCTGCCGAACTACTTCTTCTTGCTTCCGCAACTACCGCTCTTGCAGGGCTCCAGAGCTGCAGCCCGACCTTCCAAGAACCTCCAGCTTTTCTCGACGTCTTTCTGGGACATCGCCATCAGCTCGTCCGCATGCTCCGGATTCATCATCTTCAGCATCCGGTAGCGGTTCTCATTCATGGCGTATTCAGCAAAAGGAATCGACGGTGCTTTGGAATCGATGTGGAGCGGATTCTTGCCGGCCTCTTCCAGTTCCGGGTTATAGCGGTACAGCGGCCAGTGACCGGAGGCAACCGCCAATTTCTGCTGCTCCAGACCGTTAGCAAGATTGATGCCGTGGTTGATGCAGTGAGAATAAGCGATGATCAGTGAAGGTCCGTCATATGCTTCGGCCTCGGCAACTGCCTTGGCTACCTGGCCTGGATTAGCTCCAAGTGAAACCTTGGCTACGTAAACATTACCGTAGGTAGAGAAGATCATGCCGATATCTTTCTTGGGCATCTTCTTACCACCAGCGGCAAACTGAGCAGTAGCAGCGCGCGGGGTAGATTTGGACATCTGACCACCGGTATTGGAGTAAACCTCGGTATCGAGGATCATGACGTTGATGTTCTCGCCGGAGGCCAGAACATGATCAAGACCACCATAACCGATATCGTAGGCCCAACCGTCACCACCGAAGATCCAGACCGACTTCTTGACCAGATAATCAGCTACTGGCAGCAGACGTTTGGCGATAACATTGTCGCTACCGGCCAAGGCATCTTTAAGATCAGCAACCCGACCACGTTGGGTTTCGATCTCGTCTTGAGTTTTCTGGGAGGCTTTGATCAGATCATTAGCTACTTTCTTGGTGATCAGTTTATCGGCTACTGCTTTATCGAGAAGCTCAACCGCCTGGGAAGCCATCTTGCTGACGGTGTTACGCATACCAAGGCCGAACTCGGCGTTGTCTTCGAACAGTGAGTTAGCCCAGCTGGGCCCGCGACCATCCTCACGTTGACAGTAAGGGGTGGTTGGCAGGTTACCGCCGTAGATTGATGAACAGCCGGTAGCATTGGCAATCATCATTCTATCGCCGAACATCTGGGTAACAAGTTTGATATAAGGGGTCTCACCACAACCGGCGCAGGCACCGGAGAACTCGAACAGCGGTCGCAGCAACTGGCTGCCTTTGACGGTTGAAGGATCGATCTCTGTGGTATCGATTTCAGGCAGGCCAAGGAAGAATTTAACGTTGGCACCTTCCTGAACGCGAAGCTTCTCGTTATTTGTGATCATCTTCAGGGCCTTGGTTTTGGCCGGGCAGACATTCACGCAGAGGGTACAACCGCAGCAATCTTCGGTGAAGACCTGCAGGGACGTTTTACGACCCTTGAACTGGGCACCAACTGCATCAGCAGTTTTATAGCTTTTAGGGGCTTTCTTGAGGTCAGCTGCTTTATTGATTTTCATTCGGATTGCAGCATGGGGGCAGACCATGGAACAGCGGCCGCACTGGATACAATTTTTGGAAATCCACTCGGGTACGTGAACAGCGATATTACGTTTCTCGTACTGGGTGGTAGCAGTTGGCCAGGTTCCATCATCAGGCATCTGGGAAACCTTGATCTGCTCACCCTTGCCTTCGATCATCTTGGCCGTTACTTCTTTTACGAAGTCAGGAGCGTCAGCAGGAACGACCGGTGGTTTCTCGTGACCTCCGGCTGTTTTAGGAACTTTGACCTCAACGATATTGCTTACGGCAATATCAACCGCGTCGTAGTTCATTTTGACGATCTTGTCGCCTTTCTTGCCGTAGGTCTTTTTGATGGCGTCCTTAATGGCCTTGATCGCCTCTTTCTTGGTAAGGATGCCGGAGATCAGGAAGAAGGCAGTCTGCATGATCATATTGATCCGAGCGCCAAGGCCGATGGCCTCACCGAGTTTAATTGCATCGATGATGTAGAATTTGGCCTTCTTGTCCATGAGATCCTGCTGGACTGCCTTGGGCAGCTGTTTCCAGACCTGTCCCTTGGTGAAAGTGGTTGTCAGCAGGAAGGTGCCACCCTCTTCGAGGTTGGTCAACATGTCATATTTATCAAGGAAGGTGAAATTATGACAGGCGATGAAATTGGCTTTGTTGATCAAGTATGGAGCAACAACCTGATTTTTACCGAAGCGCAGATGGCTGGTGGTAATGGAGCCTGATTTCTTTGAGTCATAAACAAAGTAGCCCTGGGCACTGTTATCAGTCTCGGTACCGATGATTTTAATGGTGTTTTTGTTGGCACCGACGGTGCCATCCGCACCCAAACCGTAAAACATGGCGCGGTAGACATCGTCTCCTTCAATGTTGAAAGAGTTGTCATAAGCGAGGCTGGTGAAGGCAACATCGTCATCAGGGCCAACACAGAAATGGTTCTTCGGAGCCCAGGCCGCCATGTTGTCGAATATTGCTTTAACCATGGGCGGGGTGAACTCGGCAGATCCAAGGCCATAACGACCATTGAGGATCAGAGGCTGACTGTTTCTATTAGAAGATTCTACAGCTTCACCAACCGCAACTCTGACATCAAGGTAAAGAGGTTGGCCAGCGGCTCCAGGCTCTTTGGTCCGATCGAGTACGGTGATCTTCTTGACTGAAGCTGGCATGGCGTTAACCATGGCTTTGCAATCAAAAGGACGGAAAAGACGAACTATCATGAGTCCAACTTTCTTGCCCTGGGCTACCAGGTAATCAACCGTTGCAGCAACGGTTTCGGAGCCGGAACCCATCATGATGATGATTTCTTCGGCATCCGGGGCGCCATGGTAATCGAACAGGTTGTATTGCCGGCCGGTAAGGGCGGCGAATTTGTCCATGGTCTCCTGAACGATGTTTGGGACAGCATTATAGTATTTGTTGCTCGTCTCACGGCCGGTGAAATAGACGTCTGGGTTTTGGGCGGTGCCGCGCATCATGGGCCGATCCGGGGTCAGACCGCGCTCACGGTGCGCTGTGATCAGATCTTCATCAATCATGTCCCGCATATCGTCATCGGTCAGCTGCTCGACCTTCTGGATCTCATGGGAGGTCCGGAAACCGTCGAAGAAATGCATGAAGGGAATGCGGGATTGCAAGGCGGCCTGGGTGGAGATCAGCGCCATATCCTGGCATTCCTGAACGTTCTGGGAGCAGAGCATCGCCCAGCCGGTCTGGCGGGCGGCCATGACATCACTGTGGTCGCCGAAGATGGACAGACCCTGGTAGGCCAGAGAACGGGCGGTGATGTGGAAGACGGTCGGGGTGAGTTCTCCGGCGATCTTGAACATATTGGGCAGCATCAGCATCAGGCCCTGGGAAGCGGTGAAGGTCGTGCACAGCGAACCGGTGGTCAGTGAGCCGTGCAGAGAACCGGCCACGCCGCCCTCTGACTGCATCTGGGTGACAGCAGGGACCGAGCCCCAGATATTTTCCTGCCCAGCGGTGGCCTTGGCGTCGGCTTCGGCCGCCATCGGCGAAGACGGGGTGATGGGGTAAATGGTGATTACCTCACTGGTGGCGTAGGCAACGTGGGTACAAGCCTGGTTGCCGTCGATGGTTACCATTTTTCGGGACATTTGTTTCTCCTTCTAGTGCTAGTTGACAGTTAATGTTTTTAATTTTTTTAACTGGTAAGAACTGATGGTCTTGCAAAAAGTCTAAGGGATGACAAAGTAAAAAACAATACGAAAACTATCGAGCTGATTATCTCAGGTCGCAAAGAGGATCAAACTAATCCAAACAGGTCAGAATATCAATACCATATGGACAGAAATCCGCATAAAAATTGTTTTTAACGGGAGAGTGAAAAGTGGTTTGGAATGTTTAGGAATTGGTGAGATTCTTCTTAAGAAAAGAGTTGATTTCTGTTTTGGATAATGTGAAGCCGCTTAAGATCTGATCTTTGCAGCTAAGAGCCGGGATCATCCGGATACCGGCTTGCCAGGTTCGGGCCGGGCTGGTGGTAACCTCCACCGCTTCGAGCTCAAGATCGGGATGCGTAGCCAGGATTTTCTTCAGGGTCAGACCGACCAGAGCGCAGCGCGGTCAGAGGATTGACTTGTAGAAGATTAGTTTCATTTCGCAGCCTCGATGGCCGTTGCCATTTTGATGGCCTGGACCGTCTTGTCCACGTCGTGGACCCGGATAATGTCGATGTTTTTCAGGCAACTCAAGGCGGAGACAATGGCGGTGGCGGTATCGCGGTTGTCGACCTCGCAGCCGAGTATTTTACCGATAAAGGCTTTGCGGGAGTGACCCAATAGAACTTGGCATCCCAGGGATTTGAACTGGTCGAGATGTTTGAGGATGGTAAGGTTATGTTCCAGGGTTTTGCCGAAACCGATGCCCGGGTCAACGATGATATTGTCCTTGTTTATACCAAGGGATTGCGTCCACTCGATCCTTTCCTGGAGGAAATCGTGGATCTCACCGATTACGTCGGCGTATTTCGGATCTTTTTGCATATTACCGGGTGTCCCCTGCATATGCATCAAGACCACCGGGCTGTCTGACTCAAGGATTAGATCGCCCATCTTCGGGTCGGCCCTTAAGGCACTGATGTCATTGACTATGTTGGCCCCGGCCTGAAGGGCCTGTCGGGCAACTGCTGCCTTGGTGGTGTCAATTGAGATGGGGATTGAGAATTCTTTGCGGATGGCCACAATAGTTGGCAGGACCCTGGCTGTTTCTTCCTCGAGGGTAACGGGCTTGGCAAAGGGGCGACTGGATTCGCCGCCGATATCGATGATATCCGCGCCATTATCAATCATGTTCCCGACCTGGGCGATGATTGCGGTCTCTGAAACAAAGCGGCCGCCATCGGAAAATGAATCAGGGGTGACATTGAGAATGCCCATCACTTGCACATGATCGGCGGGTGAATCGGCATCTATTGGGCTTTGGGATGGCGGGGTCATTAGGTTGTGAAATTACATTAAGATGAAGATTGCCTCTGGCATGGATGGGGCTCTCCTGTTGCTTGGTTAGCCAGCAGAAAAGTTTGCCCCCATATGTCCTTGTCCTTAAAAGAAGTAGCTTTTAGGCTGGGGTGGTAGCCCCGGTGGCGTTATCTAGCTTTTGTTGATTTATTTCCGGAATCTTGCAATTGCTCGCTTTCAGGACCTCATTGATGTCATTTTGATCAATGGTCTCTTTTTCGATAATGGCCTCGGCCAGGGCCTTAAGGGTTCCGATGTTGTCAGCCATTAACTGCTTGGCCCTGTCGTTGGCAGCTACCACTATTGCCTTGACCTCATCATCGATAAGAACCGCAGTATGTTCACTGAAATCGCGATGCTGGGCGATTTCCCGGCCCAGAAAGATCTGCTCTTCCTTTTTGCCGTAGGTCAATGGCCCCATGGCGTCGCTCATGCCATATTCACAGACCATCTTTCGGGCAAGACTGGTGGCTCGTTCCAGGTCGTTGCCGGCGCCGGTGGTAAGCTCATTAAAAATAAGTTCTTCGGCCAATCTTCCGCCCAGCAGACAGCAGAGGAAATTTTCCAGGTAGCTTTTGGATTGGGTATGCTTTTCTTCGGTCGGTAGATACTGGGTCAGGCCGAGAGCCCGGCCCCGGGGAATGATCGAAACTTTATGGACCGGGTCGGTGCCGGGCAGGAGCAGAGCGACCAGGGTGTGACCCGCCTCGTGGTAGGCGGTGGTCTCTTTTTCTTCCTCGGTGATGATCATGCTCCGCCGCTCGGTGCCCATCATGACTTTATCTTTGGCCATCTCCAGATGGTGCATGGTTACTTTGTCCGCTCCCTCACGGGCCGCCAGCAAGGCGCCTTCGTTAACCATATTTTCCAGGTCTGCGCCAGAAAATCCAGGGGTGCCGCGGGCGATAACGGCAAAGTCAACGTCATCGGTCATGGGGATCTTGCGGCCATGAACGATCAGAATCATCTCGCGGCCCTTTACGTCCGGGCTTGGCACTACAACCTGGCGATCAAAGCGGCCGGGACGGAGCAGGGCGGGATCAAGAACATCGGGCCGGTTGGTGGCGGCGACGATGATGACTCCTTCGTTGGCCTCAAAACCGTCCATCTCAACCAGCAGCTGGTTCAAGGTTTGCTCACGCTCATCGTGGCCCCCGCCGAGGCCGGCCCCACGATGGCGACCAACCGCATCAATCTCATCGATAAAAATTATACAGGGGGCGTTTTTCTTGCCCTGGGTGAAGAGGTCGCGAACCCGGGAGGCGCCAACGCCGACAAACATTTCGACAAAATCAGAACCGCTGATTGTGAAGAACGGCACCTCCGCCTCACCGGCAATGGCTTTGGCCAGCAGGGTTTTACCGGTGCCAGGAGAGCCCATCAGCAGGACGCCTTTGGGGATCCGGCCACCAAGGCGGGTGAATTTTTTGGGTTCTCTCAGGAAATCGATGATCTCGGACAGTTCCTCCTTGGCCTCGTCAATACCAGCTACATCTGCAAAAGTTATTTTGCTTTCCTCTTTACTCATCATCCGTGCCTTGCTTTTACCGAAAGACATGGCCTTGCCGCCTCCTGCCTGCATCTGGCGCATGAAGAAGATCCAGACTCCAATCAACAGCAGCATTGGGAACCAGGAAACCATCAAGGTTATGTACCAAGGGGTCTCTTCCTCCGGTTTGACCTTAATATTAACGCCGTTATCCCGGAGGATGGGGATGAGTTCCGTATCGGTAAGGGGGGCGATGGATTTGAACCGGTCACCGCCACGGGTGGTGCCGGTGATGACGTTGCCCTCTATTGATACGTCGGCAATCCCTCCGTCCTCAACATTGGCCATGAATTCGCTGTAATTTTTTTCCAGAGAAACAGGGGGTTGTTGATTAAAGAGATTGAAAAGCAGGATCATGGTCAGGCCGATAACCAGCCACATGGATAGATTTTTGTAAAAGGTATTCAAAGGTTCACCCGAAAGATTCTGTGTAACTTATGATTAGTTGGGATTAAGACTGTTCAGTTTTTTACTGATACCTGTATAAAGCCCGGTTCTACAAAACCGACTATTAATTATTAAGTACTGTCGCTGGGAAAGTCCAGTAGCTTAAAAAAAATGTCACAAAAAAAAGGAGTTCTTAACCAGCGTTTGTCATAAGTAATTTTTATATCCCTATGACCTCGCTGTTTAGGGGACTTTAAAAACCCTCGTTTTCGGCCAGAGACTAAATGAAATACTCCTGGACAGCCTTAACTTCCAGATCAGCCTGTTGGGTAGCGGCTATTGCCATGGTCATGGCCTGGACCCCGGCTATAGTTGTGGTATAGGGCAGATGAAAATCCAGGGCGGCCCTTCTGATAATGTAAGAATCTTCCGTGGTTCTGGTACCCATCGAAGTGTTAATGATCCATTGGATATCCTTATCGTGGATCTTATCATGGATATGGGGGCGGCCCTCGGATATTTTGTTGATCTTGGTGCAGCTCAGATTCTGCTCTGCTAGATAAGCGGCGGTGCCGCCGGTGGCCAGGATCTTGAAGCCCATTTCAATAAGCTCCCTGGCAATCGGGAGAATGGCGGGCTTGTGTCGGTCCTGAACGCTGATAAAGACATTGCCTTTTTCAGGGATTTTCTGGCCAGCCGCAATCTGGGCTTTGGCAAAGGCGATTCCGACCGAATCAGACAGGCCCATAACCTCGCCGGTTGATTTCATCTCCGGTCCGAGGAGGGTGTCGACATTGGCAAAGCGGTCAAAGGGGAAGACGGCTTCTTTGACCGCATGATGGGCGACCTCAACTTCGGTAGTCAGGCCGAGATCGGCGAGCTTCATGCCCAGCATAACTTTGGTGGCCAGTTTGGCCAGCGAGACCCCGGTTGCTTTACAGACAAAGGGAATGGTTCGGGATGCCCGAGGGTTGACCTCCAGGACATAGAGCTCCTTGTCTTTGACGGCGTATTGGATATTCATCAGGCCCAGGACCTTCAATTCAATGGCCATGGCCCGGGTTGCTTCTTTGATAATTTCGAGCATCTCGCTTGATAAGGTATGGGGGGGCAGGACGCAGGCGGAATCACCGGAATGGATGCCGGCTTCTTCGATATGTTCCATGATGCCGCCGATTACCGTGATTTCGCCATCGCAGATCGCATCGACATCGACTTCTACCGCGTCCTTCAGGAACTTGTCGATCAGGATCGGTTTTTCCGGAGAAACATTGATAGCTGAAGTCATGTAGTCGTTCAGGTCATTGTCGTTATAGACGATGCGCATGGCCCGGCCGCCCAGGACGTAGGAGGGGCGGACAACCACCGGATAACTGATCTCGTTGGCGATTTGCAGGGCTTCTTCAGGGGTTCGGGCGGTACCGTTCTCAGGCTGTTTGAGATTGAGCTTATGGAGGAATTGCTGGAATCGTTCACGATCTTCGGCCCGATCGATGGAGTCTGGTGAGGTGCCCAGGATCGGGACCCCGGCCTCGGCCAGGGGGACGGCCAGATTTAGTGGGGTCTGGCCGCCGAACTGAACGATTACCCCTTCTGGTTTCTCGCTTTCGATAATGTTCAGGACATCTTCGTGGGTCAGGGGCTCGAAGTAGAGGCGGTCGGAAGTGTCATAGTCGGTACTGACGGTCTCCGGGTTGGAGTTGACCATGATTGATTCAATGCCGATCTCCTCCAGAGCGAAGGCGGCGTGAACGCAGCAGTAGTCGAATTCGATACCCTGACCGATCCGGTTGGGGCCGCCGCCCAGAATCATGACTTTGCGGCTGGCGGAAGGTCGGGACTCGTCTTCAGTCTCATAGGTCGAGTAATAATATGGTGTGTAGGCCTCGAACTCGGCGGCGCAGGTGTCGACAAGCTTATATACGGCTCGAATCCCGGTTTTATCGCGTAACTCACGAATGTCCTGAGCGCTGGTGCCGGTCAGATGGGCCAACTGTCGGTCCGAAAAGCCGTACTGTTTGGCCTGATAGAGGAAATCACGGTCCAGACCGGAGAAGCCGCGTTCTCTGATTTTCGCTTCCAGAGTGACGATCTGTTGCAGATTGTTGAGATACCAGGGGTCGATGGCGGTGATCTGAAATATATCATCGGCTGTCATGCCCCGGCGCAGTCCCTCGTAGAGCTGGAAAAGTCTCTGGGAGTTTGGGGTTCGCATACTGTTTTCCAGGTCGGTCTGTTCCAGATCTTCAAGATTGAATTTTGGGTCGGCCCCGAAACCGGTGATGCCGATTTCCAGGGAGCGCATCCCTTTCTGAAAGGCCTCTTTGAAGGTTCGGCCAATGGCCATGGTTTCGCCCACCGATTTCATCGCTGTGGTCAGGATATCTTCCGCTTCGGGGAATTTTTCAAAGGTCCAACGGGGAATTTTGACGACGCAGTAGTCGATGGTTGGTTCAAAAGCGGCATAGGTTTCCCGGGTGATGTCGTTGGGTATTTCATCCAGGGTATAACCTACCGCCAGTTTGGCGGCGATTTTGGCGATCGGGAAGCCGGTGGCCTTGGAGGCCAGGGCCGAACTGCGTGATACCCGTGGATTCATCTCGATGACCATCAACTCGCCGTTTTCGGGGTTCACTGCGAACTGGACGTTGGACCCGCCGGTCTCGACCCCGATCTCCCGGATGATGGCGATGGAGGCATCACGCATATCCTGATATTCGCGGTCGCTAAGGGTCTGGGCCGGGGCCACGGTGATGGAGTCGCCGGTATGGACTCCCATGGCGTCCATGTTTTCGATGGAGCAGATAACGACGACGTTGTCGTTCTTGTCGCGCATCAATTCAAGTTCGTATTCCTTCCAGCCCAGAAGGCTTTTCTCTAGCATGATCTCGGTGTTGAGACTGAGGTCAAGGCCGGCTGTGCAGAGCTCTTCCAGTTCCTGTGTGTTGTAAGCGACGCCGCCTCCGGTCCCCCCCAAGGTAAAACTGGGTCGGACAATGATCGGGAAACCGATTACGTCGATAGCCTCGCGAACCTCTTCAATGGTGTGGGCGATAACGCTTCCGGGAACCTTCAGGCCGATTTTGTGCATTGCGGCCCGGAAGGGTTCACGGCTTTCCGCCTTGTGGATGACATCAACGTCGGCGGCCAGCATTTCGACATTATATTTTTCAAGGACACCCATCTCCGCGACTTTAATCGCGGTATTGAGACCAGTCTGGCCGCCAAGAGTAGGCAGCAGCGCATCCGGGCGCTCTTTTTCAATGATTTTGGCCACCATTTCAGGGGTGATCGGTTCGATATAGGTGCGGTCGGCAATCTCCGGATCGGTCATGATGGTGGCGGGGTTGGAGTTGATCAGGATCACCTCGTAACCTTCCTCTTTCAAGGCTTTGACTGCCTGGGTGCCGGAATAATCAAATTCACAGGCCTGGCTGATGATGATGGGGCCGGAGCCGATGATCAGGATTTTATGGATATCAGTTCGTTTTGGCATGGGATCAATTATCTCTTAAATTTATTGTGTCTGAATATCGATGTAACAGGCCTGGTTATTTTATTTCATCATCTCGGCGAAACGACCGAACAGGTATGAGGCGTCATGGGGGCCGGGCGCGTCTTCGGGATGATGCTGGACCGAAAAGGCCGGATACTCACGGTGGCGCATGCCTTCAAGGCTGCCGTCACTCAAGTTGACGTGGGTTATTTCAACTTTTTTCGTATCCAGGGATTTTGGATCGACGCAAAAACCATGGTTCTGGGAGGTAATTTCGACCCGGCCGGTCTGGAGATCTTTAACCGGCTGGTTGGCGCCACGATGACCAAATTTCAATTTATAGGTCTTGGCTCCGTAGGCCAGCCCCAAGATCTGGTGACCCAGGCAGATGCCGAAGATCGGTTTTTTACCAAGCAGTTCCCTGATGGTATCGACCACCCCCTCTACTCCAGCTGGATCGCCGGGGCCGTTGGAGAGAAAGATACCATCCGGGTTCATGGCCAGGATCTGCTTGGCCGGGGTTGTGGCCGGGACTATCTGGACCCGGCAACCGTTGGCAGCCAGCCGGCGGGCCTGGTTGAATTTAAGACCTAAATCAAGGACCACTACCTTATATTTGCCTGGGCCGGCGGTGGAGAAATTGTCACCCTCAACCGGCTCGTTGTCGGCCCAGCCGTAGGGCTTTTCACAGGCGACCTCCTGAACCAGATCGCGGCCGACCAGACCTTCAATGGCCTTGGCCTTAGTGACCAGGGAATCCGGGTCGAGATCGGTGGTGGAGATAACCCCCTGCATTGAACCTTTCACGCGGAGGAGACGGGTCAGAGCCCGGGTGTCAACCCCTTCAATGCCTGGGATATTGTATTCGTTCAAAAAATCGGCCAGGGTGGCGGTGGAGCGAAAGTTGCTGGGGATAGCATTGTATTCCTTGACGATGATGGCTCCGGGATGGATCCGGTGGGATTCCATGTCTTCTAGGTTGACCCCGTAATTACCAATAAGGGGATAGGTCATGGTGACGATCTGGCCTTTGTAGGAAGGGTCGGTGAGAACCTCCTGGTAACCGGACATGCCGGTGTTAAAGACGATTTCCCCATTGACTTCACCGCTGCCGGCGAATGTTCTGCCTTCGAAAACGGTACCGTCTTCCAGAGCTATAAGTGCTTTCATGGCTGGTTCCTGTGTGTCTGATTCTTTTGTCTGGTCAATTGTCCGCGGCATCATTGGAACATATGCCGCGAATTGCGTCAAATATTGGAGCTCTAACTCCGTTTGCTCTTCATCGGTGTGGTGCTTACCGCCGATCAGAAACGGTTGGTTGCCGTAGTTGCTACTGGTTCCTGTATGTCGTATTTGCTAGTGCGGACTTAATATAATCATAGAGTCTGAGGCTCTAACTTGGCCCGATGCCTACCGGTGATTCCTTGGTAAACCAGGAAAAAAAGAAAGGTCAGGGTGAAAATTAGCCTGATTCGCAGGCAATATATTCCGAATATTTCAATGAAGTATTCGTCCAAAATACAGAGGTTGAATTGGCAGAAAAAAATCGCATTATTAAACATCATATGGGGTAATTCGTCAATTAAAATACTGTTGCTTAACAGTAATCTTTCACCTGTTTTGTGTGGCTTCGTAATTGCCTGATTTATTGGGTAAATAATCATGGGTTGCTGACGAAAATATAACCATTTTGTTTGAATGGCTAAAACTCGATGGCAATCAAACTTAACATTGCTGGCGTTGCAGTAAAGCGAAGACCGTTAAAACTATCCAGAAGATACAGCTATCCTGTCCTCATGCGCGTCGCTGGCTAGCTTTTTTTGCCCGATATTTTGAGGGCATAAGTAAGCCGTGATTGTTTGTTTGGTCGGATGTTATGTGCTACTTGAAAACACCGGCTAGAGCTGCCGCGCAGTTTTGACAGGTGCCGTTTCCCAGACCGGTGATTTTAGCGCTGAATCCCGCTCTGGCTATGAGCGTTGCCCCGCAGGTTGAACAATAGGTGTTCTCTCCTTCGAGATCGGGCATATTGCCTGTGTAAACGTGTTTCAGGCCGGCGGCCAACCCGATTTCGCGGGCCTTCTTGATTGTTGTAGTAGGGGTGGCTGGGCGGTCGGTCATCTGGTAGGTGGGGTGGAAGCGGGTTACATGCCACGGTATATTGGGATCTACTGATCTGATGAAGCTGGCAATATCTTGCAGTTCAGTGTCGGAGTCATTCCAGCCGGGAATGATTAAGGTTGTTACCTCCACCCAGACCCCCAATTCTTTCATGAGAGTTATGGTGTTAAGCACCGGTTGCAGGCGGGCTCCGCAGACTTCCCGGTAGAATTTGTCGGTAAAGGCCTTTAAATCGATGTTGTTAGCATCGAGGAACGGGGCAATCTGCCGGGTGGCCTCCGGGCTGGTGTAACCGTTACTGACAAATATATTTTTGATGTCTTGTTCGGCGGCTAGGCGGGCTGTATCCAGGGCAAATTCATAGAATATTGTTGGTTCAACGTAGGTATAACTGATGCTGGCACAACCTTGTTGACGGGCGCTGGTGACTACTTGCTCGGGACTGCGCCGGTTGCCGATGATTTCGTTGCTGTGCATAGAGGGGTATTGGGAAATGTCGTAGTTTTGGCAGTGGCGGCACCTGAAATTGCAACCAACTGTAGATATTGAGTAGGACAGAGAGCCGGGCAGCAGATGAAAGACCGGTTTTTTTTCGATGGGGTCGACGTTTTCACTGATCAGTCGGCCATAAACCAGACTGTAGAGGGTGCCGTCCCGGTTTTCTCTGACTTGACATATTCCCCGGCGTCCATCCTTTATTCTACAGTTGTGATTACATAAAAAACATTGGACAGTAGGTTCTTTGCCTTTGATGATCTTATAAAACATTGCCTCAGTCAAGATGTCTCCTCCAGAGTGAAAGATGGTAGAACTATATTCTATCATTAATGTATCGCACGATATGGGAGTAAATGGCAAATAAAAACAAAGTCTTTGATTACAGCTAGTTACAGGTAAGAAGCGTTTATTTTAAAAAAGAAACAAACAAGTGATTGACAAAAATTTGAAAGGCTATATATTAGCGGCTCCTTACGGCGACATGAACGCGGTTGACAACGACTGC
>JBDLJC010000066.1:0-15782 GCA_039714535.1 Thermodesulfobacteriota bacterium | reverse complement strand
TACGAACCGGAAAACACCCTCGCCTCTTTCCGGAAAGCCCTTGAACTCGGAGTGGACGGCATCGAGCTTGATGTCTATTTTATCGACGGCCACCTCCTGGTCTTTCACGATGAACAACTGGAGAGGACTACCAATGGCAAGGGCTTACTTCTGGAGCATGATTTTGCCCGGCTACGCACCCTTGATGCCGGCAACGGCGAACAGATCCCGACCCTGCCGGAGGTCTTTGCGGTTACCAATGGCCGGGCCAGCCTCAACATCGAACTGAAAGGAAAGGACACTGCCGGACCGGTGGTGGAGTTTATCAGCGGCCAGCGGCAAGCGGGCTGGCCGAACGAACTGTTCCTGGTCTCCTCCTTAGACCGGCAGCTGCTCCGCAAAGTGAGACAGCTCGACACCCAAATCTTGCTCGGCGTACTGGTAGACGACCCGCTTCAGGACCATCTTGATTTCGCCGCCGAACTGCAGGCCTATTCCCTCCACCCTCCTCTGGCGGAAGTTAAGCGCTCCCTAGTTAAAGAGGCCCATGATCTGGGACTAAAGGTCTTTGTTTATACTGTGAATGAAACAGAAGACCTGGGGAAAATGGCCATTATCGGGGTTGACGGGGTGTTCAGCAACTATCCCGACCGGGTCCCGAGGGCGTCAGGAGTAGGCCCAATTACTATAGGTTGGTTGTAACTGAGGAGAAAAAGAGCGGCTGGTAGAGATACAGGCTGCGCTTTTTTTGTGCTTTGGCAAAATTTATCCAAGAATCAACGAACTTAGAGAATCTTTGCGATAGGGTTCGTTGCCGACCACGCCTCGGCCCATTGTAGAGGCCCATCCCCATGCTGACACCTTTTATGACATCCCTGAAAGCACGAAAACAGGAATGCCTGCCAACTTCCATTGCTTTCTACTGGGGGAAATCTATATACTGATAATAGGCCAACACGATATGACATAAAAAAACTGAAAAACGGCCAAAAAACTGGTGCTGAAATGACTGAGAAAAAGAACCAAAGTCTGCTTATTGCTGGAGCCATTGCCGCCTACATCCTGATCGGTATTGAAATCATCATCATGATTTCACCATTCGCCCTTTATTTTTATTCAGTTTACGGACCCATCCTGGAATTTTTCTCCTCTTCCCCTCACCTGAGCTGGACCACCGAATTTTTTCTCCCCCATATGATCTTTCTGGATGACCCGCTAATTCTCGGGATCTCTTATCTGCAAATCTTGATGGTTATTGGCCTGGTCCTTTTCTTCTCGGCGGCCATTCCCTTATATTATGGCCGCTTCAGAAAAAAAGGTGTTGTCCAGATAAGCTTTTATGCAAAAATCAGGCACCCTCAATATCTATTTCTGGCCATCTCCGGTTTCGGTCTTCTCCTATACTGGCCGCGCTTCATCATCCTGATAATGTACGTCACCATGCTGTTTGTCTACTATCTGCTGGCCAGAAATGAAGAATGGCGGATGAAACACGAGGTGCCCGATATCTATGAAACATACATGAAAGACACTCCCATGTTTTTACCTGGCGAACCTGGCGGCAAGATTTACGGATTATTATTTGCCCGGATCAGGCCAATGTGGCTTGGTATTTTAACCACATATCTGGTTGCGGTTTCTGTTGCCTTGACCATGGCGCTGGGAATCAGGGGTTATACCGTGAGCCAGCTGCCAACGGTTGAAAATGGTTCAATGGTACTGCTCTCCGTCTTCCCCCGTCCGGCTGCAGAAATAACCGAGTTATACACAAAACTCGAATCATCTCCAAAAATCCGCGCCAGCATCGAAGAGATGAAACCTAATCTGGCCTATATTTTCCCCGGCGATTATTTCCTTACCGCCATAGTCACCGATGAAGATCGCCGCTTTTCGGATGACATCATTGAACGCTTCCCGGAAGTTCTTGAGTGGCACCAGCACAAGTTCAGTGGCGGGCTCGGCAAGTTTTTCAGGATTTTTTATAATTTTTTCAGTACATTAAGCACGATTGAAACAGACTATGACGTTGAGCGAATTGTCTTCGTCAGAGTAGATGATCATTCCGAAGTCCCCAGCGACTCACAAGATCTTTTCAAGTTAGGGATGCAAAGAAGACCGGTGCTAGTCGTTGATATGGACGCCGATGATCATCAGGTTATCTCGATAATCAAAACATCGGCCAATCATAAGTGGGGCTCAATGCCGATGCCGACTTTTTAGAGCAAACTAGGCAGCAGGAAAGCTGCACGCCCCGGCAAGGACCATCCACTGTGAATAATAATCAGAAATGCAATCTCGCCGATTGGCGCTGCCGCCTGCATGAGATCATCTTCGGCGCTGAGAGCACTGCCGGCAAAATCTTTGACGTGGTGCTGATCGCCAGTATTATCATCAGCGTGGTGGTGGTGATGCTGGACAGTGTCGGCTCGATCACCGCTGAATATGGCGACCTGCTCCATTATCTGGAATGGTTTTTCACCATCCTCTTCACCGTTGAGTATCTCCTGCGGTTGCTATGCGTCAACCGCCCTGGCGAATATGCCACCAGTTTTTTCGGAGTAATCGATCTGCTCGCCATCATCCCCACCTACCTGAGTCTGATTTTACCGGGGACCCGGTTCTTATTGGTTATTCGAGT
Organism: Thermodesulfobacteriota bacterium; assembly: GCA_039714535.1. Classification (GTDB taxonomy): domain Bacteria; phylum Desulfobacterota; class Desulfobulbia; order Desulfobulbales; family JAGXFP01; genus JAGXFP01. The sequence goes on along the minus strand of JBDLJC010000066.1, from coordinate 13,165 downwards.
CTTACGGGTTTTGAGAGTATTCCGGATAATGAAACTGGCCCATTATATCGGTGAGGCAAACCTGTTGGTGCAATCGCTGCGGGCCAGCCGCCGCAAGATTACGGTTTTTCTCTTTGCCGTTCTGACCCTGATGATCATCTTCGGCTCGTTGATCTACATAATTGAAGGTGAAGCGAATGGTTTTACCAGCATTCCCCGCAGCATTTACTGGGCCATCGTCACCATGACCACGGTCGGCTATGGTGATATTTCACCAAAGACCAATCTCGGCCAGGCCCTGGCCTCCCTGGTGATGATCGTCGGCTACTGCATTATCGCGGTGCCGACCGGCATTATCAGCGCTGAGATCAGCCAGCGAACTAACAAGAAGATCTGCAACCGGCCCTGTCCCGGCTGCGGTTCCTGTGATCATAATCCGGCGGCAGAGTACTGCCAGTATTGCGGTGAGAGGTTGTAGTCATGGAAAACCATAAGCTGGTCATGCCCGAGCACCTTAACCACTACGGTTTCCTCTTCGGCGGCACCCTCCTCAAGTGGGTTGATGAGTATGCCTATATCGCCGCCGCCATGGAGTATCCGGGCAGCAATTTTGTCACCATCGGCATGGACAAGGTTGAATTCAGGAAAAGCGTCCGCCAGGGCACCATCCTGATATTTATGGTGGAACAGATCAACCGGGGCAAGACCTCATTGCAATACAGCATCCACGTTTATCGGGGAGACACCAGTGAATACGACAATCTGATTTTCTCCACTAGCGTAACGTTTGTCCGTATTGATGGGGAAGGAAGAAAAACCCCTTTGTCAGCACCAGCTAATCTGGTAACTTAATATCTAAGAAACCCAGGTAAACCAAAGCAGTCCGCGCATGGCTTGTCGCAACACACCACACATCAAGCCGTCTCGCCAGCAAAAATGCCGTTGAAAATGAAAAGGAGGTTTATTATGAAGCAGATCGATAGAAAATTACTCAGAAGCGTCGTTTCCATCCTCTCTCTGGTCGTTCTCTTCACTCTGGTCGCCTCTCCGGCTGCTGCCGGCGAATACGCCAACGCCCTCAAAGACGTTAAAGGCATTAAGGCCGTCTTCGACGTCAGTCAGGGTTCGCCCGGGGTGTCCAATGCCATCTTCTGGGCGGTGAAGAACGTCTATGAGGATGGAACCGCAAAATCCCTCCCCGAAAAGCCCCAGATCGCGATCGTTTTTCACGGTCCTGCCGTGAAACTGATCTCTGCAGACCGCTCGGGCTTCAAGAAGGAGGATTACGGAGAAATCGATAAGTTTCAGGAGATGATCCGGCAGCTGAAGAAAGACGGCGTCAGACTCGAGGTCTGCCTCTACGCGGCGAAGGTGATGAAAGTTGATCCCGCCACGATCCTGCCTGAGATTGATCGCGTAGGCAACGGCTTCATCTCCGTTATCGGCTACCAGAATCAAGGGTATGCAGCCGTCAGGGTTCCCTGAGGCATTGAAAGCGGTTCGCCGGATCCCTCCGCCTTAAGGTATCGGAGTTACTCTTCCCTCGGCATGGTATCGAGGGAGGAGAGACAGATGTTAGTTCATTGCCGCCATCACCCCGCAGACTAGCCATGCCACGGACTATCCTTGCAATCCGTGGATCTCGACAGCCTTTATCGCATCAGCAGCAGAACTCGTGATGCCGCCAGTATAGCCAGAACCTTCGCCAATCGGGTACAGATTTTTGATATTTACCGATTCAAATTTTTCGTTGCGAGTAATCCGAAGCGGGGATGAAGTCCTTGTTTCTGCCCCCAGCAATATCGCCTGATTAGAAACAAATAATGGCACTTCTTCCTGCCATCTATTAAAGGCGGCCACCAGCTGTTCGATCACAAAACCGGGAAAGATCTCTTGCAGATCGACAGAAACGGCCCCCATCTTATACGAGTTTTCATTTAACTCGGTGGAGTTCTTCTCGCCTAAAAAATCCAGCAAATTTTGGGCAGGCACAGCCCAATTTCCCCCCCCGGCCTTAAAGGCCTTACGCTCAATGTCTTTTTGGAACTCTATCCCCGCCAAGGGACTGCTTGATTTGTAGTCAGCCGCATGACAGCTTACCACCAGCGCTCCGTTTGAAAATGGCGATGCTCGGCGGGAGTAGCTCATCCCGTTTAGAACCAGAAGACCTTGCTCGGATGAAGCATTAACCACCTCACCGCCGGGACACATGCAGAAGGTATAAACTCCCCGCTTGATTTTTCGATTGGTATAATTCAACGAATAGGTCGCGGCCCCTAACCCCTCGTAATCCTGATATTTATCGCCATAACGGATGAGATTGATAGTTTCAACCGGATGCTCAATTCTCACCCCCACCGAAATCGGCCTCTGCTCAAGAGCAACCCCTCTATTATGCAACATCGCAAAGGTATCGCGGGCAGAATGGCCCAAGGCAATATAGATACTTGCCGAAAGATATTCCCTCTCCCCATTTATTATAATACCAGAGGCCACGCCCTCTGAGATCAGAATGTCCGTCATCTTGGCGCCGTAAAAGATCTCCGCGCCACGCTCAAGGACATAGAGCCTGATATTACGAACTATTTTGCACACCACATCGGTCCCCAGATGGGGCTTGCTGATGTACTCGATCTCTGCCGGCGCACCAAATTTAACAAAGGTCTGCAAGACTCGATTTACATAACTCGTATTATTGTTTCTCCGGGAAAAGAGCTTACCGTCCGAGTAGGAACCGGCGCCGCCTTCACCAAACTGGATATTTGATTCAGGATCCAGTTCCCGTTCTCGGATAAATCTTTGCACGTCAACGGAGCGTTCTTCTATCTTTTTGCCTCTTTCAAAGATTAGGGGTTTAAGCCCATGCTCAATAAGTTCAAGGGCCGCAAACATGCCGGCAGGCCCGAAACCTACAATTATCGGCCTATCCTTAAGCTTAGTTGATTTCCTCTTTGCTTTGCTTTGTTCTGTGTATACCGGGAAGTTTTGCTTATTTTCATAGCTGTCATCAGTGCTAACAACCAGAGAAATCTTGTAATAGAACTGCTCATGGTTTCTCTGATCGAGTGCTTTACTCAGAATTTTAACGATGAAAATATTTTCTGCGCCTATTCCCATCTTTTGGGCAGCACCATTTAGATATTCATCAACCCCATCCTGTTCAATGGGGATGCGTAAATTGCTGATTACGAGATCCAAGGCAACCCTCCTATTCCTAGCGGCTCCAGGCGGCCAGTTGCGCCTCTTCTGCCCGCAGCCTGGTTAAGGTTTCAGGGGAGTTGAACAGTTTTCGGCACAGTTCACACTTGCTATAGGTTATGATTTCGCGGCTCTTCATCCCGGCGTAGGAGGCGATATTGGTTATGCCCATGGTTCTAATGAGGTTGTACAACCGGTCTGATTCACTCTTGTTAAAAAGCTCTGCCATCGTCTGGTCGTTGAGGTTGCCCAGGTAGAAGAAGTTGGTGGCCGGGAAATGGCTGCCCGCATCACAGCAACCGTAAAGATCAAGATCCGGAGTAAGATAGGGGTTCATGTCGCAGCAGTTGGTCTGATAATCGGTCAGAATACTCCTCCGTTTGAAAGACTCGGCCCGCCCTGCGTAGATGACGGGTTCGGGAAAGAACGTCAGGTTATGATCACGCAAAAACTGTTCATACGGATCATCCTCCTCGGAGAAATCGCTAACAAATGAAATAAAATAATCCAGGCCGATCTTTTGACAACCACGGGCCGCATGCAAGACATTGTTCCTGTTTACGTGCTTTTGATGCCACCTTGAGTAACTCAACCGCAACTGACAGAGCCCGTTTTCTTTCAATCCGGCAACAAGGAGGTCGGCAGACTCTGCGGTCTTTGCCCAAAAACTATTGGTCACAATCCTCGTATAGATGCCAAGTTGTTGGCATAGTTCCACCAGCTCGCTAATTTCATTGAGATAGAGCATCGGTTCACCAGCGGAAAAACTTATGCCGCCAACCCCAGCCTGGGGCAACTGACCAACGACCTCTAAGGCCCTATCATGGTCCATCGTTCTGCTGTCAGGCACATCTACCGTGGCCACACAGTGCTCGCACCTGATATTGCATCTGGTTGAGTATCCAAACGCCAATTTGCGCATCTTATAAATAGTCCTTTTGTTTTCTAGACAAATTTCTTCAACGTAATAATTGGCGCAACCAGTCCTAGCCCTAAAGACAATGACGGAATCCCCAGAACAAGGCGCAGAAACCTTGCTTCATTGGGATAGCTGCTAGCGATATTCACCCAGTTGTCTTCCATTTTTTTGTATTTTAAATCTGACAATACAGGCGAGGGAAATATTTTATGTCTTAAGTAAGTTTTATTCGCTCTCGAAAAGGCCAAGAATTTTACCGCCTAGACTTTCAAGAGCATTTTTATCCTGTTCTGCTATGCCGGCAGGACAAGATGATAGTAGTCTATCTTTTTCATCAAAACAGATTTTGTGATTATCAAAGCGACCCCGCCAGTAGGTCCATCGGTTAGCTTCAAGAGAAGCTGTTTTGTGTTCAGGCGGTGGACCGTAAGCAACCAGCACCGCACTCTTGCTCATCCCGTCAACTAGAACACCAGATTTAATCGCGGCAACCTCATCACCACTCATGCCCCGAGTAATTTTTTTGAATTTCTTGGAAGTTACAAACATATCTGCGAAGTCAACCACACTGCGACCAGGATGCCATTTGGGTTTGAAGCGTATGGTAATGCGCCGCTTATCTTCAGTATTGAAGGAAATGGTGTTTGCCGATTCATCAACCAGGATGTCTTGTATGGCACAGCCGGCTGGCAGCAAAGCTCCGCCTCCTTTGTAATTAATTGAATAGAGAGTCGAGTTTGCCGGGACCCATATATTGAAAGCCGTATATCGTTTACTCAGATGCAGAAATGCGAGAAGAAGTAGCAACGCCACACCACCTCCCACAGCAATTCGCGGGAGGTGGTCACGGAAAAAGCCTACCAGATGGTGGCAGGACATGACTAATCTTTGCGGTAAAGAATTAGATTTACTTTGTGGTGAGGAACCGGATGTATTAAAAAAAACATCGCACACCTCGGTTGCTTCAACAGGAACGGCACCATTAACATCTTGTTGATCGCTTTTGGGTGACAGGGATTCCACATTTTCTTTTAATGAACGATTAGTTGGCCGAAGGTTATGGGTGGTCAGATATGATTCAATATCATCTTGCATGTCCAGGCACGATTGATACCTTTCATCAGGATCAGCGGCCAGACTTCGGTGGACTATTTGATAAAAATCATCTGACTGGTTGGGTATAGCCTTCTCCGGCGGAACAAATTGACCAGTCTTCACTTTTTCAAAAATCTCAAAGCCTCCCCCCTCAAAGAGAAGGTGACCGGAAAAGATCTCGTATAAAACTGCCCCAACTGAGTAAATATCAACCCGATGATCAATATGACTCCCCAGAGCCTGCTCTGGAGCCATATACTGCATTTTTCCTTTTACACTTCCTACCGTTGTAAGTCGATTATGAGATGCGGCTCGAGCAATGCCAAAATCTATAATCTTGACCTCTCCTTCAGTGGTGATGAAAATATTGGCAGGACTTATATCCCGATGAACAATATTAAGGGGTACTCCATTGCTATCCTTTAATGTGTGGGCATACTGCAACCCTTCGCATGCTCTGGAGACAATGAAGAGCGCGTGAGCTATATCAAGTTGATGGGTTGAAGAGGCGGCAAGGTTAAGAATAGTGCGCAGGTCATAACCTTCCAGATACTCCATTGCGATAAAATATTCACCATCAACACTCCCAAAATCGACAACCTGCACAATATTTTGATGTTGTAGTTGGGCTGCCAAGCGAGCTTCGTCGATAAAGGAGGTAAGCATTTCCTGCTCGGCCTCAAAGTGGGAATGGATCTTTTTAATAGCAAGAATCTTTTCAAAACCATGCTCTCCGTGCATCTTTGCCTTTAATAACTCGGCCATACCGCCTGAAGCTATTTTTTGGACAACTGAATATTTACCAAATTTAAAAGGCTGGAAAGGAGTCATGGCAAGGATAATTTTCTATTTGTTGTTATTATAAACGCTGGGTAAAAAAATAATTTATACAAGTTTTAATGACTGATACTTTATATTAAAATGCTTTCAAAGCAAAAATAGAAAAGGGCCGTGAAAGTATTAAAGTTTCTTTAGGGAGGATTACCGTTGAGAGTCTGGACATTGATGCTAAAAGAGAAGCCGGTACATCGCTTTGTGGTTTTCGAGGGAAAACCCATAACTATTGGACGGACATCAGAAGCTGATGTTGTACTTGACAATCCGAGCATTTCGCGAGCACACGCAGTAGTAGAACTGGAGAAAGGCCGTGACTACATAACAGACAAAGGAAGTACAAATGGTACTTGGGTGAACGGCCAAAAAATTAAAGAGCGAACTCATATCACAGGTGAAGATGAGATAATGGTTGGCAAATTCACTATGAATTCCGGATCAATAGGGATATTGGATGCAGAAAACACCTCCCAATCGATGCCTATGGATGGCGATGCGCACACTATGTTTGTACCATCCGCGAAAAAACCCTCGCCAAAGAAAAAAGAAGAATCACCTTCTGGTCTTGGCCGATTGATTAAACGAGTATTTAAATAATAATGTGGCTCTATATGAAACTCAGCTAGAAAACTTTTGAGGCCTCGGCCAGGAATGAAAGATTGGGCCATATTTACCGCATTTTTTCATGTTACTTGTAATGCCACCCAAGAGACCTCACATTCCCCGGACTCAGCGGCAATATAAGCAGTATCACCGGTAATAGTGATAGAAAGATCCATAGTCCGCTTCAGCAGCGCCGCCAAGGCCTGGATACTTCCCCACGGAAACTGAAAAAAAGAAGCAGGCAACTCCTTGAATTTTTCTCGTCCCTGCTCCCACCAGGTATCCGATTTCGAATTAAAACTATAGATCTTAACTATCGGCGAAAGTCTGGTTGCTTTTCTTATTCTCTCAACAGCGGGCTCCCCGACATCGACCCATAAGGATATTCGATCATCCAGAGTACGCGCCCAGATATCCGGTTCTTCCACCGCAGAAAGTCCTTTGGTAAAAACCAGATATTCCTGGGCATTAAGACAAAAGGCCAGAACCCGCGCCATCATCCGCTCCAGTGTTTCTGAGGGGTGTTGCGCAACGGTTAAATTGAGCGTGTCGTAATAATCCCGGTCGGTATCAGCTAAGGTAATTCTCAATTTATAAATTGTCGGTTTAAATGCCACAGATACACCCCCTATAATTTTTAAAAGATAACTCTTTGATGATGAAAACGACCGGGGCACACTTTAAATAACGATGATGCCGTAATAAAAAAGGGCAGGTCTACATAGACCTGCCCTTTGCTATCTACTATTGACTCTCTTGTATTTCAGTACTTAAAACCGACCCGATCCCTGACCAGATCAAGGGTCACACTTGCCTTCTCACGGGCCTTGGCCGCGCCTTGGGCCAATACCTCACGAACGTAAGCCTTATCGTCCTCAAGCCTGGCCCTCGTCTCCCTGGCATCCTTGAAATAATCCCAGATAAGGTTGACCAGTTCCAGTTTGATCTTGCCGTACATAGCGCCGCCATTCACATACAGACCATGGATTTCCGTAAGCCGATCTTCCGGCGCAAAAAGCTTGTAAATATTAAACAGGTTGCACTCGTCGGGATCTTTGGGATCTTCCACCGGTGTGGCATCGGTGGTAATAGCCATGACCCTTTTCTTGAGTTCTTTCTCGCCAAGAAAGATACCAATGGTATTACCGTAAGACTTTGACATCTTCTGGCCATCCAGCCCGGGAACGGTAGCCAGATCCCTACTGATCACCGGTTCCGGGATGGTAAAGGTCTCGCCGAAATTGTTATTGAACTTGATGGCAATATCACGGGCCACCTCAAGATGCTGCTTCTGGTCCTTGCCGACCGGGACCTTGTCGGCCTGATAGAGCAGAATATCTGCTGCCATCAGTACCGGATAGGCAAACAGGCCGTGGCTGGCGGCAATACCTTTGGCCACTTTGTCCTTGTACGAATGGCAACGTTCAAGGAGGCCCATCGGGGTCAGGGTGGACAGAACCCAGGCCAGTTCCGTAACCTCTGGCACATCACTCTGGACCCAGAAAATACACTTGTCGGGATCAAGCCCCAGAGCCAGAAAATCAGAGGCGGCGCCAAGGGTGCCTTGGGCCAGAAGGTCCCGCTCGTGCACTGAAGTCATGGCATGGAGATCGACGATAAAGGCATAGAGATCACTGGAGCCCACGCTATCAAGCATGGGACGCATCATCCCGAAATAATTACCAATATGCAGCTTGCCGGATGGCTGGATGCCGGATAATACTCTCATAGGTTTGTCTTGGTCGGGACTTCCCGAACACTCCATGAATAAATGAATAGGGGTGAAAACTTAAGACTCCAGGCTGGCGACGGTAACACTCCCCAAGGAGACGTGGGATGAACTCACTCTTAAAGTTCCGATACAACCGACAGCAAGGGCCAACATGTTAAAAAAAAAAGGGGGTGCAGACAACCTTTTTCTGCACCCCCACCTTACTCTAGTTTTTATTACAATCGAGCTACTTTACTTCCTCGTAATCAGCATCGACCACATCATCGTCATCTTTCTTTTTGTCCGAGGCTTCGTCTGCACCTGCATCTCCAGAGGCACCCTCAGGCTGCTCAGCGGAGGCCTGTGAGTACATCATCTCCGCCAATTTATGGGAAGCCTGGGTCAGAGACTCTATGCCCGCCTTAATGGCCTCGGTATCGTCGCCTTCCATCAACTTCTTGAGGCTCTCAATCTCCTTTTCGACATTGGTCTTGGTCTCAGCGTCAACCTTATCGCCAAGCTCGGTGAGGCTCTTTTCGGTAGCGTAGATCATGGAATCGGCCTGGTTTCTGGTCTCCACCTGCTCCTTACGCTTCTTATCCTCATCGGCATGGGTCTCGGCATCCTGCTGCATCTTATTGATTTCTTCCTCAGAAAGACCGCTGGAAGCCGTAATCTTGATGGACTGCTCCTTACCGGTCCCAAGGTCTTTGGCCGAGACGTGGAGGATACCGTTGGCATCAAGATCGAATGATACCTCGATCTGCGGGACACCGCGCGGCGCCGGCGGAATCTCAGCCAGCTCGAAGCGGCCAATCGATTTGTTGCCGCCGGCCATTTCCCGCTCACCCTGGAGAACGTGGATGGAAACCGCCGGCTGATTGTCAGCCGCCGTCGAGAAGGTCTGGCTCTTCTTGGTCGGAATGGTGGTATTTTTCTCAATCAACTTGGTGCAGACCCCGCCGAGGGTCTCAATACCAAGGGACAGAGGCGTAACATCAAGGAGCAGAACATCTTTAACATCACCCTTGAGCACCCCGCCCTGGATCGCAGCGCCAATTGCCACAACTTCATCCGGGTTGACGCCCTTATGGGCTTCCTTGCCAAAGATCTCTTTTACTTTTTCCTGGACCTTGGGCATTCTGCTCATGCCGCCGACCAGAATTACCTCATCAATATCGGAGGCGGAAAGTCCGGCATCCTTCATAGCGGTCATACAGGGACCGGCGGTCCGCTCGATCAGATCCCCAACCAGGCTTTCCAGCTTGGCCCGACTCATCTTGATGTTAAGATGCTTGGGACCGGAAGAATCGGCGGTGATAAAAGGCAGATTGATGTCGGTCTCCATGGCGGTGGAAAGCTCCATCTTGGCCTTTTCGGCCTCTTCCTTGAGACGCTGGAGGGCCATATTGTCCTGACGCAGATCGATACCCTGATCGCGCTTGAACTCATCGGCCAGCCAGTTGACGATCCTCATATCGAAATCCTCGCCGCCCAGGAAGGTGTCGCCATTGGTCGATTTGACCTCGAAGACCCCGTCACCGATCTCCAGCACTGAGACATCGAAGGTACCGCCGCCAAGATCGAATACCGCGATTTTCTCTTCACCCTTCTTGTCCAGCCCGTAGGCAAGGGCGGCCGCAGTGGGCTCGTTGATGATCCGCTGAACGTGGAGCCCGGCGATCTTACCAGCATCCTTAGTGGCCTGACGCTGGCTGTCGTTAAAATATGCCGGCACGGTGATGACTGCATCGGTGACTTCCTCGCCCAGGTATTCCTCAGCGGTCTGCTTCATCTTGGTCAGGATCATGGCCGAAATTTCGGGAGAAGAATACGTTTTGTCATCTACCTCGACAACGGCATCGTCATCCTTGCCCTTGACAATCTTGAAAGGGCTTACCTCAATACTCTTTTTAACCTCTCCGTCACTGAATTTGCGGCCAATTAGACGCTTGATCGCGAACAGAGTTTTGGTCGGATTGGTGACCGCCTGCCGTTTGGCAACCTGGCCAACCAGCCGCTCACCACCATCGGAAAATGCAACAACCGAAGGGGTGGTCCGATTACCTTCAACATTGGCTATGACCTTCGGGTCACTGCCTTCCATTACCGAAACACAGGAATTGGTGGTTCCCAGATCTATGCCTATAATTTTTCCCATTATCTTATCTCCTATAAAAAACTTGGGGTAATTCTCTTTATTACGTATATGAACTGCTTTCGCAGCCAAACAACCTTAATCACTCCTCGACATCCCCTTTGGACACGACGACCTTGGCCGCGCGCAGCAGCCGATCTTTTAACATGTAGCCCTTTTCAAACTCCTGGATGACCCTCTGTTCCGGTACATCCTTACTGGCCTCCATGACCAGAGCTTCATGAAAATTGGGGTCAAACGGTTCGCCTACACTTACCAAGGGTTTAAGCCCAACCTTTTCCAGCGATCCCATCAAACCCTTGATAGTGAGTTGCACGCCCTCCAGAAGTTGGTTGCCAAAATCCTCACTCTTCTGGTCCTGGTTCACAGCCCTTTCGAGATTATCAAGTGAGGGCAGAATCTCCCTGATAATATTTTCTTCGGCGTATTTAAGGGATGTTTCTTTTTCGCGCTGCAACCTCTTTTTCTGATTTTCAAAATCAGCGGCAACCCTGAGCAGTTTATCCTGGGCCTCCCTGACCTCTTCATGAGCCTGCTCCAGGGCCGCGGCCAGAGCTTCTGGCGATTCGGCATCAACCGTAGGCTCGGTCTCTTCAACAGCCTCGGTCTGCTCGACTTCAGCGTCTATCTCTTCTGAGATTTTTTCCTCTTTCTCCACTGCGCACTCCTGAAGTTAACGCCTGACCTGCAGGCAGGATATTATCTGGCAAGCCCGAACAGACCGGACTCCATGTTCTTAGCTTCAAATTCGACGACTTTGCAGTCGGAACCGTCAGCAAAAATAAGGATGCTCCCCCTCCATGTCAAGCAGATGACAAGCAATTCTGGATATTTTTTTACGAGACAGCAGAATACCGGCAATGGTCATAGCAGTCGATGAGGGAGACAAAATCTACTCAGACAGGGACAAACAAAACACCCCTTTGCCTTTACCAGTTAAAAACAGCGAAGAAACAAAGGGGTGACAACGAGAAAACCAAAACGGACGAGGTGAGTTAGACCCCGCAATGAGGTGCGGGATAATTTTTAAGTAGAGGCGATATACTTCTCTATCGAGTCAGCCATGTTCTTAAAGATCAGATGAAACTTCTCTTCGTTTTTTTCCAGGATAGTGGTCCTGAAACCCTGCATCGAGGTGGCAAAGGAAGAAAGCGGCACAACGCAGATCCCGGTAGCGCCGAGCAGATAATAGACAAATCTCTTATCAACCTCCACTCCGGGCTGATTGACTAGCCCTTCGACATGGGTGCGAACCTGATCGTTTTCGATGGGTAAGGCCTGCCGGTCATTCAAAACCCCATCCCTGAAAGCAACACTCATATAAAAAGCGCCGTTGGTCCGGTTGGCAATCAGGCCATCAATATTTTTGAGATACTCGTAGGCGATATTGGAATACTTCTCATAGCGCTTGATCCGCTCTTTCAGATACCCTGAGTACTCGGGGTGACTGACAACCTTGGGCAAAGCCATCTGCGGCAGAGTCGTCGAACATACTTCCAGCATCTTGGCGTTAAGAATCGAAGCCACATAGCGCTTGAACATCTCGTCTTTGTCGCCGTTATAAACCTCAATCCAGCCACAGCGGGAACCGGGCCAGGGCATCTCTTTTGAGATCCCGCGCATACAGATCGCCGGGACATCACCAATTACAGCAGAAAGCGGTTTGGTACTGGTGCCGTTATAGATAATATTCTGATAAACTTCATCACAGATGATGAAGAGCCGATATTTCTTGGCCAAGGCAACCATGCCCCGCAAAATCTCTTCAGGATAAACGGCGCCGGTCGGATTATCGGGGTTGATGATCAGAATCCCGGCCACCGCCGGATTGTATTTGATCCGCCTCTCCAAATCACCAAGATCAGGATACCAGTTATTATCAGGGTCAAGTCGATAGGTAACCGGCCGATCACCGGCATGGGCAGCTTCAGCCGAAGAATGGGTTGTATAACTAGGCGACGGCACAACCACCCGGGCCGTCCGCTTCAGCAGATTGAAAATCTTGTTGATGGCATCGCCAAGGCCATTGAAGAAGATAATATCCTCGGCACTGATCTGGACCCCCGCCCTCTTGTTAACCTCGTCGGCAATAAACTCCCTGGTCGTCAAAATCCCCTTGGTCGGGCAATAGCCGTAGGAGGCATCCTGCATGGCGCAATCGGCAATAATCTCTTTCATCCAGAGGGGAATAATTTCACCCTTGGCCACCGGATCACCGATGTTCTCCCAATAGGTGTTTATCCCAAGGCTTTGCAGTTTTTCGCCAACATTAACAATATTTCTGATCTCATAGGTGAGCTCACCAGCCCCTATGTGGACGATATCAGTGCGCACTTTCGTCTCCTGAAAATTTACCCGCCGCTTGCCAATGGGGCTGTGCCCCGGCAAAACAGCAATGTTTAGGTGTATTTACAACCCGGAAACAGATTTTCTAACATAGCATAAATAGATAGTCAACAAGGGCTTGACTCCACCATCTAACTAGTTCGAAAACCTTATACCACAGGGTTCTGTTCAATCCCCCCTTGAGGGGGGCATAAGTCTCGATGTCTCGGGAACTCGCTTATCGGTTTGGGCCACAAGCAGCCCAACTCAGCTTTATACCGCAAGGGCATAAGTTTCGTTTGGGCCACAAGCAGCCCAACTCAGCTTTATACCGCAAGGGCAT
>JBDLJC010000065.1:0-15998 GCA_039714535.1 Thermodesulfobacteriota bacterium | reverse complement strand
GGACATCGGAAAGCCGTGTACGGGAAAACCGTATGCACGGTTTGATGAGGGAGCATTGAGGAAAGGTAGAACTTTGGAACACGTAGTAGCCGCGAGCGGCGAGGCGTTATTGCAAGGGCCGAAAACAACTATCTGAATCAGTGCTCTACTCTACCCAGCTTTGATGTGATCCAATACAAATTAATCATCGAGTCTATCGGTGAAATGGTCCGTGACAGGGTGCTTAACAAGTGGGATATGGACCCGCAGACCACCAATGCATTCGAAACCAAAGGGACGCTGGTGTTTGAGGTAAAACCCAAGAGTGATCCTGATCCTGAAGTTATAAGACTTGATACGAGTACAACCACCTATGAGGAGGTGCCTTAATGAAGTTGAATAAGATTTGCCTGTTGCTGGTGCTTTTTGTATTCCTGATCCCGGTATCCGGCCTCACAAGGAATAATGGAGTAGATAAAGAGCAATTAAAGAAATTGCAGGACTACAAAAAGGGGCATGAAACAGCAAAAAACAAAAGAGATTATCTCCTCCAACACCTGGATGATAATGATGATCTCGTAATCAAATATAATATTGAGACCATCTGGCACCAGTTGAGATTTGCTAACGAACCTGAGTTTCTTAAAGCACTTGAAAGGTGGAGACAACACAAAGATCCTAAAATTTCAAAGCGTGCAGAAATTATTCAAGAGAGAGTGGAAGACCTTTATCTGTATAACGATTTCAAAAAAGCCCTAAAGAATGCAAAGGATAAAAAAGCTCTATTGCACAGCTATGCTGATACTGACAGCGACCGGGTTAAGCAGGCTTTGGCCCATAATTTAGCCGATTACGATGATCCCCAAAGCATTGGTATATTGGAAAGCATTGCAAAGTCAAAAAGAAAACGCATCTGGGCTGAAAATGATGAAATGTTAATCGGTAATCCGTCGAGAATAGCGAGAAAGATTCTTGCTAAAATAAAATATAAACCTATTGGTAATCAGTTGCGATCTTCTAAAACTTCTCGTGAAGAAAAAGAAAAATTAATAAGAGAATATGCAGTAAGTGAAATTCCAATAATTAAAAGCGAAATTTATGTGTTTTTAAAGGATGAAGTTGCTTTCCTCCCTGAATTCGCAGTTCCTCTGCTTACAGAATTTTATAGCCATTATTTCATGAACGAAAAAGATATTGTTTTTAAATATCCGGAACTGGTTGGCCAAGGTTTAGATAATTGTATGCAAAGTTCGAATCCATCTCAAATAACAGATTGCATAAAATTAATAAAAACATACAAAAAAGTTCAGTACTTACAAGAAGTATTTGATGTTGTTTTTGGAGAAAAAGGGAGTGTCTACTATACAGATATCAATTCTTATAGACCCGCCAGACACCAAGCCCTGTATTTGTTTTCATCTGTTGGTTCTGCCTCTTTGCCGCAATTAGAACAATTGCTTTACACTCCGAATAAATATATTGGCGATAAATTGTCTGCTATACGATCAATTATTTCCATTAATGATAGAAATTCAAAATCAATACTATTGAAGTACATAAAATCAGATTCTCCAGAGTTAAATAAAAAAATAAACGCAAATATGCCTTTTAGAGATGAAATAGAACAACTAATTGCTGAGATGGAATAATAAAATGTCAACAAAAAGATATATCATGTTTTATTTGTTTGTAGTGGTTTTACTGTTTGTTGCTGTAGGCAATGCAGAGGCAACGTATTGCGGCAACCAAACATATAGGACGTACAATCAGTTAAATACATATATTGCTGATCTAATAAACGGGGTCGGGCCACGCTAACTAATTGAAAGCATTGGGAAACATTGTCTGTAATAAGCCTTTTTGGGGGCTATATTTACGTTTTTAAGGCCAAAAAGGCAAACATAGAGTCAAGCATTCATGGCCTGACCCCGTTTCCTTGAAGGGGCAAATGGGTGGCTAGTGTCGGGAAATTTTATTTGTCCGCGCCAAATTCTTCTTCAGACTTTTCCCAGCCTTCATGAAGAGCCTTATACGCATCTGAAAAACCTCTCTTCACATGCTCCCAGGCCTCGGTGGAGCTGCTTTTCAAACTGCCGTACTTTTCGGCTACTTGGTTCCGCTGCTTGTGCAGCGCTTTCAGGCCGGCCCGGGCCTTTTCGCGGGCGGCCTGATCCATTTTATCCCAGTCCTGGTCGATCCGTGTTTCCAGTGCCTCGATGCGCTTATCCAGGTTTTCCAGCGCCGTCGCGGTTCTCTGGAGCGCTTCGGCCCGCTGCCCGGCGGTATATGATTTCAGCGCCTTAATAAAATCTTTGGCTTCTTGTTCAACTTCTGCCATCGATGTTTTGTCCATTGTTGTTTCAGCAGAGCAGAGAGATGTAATGGTGAGCATGGTCACCAACATAAACATGAATGCGCAACAGATCGTTTTTGCAGATTTCATTTGTCATCTCCTCGGTGTCGGTGAATGATGTAGATCCTGTTTATGATCAATCTCCTTTTTAATTCAGGTCGGGATTCACTTTGTCCAGCCAGGCACAGCATATCACAGACGATCTCGGTCATCGATTCCATCCCTTAAGAGAAAGATCTCTCGGCTAAATCAAACCAAGCCAGCCCTGATCAATAGTTGCCAGAGCAGCTGGAGGCTGGCGAGGGCATAGAGGCCGGCCATCAGGTCGTCAAGGACTATGCCCAAGCCGCCGTGGAAGCGCTGGTCGAAGAAGTTGACCGGGAACGGTTTGAGGATATCGAAGAGCCGAAAGAGGCCGAAGGCCAGCAGCCAGGCTAAGGGGTGGGCGGGAATAGCGATCATGGCGATCAGCATCCCGGCCACCTCATCGATGACCACGCTGCCCGGATCTGGTTTGTCCATGATCTTTTCGGCGGAGCCGGCGCTGACGATTGCAATGACGATGATGATCGCGATGGCGGCAGCGTAGCCCTGTAGCGGCAGTTGGACGATCAGATAATGAATGGGCAGGGCCAGCAGCGTCCCCCAGGTGCCTGGCGCTTTCGGCAGATAACCGAGGCCGAAGCCGGTGGCTAGGGCCATGAACAACCGATCCATTAATTTTCCTCCGCTTCAAAATCAACTGGTTGGCAACGGTTGACCGCCGCATAGATATCTTTCAGGGGTAGATTGTTTTCGAGGGCCAGTCGGCGGCAATCTTCATATTCAGGGTAGAGGGCCAGGCCGGTTGGGGTCTCTACCTGTTTTACCGCCACCCGGCCCAAGTCGGTCCCGACTGTGCCGGTTCGGCGCGGCAGGGTCCATCTTTTCTCGGGGCGATAGCGGAGGCCGATGGCAGTGGTTTCGGAGAGGATACAGCGTCGTGCTTCCCAGCCTAGACCGGGTCGGCAGATAACCTCTAACTGAAAACCGGGCCGCCCCTTTTTCATCTGAATCGGTTTGAGGACCACATCGAGAACTCCAATGGCAAAGAGCTTCTCGGTCAGCAGCGGAAAACCCTCGGGCGACCAGTCGTCCAGATTGCATTCTATTACCTCTACTTCCTGGGCTTCGCTGACCTCATTGGCGGTGCCGAGGACTACCCGTAGCAGGTTGGGCCGCTGGTCGCTAAGAACGTGGCTGCCCTGACCATAGCCAACCCGGGCGATGGTCATACTCGGGAAAGGGCCGAAGGAATCGGCGACGGTCTTGACGATGGCCGCGCCGGTGGGGGTCACCAGTTCCTGTTGCAGTTCGGCCCCGTAAACCGGCACCCCTGCAAGGATCTCGCAAACAGCCGGGGCCGGTAACGGCAGCAGGCCGTGGGCGCAGGAGACCAGGCCGGACCCCATCGGCAGCGGTGAGCTGATTACCCGTTTGACACCAAGATGGTCCAGGCAGATCGCGAAACCGACGATATCGATGATCGAATCAACCGCCCCGACCTCATGGAAATGAACCTGATCAACCTCACTGTTGTGGACCTTGGCCTCGGCCTCGGCCAGGGTGGTGAAGATGGCAAGGGCCATATCTTTAACCGCAACCTTCAGGCGGCTTTTGTTTAGCATCTGTCGGATATCGGCCCAGTGGCGGTGGGATGGGTTCTGCTCAACCTCGACCCGAAAGGTGTTGGCGCTAATAACGTTACTGGCGGCAGGTGCGACCTGAATTTTATAGCCGTCAAGATCCAGCCTGGCCAAACCCTGGTGGAGAATTTCGGTCGGCACCCCGCAGTTGAGGAGGGCGCCGACGGCCATATCGCCGCTGATGCCGGCAAAACAGTCAAGGTATATGGTCTTTGCGGTCATGGTTTCTCACTATCCTGTTGGATTTTATCAGCTGCCTTTGCCTGGCGTCTCTTTAATATCTCAAGCAATCGGTGGCGGAAGATCATCGCCGGGGCGACCAAGATGGCAGAAAGCAGGATCGTTGTCCCCAGCCTGACAAGATCACCATTATAGGCCTCGGCCCCATTGGCGGAAAGGAGCATGGTGCCGGGGAATCGGCCCACCGTCGTCAAGAACATGAAGACCGGCAGGGGCATTGCGCTCATCCCCAGCAGGTAGCAGAGGGAGTCCTTGGGGAAGCCCGGGAAGATGAAGAGGACGAAGGGCAGCAGATAATCGCCTCGGCTGACCAAGTGGTTGAAGCGCTGGTATAATTTGGTGTGGCGGAATTTTTCGGTGAAGAACGAGCTCAGCAGACGGCCGCCGCCGAAGGCAATGGCCGAGCCTACGGTCAGGCCGATGGTTGAATAGAGTGTGCAGGGCCAGGTGCCGAACAGATAGCCGCCGACCAGGCCACTGGCTTCTCCGGGTATCGGTGCGAAAATTACCTGGAAGATCTGGATACCGATAAAGAACAGGGGGGCGTTGGAGCCGTGGGCAAGGATCTCGGCCCGCAGGTTGTCGCTCTGGCTTTTAAAGTCCTTGAGTTGGGTGATGATCCTGGTCAGCAGACCTTCCTGGCTGAAGAACAGAAGCAGCCCGCCTACAAAGAGGATAACGAGAGAGGCCAGGATGTACTGGCGGGGCGATAATCTGGGCATCAGCCAAGCCGAATGGTGGATTCCAGCTTATGGCCCTGCAGGAATGGTCCCACCGCCATCCGTTTGGATCCTTCGAGCTGGACCTCTTTGATCAGCAGGTATTCCAGGCCGGTGGCGATCAGCAGCCCGTTTTTGTCGGCCGCGCAGATCGTGCCCGGTTCGTTGGTGTCGGGGTGGTTGACAATCTCCGGTTTGAAAAGGCGTAAGCGCTTACCGTTGAGGAAGGTATAGGCGGTGGGCCACGGGTCAAGGCCTCTGATTCGGCAGCTGATGGCCAGGGCCGGTTCAAACCAGTCGATTTGGCCCTGTTCCTTGGTCAGCGGCGGAGCCTGAGTTGCCAGTCTTTCATCCTGGGGTTGGGCCTTAAGTTCACCGCTCTGGAGTTTATCCAGGGCTTCAACCAATAAGCGGCCCCCGAGTGCGGCCAGCTTTACCGCCATAGTGGCGGCCGTGTCATCATCTGCAATGGGGATAGCGCCGGGCAGAAGGATATCACCAGTGTCCAGTCCTTCGTCCATCTGCATGATGGTGATCCCGGCCTCGGTTTCACCATTAAGGATGGCCCACTGGACCGGGGCCGCCCCCCGATACTTGGGTAAAAGAGAGCCATGGACGTTAATGGTGCCCATTGGTGGCATGTTCAGTAATGGCTCCGGCAGAATGCGGCCGTAGGCGGTAACGGCGAAAACATCGGCCTGATAGCCGGCCAGTTCTTTCTTGAATTCGGCGGTCTTGATGGCGGTAGGTTGGAGCACCTCCAGGCCCGCCTGCAGGGCAAGATCCTTAATCGGCGGTGCAGTCAGCTTGCGGCCGCGACCCCTGGGCCGATCCGGTTGGGTGACCACCGCCACCACCTCGTGGCGGCTGTCTAGTAAGGCCTGTAAGGAGGAGACCGCAAATTCCGGGGTCCCCATGAAAATGATCCTTAGTGGTTTTTGCTCGGTCATTTTGGGCCTCCATGCTCTTTTGCCATCTTTTCTGCCAGGAGAATTTTTTTGAGCTTTTTTTTGTAAAGGGTCCGCTTCAGGGAACTGAGATGGTCGATGAAAAGGATGCCGTTCAGGTGATCGATCTCATGTTGGAGAACCCGGGCTAGCCACTCTTTGGCTTCGAAGGTGATAGCATTGCCCTCGGCATCCTGCGCTTCAACCACGATCCGGTAGGCCCGTTTCACCTCGGCGCAAAGCTCCCGAACGCTGAGACAACCTTCCTCGCCAAATTCCTGGCCCTCTGCTTCGATAATTTTGGGATTGATCAGGGCCGAGAAATCTCCTTTCTCCTCGGTCGGCGCAACATCGTAGACGATGATCTGTTTAGAAACGCCGATCTGGGGCGCAGCGAGGCCTACGCCAGGCGCATCGTACATGGTCTCGGCCATATCTGCGATCAGGCTTGCCAGTTCACCATCGAAGGCGCTGACCGGTGCGTTTTCCTTGCGCAGGACCGGATTTGGATATGTAAATATAGGTAGTATTGCCATGTTTACTCGTCCTACGGGGATAATAACTAGCTATAATGGTATCTTAAAAGGCACCAGAGGCATAGCACAATATTGGGCTGACTAACCCGTCATTTATAGCATGTTTTCAGGATCTACGTCCAGCGACAATTTTATAGCTGTGGACGGCGATGACTTGTGGTGACCACCGAGCAAGGCACTTGAGAAACCGTGCAGGGTGCTGAGATTATCGCTCTTCAGGAGCAATTGCCAACGGTGGTAACCATGCAGCTTGGCCAGCGGCGCCGGAGCGGGGCCGAGAACCGTTACCGAGTTGTGAGTTTTAGTCATATACTTGGCCCGGTCGACCAGGGCGAGAGCACATTTTTTGACCTGGCTTTCCTGTTTCCCTTCGATGCGGATATTGATCAATCTGGCAAAGGGTGGAAATTGCAGAGCCCGGCGTAACTCGATTTCACGGTCGAACAGGCTCTGATAATCGTGGAGTTGGGCGGTGCTGATCGAATAATGATCCGGATTGTGCGATTGGATGATAACCAAGCCCGGTCTGTCGCCACGCCCGGCCCGGCCGCTAACCTGGGAAAGAATCTGAAAGGTCCGTTCGCCGGCCCGAAAATCGGGGATGCCCAGACCGGCATCGGCCCAGACCACTCCGACCAGGGTGACATGGGGAAAGTGATGGCCCTTGGCGATCATCTGGGTGCCGATCAGGATATCGACTTCACGGTTGTGGACGCGTTTTAAAATGTCGAGAAAATCCTTACGATTATGGCTGGTGTCCCGGTCGAGCCGGGCGATTCTGGCTTTTGGGAAACGCTTGCGTAGTTCAGTTTCCAATCGCTCGGTTCCGAAACCAATTGGTACCAGATTGCTCGACTTGCACTCTGCGCAGGTAGTCTCGCTTTTAACACCATGGCCGCAGTAGTGGCAGATCAGTTTCTGCTTGCCCTTGTGCATGGTCAGTGAGATATGGCAGCTCGGGCAACGGACCGGTTGGCCGCAATCCCGACAGAGCATCAGGCTGGCATAACCGCGGCGGTTTAGGAAGACCAGGCTTTGGTCGCCGGTGGCCAGATTTTCCCGGAGGGCGTCGATAAGTTCTTTGGAGAATAACGGCGGTCGCCCGGAAACGGTCTTGATCTCCTGGAGGTTGATGATCTCGACCCGGGGTAGTTCTTTTTTCTCGACCCGGTTGGCCATGGTCAGCAGGGTATATTTACCGTTGAGGGCATGCTGGTAGCTGATGACCGAGGGGGTGGCTGAGCCGAGAATAACGGTGGCCTTGGCCATGGCGCCGCGCAATACCGCGAGATCACGGGCCTGATAACGGAGGCCGTCTTCCTGTTTGTAGGCCCCGTCATGTTCTTCATCAACGATGAGCAGACCGGGGTCGGCCAGGGGGGCGAAGATTGCCGAGCGAGCGCCGATTACTATCTTGGCCTCGTTATTGACGATTTTCTGCCACTGGTCGAAGCGTTCGCCTTTGGACAGACCGCTGTGGAGCAGGGCGACTTGGTCGCCGAAACGTGAGATGAAGTGTCCCTCCAACTGGGTGGTCAGGGCGATTTCCGGTACCATCACCAGCACAGAGCGTCCTGCCGCCAAGGTAAGCTTAGCGGCCTGGAGATATATTTCGGTCTTGCCGCTGCCGGTGATGCCGTGGAGGAGAAAAGGGTTGAATGTCCCGGCAGTCAGGGCCGGCTGTAGTTTGGCCATGACGGTCTGCTGTTCACCAGTAAGTTCTGCCGGTTCGGCAAAGAACAGGGGCGGATCTCCGAAGGGGTCGCGGTAGAAGGGCATCTCTTCCAGGGTGAGCAGGTTTTTTGCCGCTAGTGATTGCAACGCCTGGCGAGCCCCGCTGTAATGCTTGGCCAGCAGGGGCCGAGGGACAGGGTTGTTCTCTGCTCCGGCCAATTCCCGCACCAGATCCAAGGTCTTCGTTTCCGACTTTTTCAGATCACTGTCATCAGGCTTAGACGTCAGGTTCAAAGTGGCGCACACGACCTTCCTGGATTTAGCAGTGGCAGCGGTGATTATATCTTCAATTATCACCAGACCTTGTGTGGCCCATTTTTCGAGGAGGTGACGTTCCTTGTTCTTTCGCCAGATTCGGCGGCTGGTTCCGGGGGTTAGTTGCCCCTTGGCCAGCAGGGTGGTGAGCCAGACCGGTGAATCTGGGCCTTGGCTGATTTTGGCGGTTCCGGTTTCGGTCAGGATGATTCTGCGGCCACTGGCCGCAGTGAGTCCGGCCGGCAGGGCGGTCTTGATGACCTCGCCGAGGGGGTACTGATAATATGCGGCGATCCAGCGGAACAGCTCAATCATGGAGACGGGGAACAGCGGCCTGTTATCGAGGACTTCGCTGATTGATCTGATCTTGTGCTGGGAGTCGTTTTCTGGGTGAATGGCAAGGATGTAGCCCGTGACCTGGCGGCGGCCCAAGGGGGCCAGAACCCGGCAGCCCGGCTGGGGCAAGATCCCGGCAGGCGCCTTGTAGGTAAGGGTGTAGGGCAGGGGGGCCGCCACCGCCACTTCCAGATAGTTATCGTTACTACTCATGATATTCCAGGCAACAGGAATGTTTCGCAGGATCGCTTAACGGCGACACCATCAAAGATCGGCGGCAACTTCTTTGATATGCTTGCGGAATTCATCTTTCAGGGTCGGGTGCCGCAGGGCGAAGGCGATGATCGCCTTCAGGTAGCCAAGTTTATCACCGGCATCAAACCTGGTCCCCTCGAATTCGTAGGCGTACATCGGTCTCCTTTTGGAGAGGGCCAACAGGGCGTCGGTTAGCTGAATCTCACCGCCGTGACCGGGACTGGTTTTTTCCAGCAGATCAAAAATCTCCGGCTGCAGGATGTAGCGGCCTATGATGGCCATATCGGACTGGGTGGCCCCGGCTGGCGGCTTTTCCATCATCCGGTTTACCTTTATAACCCGATCTCTAAGCTGTTCTCCTTCAACAATGCCGTACTGGCTGGTCTGGTCCATGGGGACCCGCTGGACAGCAATGATCGACTCCTGTAATTCATCGAAAAGGTTGAGCATCTGTTGGGTGCACGGCGTTTCGGACTGGACCAGATCATCGCCCAGCAGGACTACGAAAGGGTTGTTGCCGACGACGTTGCGGGCCGACCAGATGGCATGGCCCAAACCCAGCGGTTTTTTCTGGCGAACCGAGACGATATCGATCAGGTTGGAGATGTTGCAGATCTCTTCACAGAGCTGGTCTTTGTGTTTGTCCTTAAGGACTGTTTCGAGTTCGAAATTATAATCGAAATGATTCTCGATGGCCGATTTGCCTTCGCTGGTGATCAGGATGATCTCGTCAATTCCTGAGGCGACCACCTCTTCAACGATATACTGGATGGTCGGCCGGTCAACGATGGTCAGCATCTCTTTGGGGATTGCCTTGCTGGCTGGCAGGAAACGGGTGCCGAGCCCGGCCACCGGGATAACGGCCTTGGTGATTTTCATATTATTTTCTCGTCTGGTTTAGTATGTTTTATTTGCGTGTGTGTTATCTCAATCAGTATGCCTCAAAACGGGTGGGAAAGTCATCGATTTTCTCAGAAACGATGCAAAGAGCTTATGCGGCCACTTGAAGAACATACTCTGAAACAACTCAGGGATCTTGATCTGCTGGTTCCGGGCGGCTTTGTAGTGGTTGCGGTGTCCGGCGGTTCCGACTCGGTGGCCTTGCTGTACCTGTTGGCGGCCCTGGCCGATGAACTGGCGATCAGGTTGTGCGCGGTCTATGTGGATCATGGACTGCGACCGGATGAGACAGCCGCTGAGGCTGAGCTGGTTAAAAAACTGGCCTCGCAACTGCAGATTGAGTTCCGCACCGGTTCTGTACCAGTCCGCGAGTATGGCGAGGAACAGGGTTTGTCCCTTGAGGCGGCGGCCCGCCATCTCCGTTATGAATTTCTGGAGCGGGTGGCCGAGGAGCTGGATGCGGTAGCTATAGCCGTCGCCCATACCGCCGATGATCAGGCCGAAGAGGTTTTGTTGCGTCTGATCAGGGGGGCGGGTCGCAACGGTCTGGCCGGGATGGCGGTGGTGAATTATCGGGGGGTCATCCGCCCCCTTTTGCAAGTCAGTAAGGACCAGTTGCTTGATTATCTGAGTGAGCGGAATATTCCCTTTCTTGAAGACAGCTCCAATGTTGAACGGGATTTTCTGCGGAACCGGGTCAGACTGGATTTATTGCCTTATCTGGAAGAGAACTTTAATCCGGCCATTCGCCAAACCTTGTTGCGGACGGCTGATATCCTGGGGACCGAAGATGGGCTCCTCGATAAGCTGGCCCAGGATCTCTATCGCCAGGCCGTAAGCACCGCTGAGGATTCTGAGTCTATCCGGGCAGATATTAAGGTAATTTTGGCTGGTCATCCGGCTTTGCGACGAAGGGTTGTCGAGCAGATTTTGCTGGAATTGGGTGGCCGGGCTTCCTTTCAATATATTGATAAGTTGTTGGAATTGGCGGCAAGTGACGGCAATGGCAATGAGCTGCATTTGGCCGAAGGCTTGCGGGTCGTCAAAAGAGCAGGTACGCTGGATTTTTCATATCCGGCAGGTCGGAAACGTCATCGAGCCAGTCTGACCGCAAGTAAGGGACTTTTCTTTGAGAAGGTAATTGCAGGACCGGGCAATTGGCCTATCAAGGAACTTGGTATTACTTTACAAGTAGAGGTGGTTGAGCAACCACCCAGTCGTGATGAGTTAGTAAAGATAGATGCTGATTATCTGGATATGACTGAGCTGGCTTTTCCTTTAACGGTAAGGTCAGCCAGGCCGGGTGATCGTTTTCATCCCCTGGGCGGGCCGGGTAGCCGTAAGATTGCCGATTTCCTGAGTGATTGCAAAGTTGCCAGGGAAAGTCGTTGCCGGGTTCCGGTTCTGGTAAATAATGACAGGATTCTTGCTCTCCTGGGTCTACGGATCGATCACCGGTACAGACTGGTCGAGAGTACGAGAAAAGTACTTAAGATTACTGTATTACTAATATAAAAGGGCTTTACCTGAAGGATATTTAATGGTAATTAAGTGCCCTGCTTGATCGCATAGTTTATGGGCGAGTAGCTCAGCTGGATAGAGTGTTGGCCTCCGAAGCCAAAGGTCGTGGGTTCGAATCCCGCCTCGCCCACCAAGAAAAACATAAAGGAATCAGCTATTTATGGCTGGTTCCTTTTTTTGTTTCTGGAGAAAATTAGCAAAGTATACGTTAAAGTATACGGTCAATTCTCGGGGTTTTCTCATCAAAAACGTATACTTTAACGTATACTACGCTGACACTTGATGTTGCCGGTGTGAGAGGCAATGTACACCCCTTCCCCTGTCTCCTTTACAGGCCGCCCCCCCTTATAAATAAGAAAAACATCAAAAATTAGATTTGCAGTCAACACCCTTAAAAACCTCTTTTGCGAACAGAAGGGGTGCAAATAGGGGTGCAAATAGGGGTGCACGATCTTTTAATCTAACCATAATTTCAAACTAGGGCGTCTAACAATTCTCTGATGTCTGGATTTGTCTATGCAATTTCCATTTTTGACTTAAGATCAATCAACTTATTTTCATAAAATTCCATCGCTTTTTTAATAACTTCGTCAGCAGCAGGTGGAAGCAATTTACCTAAATGCCATTCGGGTGCACGAACCAGTTTTTTCTTCTTGCCTCGACCGGTATAGAAGTCATCAAGCGCAAGAGTATCCAACGAGTGTATGAGCTCCAGCCCCGCATTTGATATTCGCTCTGCATCTGGCTTCTCCCCATTTAACATTTTAGCTTTCATTTCTTTCTCTGTTTTTGCGCAGTAAATATATTGCCAAAGTTTTAGCTGGGCTTCCCTTGGGTCAAAAGCACTATATTTCACTATGGCTTGGACTCGCTCAGGTTCTTTAACGCGATATTCTGCCATTTTCATAGAATCTCGCCATTTCACAAGTGCATTATGAACCTCTGAGTCTCTAGCCTTCCAGATGTAAAATAGAAGTTCATCTTTGTATTGAAGGTTTTCCAGCTCTTCTCTCCATTCTTCCAGGTTGGCCTTTTTTGATGCGTCACATAGTGCCTGATGTACGGTATTGAGATGGATAAGTATGGAAACGAATTCACGTTCAACTTTCTCAATATCTCCATTTTGCCCATGACTTCGCATTTTCTCAAAAAGATCACGACACCAGGACATCCATTTATCTGCTTTTATGTAAAACTCTTTATCTGTCGTCATATGCGAATTTTCTCAATTTTATCCTTCTTAATATTCTCGATTTTATTTAATTGCTTACCCTAGCAACTTTTATTATGCAACTAGCCTGAGTGTGAGATTTTGTGACGCAATCTCTCGTCTCCATGCAGCATGACATCTCATGGGCTTGTTAAAGGTTCATATTTCGGGAAATAAAGTTCGGCTGTTTTTTTGACTGAAAAACGAAAAAACAGGGAACAATCCAGACGTAACGAACATATCCTATTGAGTTTATGTGATAAGTGTTGGCCTGCTTAGCCAAAGGTGGATGCTATTTAGTTGAATTTTCGCCCTAAAAAAGCATATGAATTCAAGGGGTTACGGAGACGTATGTTTTACGTATATAAAAAAAATAACTGCTGGTATTTGCGATGTTGGGTTTGACCTCCGAAGCCAAAGGTCGTGGGTTCGAATCCCGCCTCGCCCACCAAATTGAATGGAAACCCTGGTCATTAGTTATGATCAGGGTTTTTTATCATCAGGGATGAGAAGCCGCGAAGTGGGTTCGTGCCGAGCCGCTTGCGGCGAGACAACGCAGGAGCATTTGCGACTGCGGCCCGAAGGGTGAGCGCGTCAGAGCAAATAATCTCGCCTCGTCCACCATTAATTATCTAGTAAAATCAACAGTTACCTGTTTTTGACTGTGTGTGCGTTGTACAACTTGGAGAGTGGTCTGGAAATAAGAGAGTTAAATCTAGTGGCCATATAATTTGATGCCGATTTTCCTAGACGTATCTCTTTCATTATTCCGATAATTTTTTCTTCTTCAAATCGACAAATTTACCTTTCCTTAGTTGAGTCCTGGCAAAGGATAACTCCGAATACCACAAGTATAAAGTTGTTGATTTATTTGAGGTAGGGTAGCCAACTTCCTTCCAGTTCCGTCACTATCTCCGCCTGAAATTGTTCGTCACTGTTCATCCTTTGAGTTAAGATTTCTAGTAGAGATCAATCGCGGTAATCATCACTATTGACTTAAGGTAATATTTGGAATTTTCAACTGGCTTTGAATTTCACAAAATCTAATTGTGGCAAGGATTGTGATCTATGAGTAAATCAGCATTTGACGATCTGTTTTCTGAAATTGCTAATCCAGAAAAAAAATCGTTGCAACAAGGTGAACTGCTGTTTGAACAAGGTAACCCTGCTACTCATATATTTATTGTACAAAAAGGCTGTGTTAGGCTGATCCGTTATACTAATGAAGGTTATGCTGTGCCAATATATACAGCTTATGCGGAAGAAAGTTTTGCTGAAGCGGCCATGTTCTCAGACATTTATCATTGCAATGCTGAAGCGGTACTACCCTCATCAGTCTGGTGTTATTCCAAAGAACAAGTATTGGAAATTTTACATGCCTCACCGAAAAAGTCTGATAGATTTATGGCCCTTCTCACCCATCAGGTCCGCTCATTGCGGTCACTTCTTGAATTACGATCCATTCATTCAGCAAGAGAGCGGATACTGCAATATCTTTTTCTTCATGCTGATCCGCAGGATCTGGAGATTAAACGAATGGGTACCTACAAAGACATGGCTCACGAACTTGGCCTGGCTCATGAGACCTTCTATCGGGTTTTGGCAACATTGGAAAAAGAAGGCAAAATCCAGCGAACCTCTTCAACAATAAAAATCATAAAACCCTCTCTCATGTGATCCAAATCATATGAGCATCTGCGGCTATCGTTTATTATCTTGATATATAGTTACCCGTTTGCCCGATTAAAACCTGAATATCAAGTTGCCGAGGTAAATTGACTTAATAATCAGTGGCTAAACCTTCGGCAATTATCTAAAGGAGGCGCACATGAAGATTGCACCGCTTACATTTTTACTCCTTACTTTCCTTGTGTCTACGACTCTGGCTGTTTCTGGAAATTATAATGTCACATGGGAAGGGACATTAAAGGCTGTTCACCACGGAGATGTGTCTGGCAAGTTGTCGTTAAATGAGTTTTCCGGCAAAAAACACTTGTATGCTGTTGGGCCTGTTGCGGAGCTGGACGGCGAAATTACCGTGATTGATAGCACCTTTCACATCGCTCGGGTTCGGCACGGAGAAATTAAAACAGATAACGACCTAACCACACGTGCCAGTTTCCTCGTTTGGGCAGAAGTCCCAGCATGGAGATCACCAGTAATGCTCGGTGAAAGTGCGGACAATCAGGATCAACTCGAGAAATTGATAGATAGATTGGCTGCAGAAAAAGGCGTTGACACCACCAAGCCATTTCCTTTCATGATCGACGGAATAGCCAAATCAGCTGATTATCATATCTTGGCTCCGAAAGCCTCTAATAAGGCCGCATCAGATCATAGAAGCAACGCAAAGACAGTACCATTGAAAGATGTGCCTGTAAGAATTATTGGCTTTTTCTCAAAGAATCATGGAGGCATTTTTACCCACATGGGTAGTATGACGCATCTCCACATTCTTGATAACAATGGTCACTCTGGCCATGTTGATGCGATCGCTCTTGATTCAAAAGCTATGGTCTTGTTTCCACGGTAGCGGCTTGCAGTGTTATTGAAGGTGTGCTGCGGGCCAGGGACAATGTGGTAAGCTATTTAACATTGGCTTGAAGTCATAGCCTTGTTGTAATATCTATTTAGTAAAGATTTGTGCCACTAATCTATAGTTTTATCCCCACCAATAAAACCAGAAACCAATCCACAAAAACGCACTTGACAGACAGGTCTGTCTGGTGTAGTTGTGGGTTATGTCAAGCAAAACTGAAAATACAGCGAGAGACAGGATAATTGAAACTGCATTGGATCTTTTTTATAAGCAAGGTTACCTGGCGACAGGTATCAACCAGATCATTGCGGAATCTGAAGTAGCTAAAGCTACATTCTATTCTAATTTTGCCTCGAAAGAAGCGCTGTGTATTGCTTACTTGCAAGCTCGCCATTCTCTTTGGATGGGTTGGTTAAGAGAAAGCGTTGAGGGAAATGAAACTCCGAAAGAGAAACTTTTAGGTGTTTTTTTATTTCTCAAGAAGTGGATGCAAGAAAGTAATTATCGTGGCTGTGCTTTCTTGAACATTGCTTCCGAAGTACCACTACAAGACTCTAAGATCCGTAGTGAAGTTACAAATCATAAAGAAGATCTTCAGGCTTATTTAAAGGAGTTGATTCTTGATGTTTTTGAGTCGGATAAAACCCATGAAGAATCTGATGCACAACAATTAGCAAGAATGATTTACGTGTTAGTAGAAGGGGCGATAGTCTCAAGCCAAAATTTCAATAATATATGGCCCATTGAAGCTGCCCAGGAAGCAGCAGAAAGTTTATTAACCAAGTAAGT
>JBDLJC010000064.1:0-16715 GCA_039714535.1 Thermodesulfobacteriota bacterium | reverse complement strand
TAATCGCCGAGGTCAGAGTCGTTTTGCCATGATCGATATGACCGATTGTGCCGATATTTACATGCGGCTTACTTCTTTCGAATTTTTCCTTTGCCATGATCTTTCCTCTTTATTTCTTAGCGACCTTGACCGGGTTCATACAAAACCCTTGATCCGCTTAATAATCTTTTCAGCAATTCTGTCCGGCACCAGGTCATAGGCGGCGAACTGCATATTAAAACTGGCCCGTCCCTGGGTTGCGGAACGAAGACTAGTGGAGTAACCAAACATTTCAGCTAGCGGCACCTGGGCGGTGATAACCTGCACCCCCTCCTGCCGAACATCCATCCCCATAATCTTGGCGCGTTTACTGTTTAAATCCGCGACCACATCACCCAAACTTGACTCAGGCAAAACAACTTCAAGCTCCATAACCGGCTCCAGCAAAACCGGTTTTGCCTTGGCCAACACGTTACGACAGGCCATGGCGGCGGCAACTCCAAACGCCTGCTCCGAGGAATTCTCCTCGTGGTAGGAACCATCAACTAGACTCACCCGGATATCCGTAGTCGGAAAACCGATTAAAACACCAGAGTCCAGGCTATCCAGGACCCCTCGTTCAATGGCCGGGATAAAGTCAGCGGGAATATTCCCTTCCGGAACCCGGTTTTCAAACTCAAAACCAGCCCCTCTATCCAAGGGAGAAATCTCCAGCCAGACATGCCCATACTGCGGCTTACTGGTTGACTGGGGATCAAATAGCCCCTCAGCCCTACTCTTAACTTCTATCGTCTCTTTGTAAGCGACTTGCGGGTTGCCGACATTGGCCGCAACCTTAAACTCCCTAAACAGTCGATCAACAATAATCTCAAGGTGTAATTCGCCCATCCCCGAAATCACCGTTTGACCGGTATCAGCATCCGTCTTTATCTGAAAAGATGGATCCTCAAAGGCAATCTTTGCCAAACTGGTCTGAAGCTTAGCTTCGTCAGCCGAGCTTTTTGGCTCGATGGCCGTCGAGATAACCGGCTCAGGGAACTCCATGGTCTCCAGCCGGATTGTCCCACCAGTCTCACAAATGGTATCGCCGGTGCTGGTGAACTTGAGTCCAACCAGTCCCGCAATATCCCCAGCCCCAACGTCCTTGACCTCTTCACGCTTATTGGCATGCATCTTCAGGATGCGACCAATCTTTTCCTGCTTGCGTTTGACTGGGTTAAAAACCTTATCACCCAACTTCAAGCTACCGGAGTAGACCCGAAGATAAGTAAGGTTATCAACAAAGGGGTCACTGGCCAGTTTAAAAGCCAAGCCGCAAAACTTCTCTTTACGGCTGGCCTGGCGAACCTCGACCAAACCATCGCTGCCGATACCTTCTATCGGTGGCACATCAACCGGCGATGGCAAGTAATCGACAATAGCGTCAAGTAAAGGCTGCACACCCTTGTTTTTAAAAGCACTGCCGCAAAAAACCGGCACTACCTGATTGAGCAAGGTAGCCTTGCGCAGTGCCTGTTGAATTTCTTCAACAGATACTGGTTGTTCTTCTAAATATTTTTCCATGACATTCTCATCGAAGTCGGCCAACTTCTCGAGAATAGTCAGTCTGGCGGCCGTGGCACTTTCTATGAATTCATCAGGGACCGGCTTTTCGCTGACCTCAAGCCCCTGGCTCTCCTCACCAAAAACGAGCATCCGTTCATTGATAAGGTCAATAACTCCAGTAAAACTATCCTCACTACCGACTGGCAACTGCAGCGGCAGTGGATTAGCACCGAGACGCTCACCGATCATCCCGACACAGCGCTGAAAATTAGCGCCAACCCGGTCCATCTTGTTAACAAAGGCGATCCGGGGTATTGCATATTTATCGGCCTGTCGCCAAACCGTTTCAGACTGCGGCTCAACCCCGCCGACGGCGCAAAATACAGCAACCGCCCCATCCAACACCCGCAGACATCTTTCGACCTCAACTGTGAAGTCGACATGGCCTGGTGTGTCGATAATATTTACCGTACAATCTTTCCAGAAACAGGTAGTTGCGGCAGAGGTAATTGTAATTCCCCGCTCCTGCTCCTGTTCCATCCAGTCCATGACCGCGTTGCCGTCATGGACCTCACCAAGCTTATGTGAACGCCCCGTGTAAAAGAGGATTCTTTCTGTCGTTGTTGTTTTACCTGCGTCAATATGGGCCATGATGCCAATATTGCGCAGCCGAGTAAGAGGTGTATTAGAAGCCACGTTTGTTATCAGTCCAAATCAGTTCGTTTCTTCACACCAGATTTCTTTTTCAAACCCGCCTCAAAAAAACCATCCCGACAGCGGAAGAGGCTTTTTATACAAGTTCAACACTTTTGTCAATCGTTGTGACAAAAAACTACCACCGGTAATGGGCGAAGGCCTTGTTCGCTTCAGCCATCTTGTGGGTATCCTCACGTTTCTTTACGGCAGAGCCACGACTATTGAAGGCATCCATGAACTCACCGGCCAGCTTTTCTGACATTGACCGACCAGATCTCTTATTGGAAAAACCAACCACCCACCGGATAGCCAAAGCATTACGGCGCTCAGGACGGACTTCGATCGGCACCTGATAAGTCGCACCGCCAACCCGACGAGACTTAACTTCAACCCTGGGCCGGACCTTCTCCATCGCCTTCTCAAAAACCTCAAGAGGGGTTTCCTCGGAGATCTTGTCGGCAACAATATCCATCGCATCGTAGAATATATTCCGGGCAATGGACTTCTTACCGCACTGCATAAGGCCATTAATGAATTTTGAAACGAGCACGCTGTTAAAGCGTGGATCGGGATCTATCTGCCGCTTGGCAACAAGCTTACGTCTAGGCATCTGCTAACTCCTTATTTGGGACGCTTGGCACCGTATTTAGAACGACCCTGACGACGTTCAGAAACCCCTAATGTATCAAGGGTACCCCTGACTACATGATAGCGGACACCAGGGAGATCTTTGACCCTGCCGCCCCTGATCAGAACCACTGAATGCTCCTGGAGGTTATGACCGATACCGGGGATATATGAGGTTACCTCGATTCCATTGGTGAGTCTAACTCTTGCCACCTTTCGCAGAGCTGAGTTAGGTTTTTTTGGTGTAGTGGTATAAACTCTCACACAAACACCACGCTTCTGGGGTGAACCCTGAAGCGCCGGGGTAGTACTCCGCTTGATCGCCTTTTTGCGACCGTGCCTTACCAGCTGATTAATAGTGGGCATCTAATCAAACTCCTAAATTTATCAAATATTACTTAACTAAAATCAGAAACCCCAAAAAAGGGTTTTTATTAAAAACAAAGCAACAAAAAAATCGTATTCGACACAACCAGAATCTCTCTTCCATACTGCGCCGAGATGAAGAAGGGCGATAAATAATCTATCCTCCCTTCCTTGTCAAGAATAATGTGCGAGGTTGCCAGCCGTATTCAAAAAAAGACACAATTAGCTTGGTCTGCCAGCAGTCGCTATCCTGTTCAGGGATTAATCTTGTAACGCAAATGCCCCGTCCCGGCGGGCACCAGACGACCCATAATGACATTCTCTTTCAGGCCCTTCAGATCATCAACCCTGCCAGCCATAGCCGCGTTGGTCAAGACCTTAGTGGTTTCCTGGAAAGATGCCGCCGAGATAAAGCTCTCCGTACTCAATGACGCCTTGGTGACCCCAAGCAGAAGTGGTTCGGCAACAGCCGGCTGACTGCCACTTTTGATCAGTTTCTCGTTTGCATCGGTAAAGCGCGACGATTCGACTTGTTCGCCAAGCATAAAGGTGCTATCCCCAACATCGGTGATGGTAACCCGGCGCAGCATCTGCCGAACAATGACCTCGATATGCTTGTCATTGATCTTAACCCCTTGCAATCGATAGACTTCCTGTATTTCATTAACCAGGAAGCGAGCCAATTCTTTTACCCCAAGGACCCGGAGAATATCATTAGGATTTGGCGAACCGTCCATCAGGGGTTCACCGGCCTTTACATAGTCACCTTCATGGACGACAACATGCTTACCCTTGGGCAACAGGTATTCCCGCGCCTCACCAAGCTCCGGGGTTACCACAACCCTCTTTTTACCTTTCAGGTCTTTGCCGTAACTGATCTGGCCGTTAATTTCAGTAATAACAGCATGCTCCTTCGGCTTACGAACCTCAAACAATTCAGCAACCCTTGGCAGACCACCGGTAATATCCTTGGTCTTGCTTGTTTCCCGCGGGATCTTGCCTATGACCGCACCAGGTTCAATCCTGTCCCCCTCACCAACCGAGATAACTGTCCCGGGTGTAAGACTGTAACGGGCCGGCGAACCGGTTTTGGGCAACTTCAGGGTCTTGTTCTTTTCATCTTTCAGAGAGACGCGGGGATTATACTGACCGGCTCTTGGCGTAATGATAACATGGGTTGAACGACCGGTAACTCCATCCACCTGCTCCTGCATGGTGATGCCTTCGAGAATATCACCGAACTTGATAACACCACCAATTTCACTGATGATCGGGGTGGAGAAAGGGTCCCATTCTGCCAACTGAGTACCAGATTCAACCGTATCACCTTCCGCGACCAGTAACATGGCGCCATAATTTAAGCGATACCGTTCCCGCTCACGACCCTTTTTACCGACGATAATAACTTCACCATTCCGATTCATGGAGACCAGCTGCCCAGCGGCATTGGAAACAGTATGAACATTGGCAAACTTGATCTTACCGCCATGCAGAGAGACAATCTCGGCCTGTTCTACCGCCCTACTGGCCGTACCACCGATATGGAAGGTCCGCATGGTCAGCTGGGTACCGGGCTCACCAATCGACTGGGCCGCAATAATGCCCACGGCTTCACCCTGATTCACCATATGACCCCGACCAAGATCACGGCCATAGCACATTGCGCAAACACCGCGCTTAGCCCGGCAGGTCAGAACTGAGCGAATCTTAATTCGGTCAATACCCGCCTCGTTTATTTCGGCAACCTTCTCTTCAGTAATCTGCTCATTGGCTTCGACCAACAGGTCGCCATTAAAGGGATCGACTATGTCATCAAGGGCAACCCGGCCAAGAATCCTGTCACCAACCGGCTGAATAATCTGACCACCCTCCATCAGCGGCTCAGCCACAATACCGTCGAGAGTCTCGCAATCTTTTTCAACAATGGTAGAGTCCTGGGCGACATCAACCAAACGACGGGTCAGATAACCGGAGTTGGCTGTTTTGAGGGCCGTATCAGCCAGACCTTTACGGGCGCCATGGGTTGAAATAAAATATTCCAGGACACTCAAACCTTCCCGGAAATTTGCCTTAATGGGTGATTCGATAATCTCACCGGTTGGTTTGGCCATAAGACCACGCATCCCGGCCAGCTGGCGAATCTGATCCTTGCTGCCCCTGGCGCCGGAATCGGCCATGATGAAGATCGAGTTAAAACTGGGACTTTCAACCATCTTATTATCTTTGTCCCGGGTGTACTGGACACTCATCTCGTCCATCATCTCACCGGTTACCTTATCGGTAGCGCGGGACCAGATGTCGACAACATTATTGTACTTCTCGCTGCCGGTAAGCACCCCGTTCTGATAGCCGTTTTCAACCTCCGTGACCTCACTTTGGGCCTTGGCCAGGATATCATCCTTGCCGACCGGGATCATCATATCGTGGATTGAGATCGAAATCCCCGCCAGGGTTGAATGTTCGTAACCAAGATCCTTCAGGCGATCAGCCAACAGCACGGTGTTCTTCGAGCCGGCATGACGGTAGGTGTAATCAACCAACTGGGCCAGTTCTTTCTTGCCCATAACCTTGTTCACTTTACTGAAAGGCACGGCCTCAGGCAACAATTCGCCCACCAATACCCGACCAACGGTGGTCTCAACGAGCTGGCCGTCGATTCTGACTTTGATTTTAGCCTGGAGATGGACCTCCTGGTAATCATAGGCAAGGACGGCCTCGGACGTTGAAGAAAAGATCTTACCTTCGCCCTTGGCCAGCAACCGCTCTCTGGTCATGTAATACAGACCGAGGACGATGTCCTGGGAAGGAATGATGATCGGTTCCCCATGGGCCGGCGACAGGATGTTGTTGGTTGACATCATCAACACCCGGGCCTCCATCTGGGATTCGACAGTCAACGGCACGTGCGCCGCCATCTGATCACCATCAAAATCAGCGTTGAAGGCGCCACAGACCAACGGATGAAGCTGAATTGCCTTGCCCTCGATCAGTAACGGCTCAAAGGCCTGCATACCAAGACGATGCAGAGTTGGCGCCCGATTCAGAATAACCGGATGCTCCTTGACCACCTCGTCGAGAACGTCCCAGACCTCTTTTGAGGCCTTCTCAACCATCTTGCGGGCACTCTTGATCGTGCTCACATAGCCCTTAAGTTCCAACTTGGAGTAGATGAAAGGTTTAAAGAGCTCAAGGGCCATTTTCTTCGGCAGGCCACACTGATGGAGACGCAGGTAAGGACCGACAACAATAACGGAACGACCGGAATAGTCGACCCGTTTGCCAAGCAGATTCTGGCGGAAACGACCTTGCTTGCCCTTGAGCATATCACTCAAGGATTTAAGGGGGCGCTTATTGGGTCCGGTAATTACCTTGCCGCGGCGGCCATTATCAAAGAGGACATCAACCGCCTCCTGCAACATCCGCTTCTCGTTACGAATAATGATTTCAGGGGCGTCAAGCTCAAGAAGCCTTTTAAGGCGATTGTTACGATTGATAACCCGACGATACAGATCATTAAGATCGGAGGTGGCAAAACGGCCGCCTTCCAGGGGCACCAGAGGCCTCAGATCGGGCGGCAAAACGGGAATAACTTCCAAAACCATCCATTCGGGCCGATTACCGGAATCCCGGAAGGCCTCAACGACATTGAGCCGTTTGGCATATTTTTTACGCTTTGCCTCGGAACCGGTGCTGCGCATATCCTCCCGCAGCTCAGCAGACAGGGCATTGAGATCCTGCCCCTGGAGGAGAGACCGAATCGCCTCCGCACCAATACCAACCTTGAACATGCTGGGATACTCAGACAGGGCCTGGCGATACTGCTCTTCATTCAGCAAGGTACATTTCGGCGGCGCCGGGGCCTCAGAGCTGGTGACAACATAGGAGTCAAAATAGAGAACCTTTTCCAACTGCTTGAGGGTGAGATCCAGCATATTACCAATCTTGCTGGGCAAACTTTTCAAGAACCAGATATGGGCGACCGGAGCGGCCAACTCTATATGGCCAAGGCGCTCACGTCGTACCTTGGATTGAATAACCTCAACCCCGCATTTTTCACAGACCACACCCCGATGTTTCATGCGCTTGTACTTGCCGCAATTACACTCGTAATCCTTAACCGGGCCAAAGATCTTGGCACAAAACAGACCTTCGCGCTCAGGCTTGAAAGTCCGGTAATTAATGGTCTCAGGCTTTTTTACTTCACCATTAGACCAATCTCGAATCTTTTCGGGAGAAGCAAGAGAGATTCTAACAGACTCAAATTTTACCGGTTTTTTAGCTTTATCAAAAAAGCTGAAAAGTTCGTCCACGGTTTACACCTTTCTGTATTCATTTAATCAGAAAAATTACCGACGAGTAAAGATCAAACTAGTCGTCAAGAAGCTCCATATCCAGACAAAGTCCCTGCAATTCCTTTATCAAAACATTAAAGGATTCGGGGAGACCCGCCTCAATAAAATTGTCGCCCTTGACAATCTTCTCGTACATCTTGGTCCGTCCGCCAACATCATCGGATTTGACCGTCAGAAATTCCTGCAGGGTATAGGCAGCGCCATAGGCCTCCATGGCCCAGACCTCCATCTCACCCAGACGCTGACCACCGAACTGGGCCTTACCACCCAGGGGCTGTTGCGTGACCAGAGAATATGGCCCGGTCGAACGGGCATGAATCTTGTTATCGACCAGATGGTGGAGTTTCAACATATACATCACCCCAACGGTGACCTGATTGGCAAACTTTTCACCGGTCAGACCATCGTACAGAGTTGCCTGACCAATCTCGCCAACTCCGGCCTCAACCAGTAATTGGCGAATATCCGTTTCATCGGCGCCATCAAAGACAGGGGTGGCCATATGCAGACCGGGACCCATCCTCTGGGCAAGCTTCAAGATATCGTCATCAGCAAGGCCATCAACAATGGCTGTATACTCATCTTTGGCGTAGATGGCTTTAAGCTTGCTCTTTACCGCCTCGACATTTTTCTGGTCGGCAAATTCCTGGATCTGTTCACCCAAACGTTTGCCGGCCAGACCAAGATGCACTTCCAATACCTGCCCGACATTCATCCGGGAAGGTACGCCCAAGGGATTGAGAACGATATCAACCTGGGTGCCATTTTCAAAGAACGGCAGGTCTTCTTCGGGCAGGATCCGGGAAACGACACCTTTGTTACCATGCCGCCCAGCCATCTTGTCACCGACCGAAAGCTTACGCTTGGTGGCAACATAAACTTTGACCATTTTTATGACGCCGGGGGCCAAATCATCACCCTTACGAATTCTTGTAATCCGGGCCTCATATTTGGTCGCCACCATCTTCTGTTGTTTTTCATAACCCTCCAGCAGGAGGGCAATTTCATCTTCAACCTTTTTCCGACCGGCAAAATCAATCCTTTTGATGGTTGAGACGGGCA
Source organism: Thermodesulfobacteriota bacterium (assembly GCA_039714535.1). Lineage (GTDB taxonomy): Bacteria > Desulfobacterota > Desulfobulbia > Desulfobulbales > JAGXFP01 > JAGXFP01. The sequence goes on along the minus strand of JBDLJC010000064.1, from coordinate 8,088 downwards.
ATTCAGCAATCAGCTCATGCTTAATGACCTGACCTTTAGCGAGAAGGACCTTGTCCTTTTTGACTGAAATATTACCCTTGGTTTTATTGCCGGCAATAATATCACCAAGACGATTCTTAATTGCCTTTTTCAGGCTGTTCAGCTCATCCTCCATATATTTCTCAAGAATGGCAGCCTCAGCATCATCAATGGCCAAAGCTCTTTCGTCTTTTTCAACTCCCTTACGGGAAAAGACCTTGGCATCAATAACCACACCCTGGACACCAGGCGGCACCCGCAGTGAGGTATCCTTTACATCACCGGCCTTCTCACCGAAAATTGCCCGCAACAACTTCTCCTCAGGAGAAAGCTGGGTCTCGCCCTTGGGCGTAACCTTGCCAACCAGAGTATCACCAGCCTTGATCTCAGCCCCGATCCGTACCACCCCGCTATCATCGAGATTGCGCATCGCCTCTTCACTGACATTAGGAATGTCCCGGGTAATCTCTTCCTTGCCTAGTTTCGTATCACGGGAGACGGTCTCAAAAACTTCGATATGTAACGAAGTAAAGGTATCATCCTTGATCAACTTCTCACTGACCAGGATTGAATCCTCAAAGTTGTAACCACGCCAGGGCATGAAGGCGATAGTCACATTCTTGCCCAGAGCCAGTTCGCCGTTATCGCAGGCAGGACCATCAGCCATCAACTGCCCCGTGGTCACTCGCTGTCCGGGAAGAACCACGGCCTTCTGGTTAAAACAGGTATTCTGATTGGATTTTTTATATTTCTCAAGCTTGTAGACGCCAATACCGGTCTCAAAGCCGTCGGTGCCCGGTTCATCATAACGTACCACGATCCGGTTGGCATCGACCTCTTCCACCACTCCGTCACCACCGGCCAGCAGACAAACCCCGGAATCCAGCGCCACCGTTTTTTCCAGACCGGTACCAACTATTGGCGCCGCAGCCCTGAGCAACGGCACCCCCTGGCGCTGCATGTTGGACCCCATCAGGGCCCGGTTAGCATCATCATTTTCCAGAAAGGGAATAAGCGAGGCGGCTACACTGACCAGCTGATTAGGCGAAACATCCATATGGGTAATCTGGTCAGCAGGAATCGTCAGAACCTCACCTTCCTGACGGGCAACCAGGGAGTCTGGCACTATCTTGCCACTCTTATCAAGCTCAACCTTAGCCGGGGCGATTACACAGTCCTCTTCCTTGAGGGCCGACATGTAGCCGACTTTATCGGTTACCTGGCGCTCAACAACCTCACGATAAGGCGTCTCAATAAATCCATACTTATTGACCCGGGCAAAGGTTGCCAGGGAGACAATCAGGCCGATGTTCGGCCCCTCCGGGGTCTCAACCGGACAGATCCGGCCATAATGGGTGGGATGGACATCCCGAACCTCGAATCCAGCCCGTTCCCGGGAAAGACCACCCGGCCCCAAGGCACTGAGTCGCCTCTTATGGGTAACTTCGGACAGAGGATTGGTCTGATCCATAAACTGGGAAAGCTGACTGGTACCGAAAAATTCTTTGATGGCGGCGGTGATCGGCTTGGGGTTGACCAGATCGTGGGGCATCATCGCCTCAGTTTCCTGGAGGGTCATCCGCTCCCGAATGGCGCGTTCCATCCGTACAAGCCCCATCCGGTACTGATTTTCGATAAGTTCACCAACCGTCCTGACCCGCCGGTTGCCAAGATGATCGATATCATCGACCTCACCCTGACGGTCCTTCAGGCGCACCAATTCCCTGACACTCATGATGATATCGTCCTTGGTCAAGGTCCGATGATCGATATCCGTATCAACGCCAAGTTTGGCATTCAATTTAAAACGGCCAACTGCAGAGAGATCATAGGTGTCCGCGTTAAAGAAGAGGTTCTCTATAAATTTGGTGGCAATTTCTATGGTCGGGGGACTGCTGGGCCGCAGACGGCGGTATATCTCAACCAGGGCATCTTCGACATTTTTAGCCTTATCAAGACGCATGGTCTTGACAAATGAATCCGTGGCGTTTACCCCGTCAATCGCCAGCAATGACAGTTTTTTAACCTTTAATTCTATCAGGTCCTCAACCATTGCTTCAGTCAATTCGGTGTTGCACGGAAGAAGAACTTCATCGCTCTTAGGCTTAAGCACATCCCGGGCGACAATCTTGCCGACAAGTTGCTCAAGGGGAAGAATAAGCTGGGTCACCCCTTCATCGGCCAATTTTTTACCTCTGGCCTTGCCTATCTTCAGGCCGGCTTTTAATAAAACCTCGCCGGTCTCTGGATGAACAATATCAACCACAGCCCGTTGGCCAACTGCAGCCAACGGATCGAACTGCAGATAAACTTTTTTGCGCTTAATCTCGGCTTCTTCAATATCATAGAAAAACTGGAGCTGCTCTTCCGCCGAATAGCCCAGTGATTTAAGAAGAGTAGTGACGGGGAATTTACGCCGCCGATCGATACGGACGTAAAGGATATCTTTGGCATCATACTCGAGGTCAATCCATGAACCGCGCACCGGAATAATCCGGGCCGAGTACAAACGCTTGCCCCCGACGTGGGTCTTACCGCTGTCATGGCTATAAAACAAACCGGGCGATCTCTGCAACTGGCTGACGATAACACGCTCTGTACCGTTAACAATAAAAACGCCGGCCTTGGTCATCAAGGGAATGCTGCCTAGATAGACCGCCTGTTCCTTGATATCACGAATAGTTTTGACGCCTGTATCAGGGTCAATATCATAGGAAACCAAACGCACGGTAATCTTAACCGGCACATCAAAGGTCATGCCCCGCTCACCGCATTCTTCAACGGTGTATTTAGGTTCCCCAAAACTATAGCTGACATATTCGAGGGAACAGTTGCCGTTGAAGTCCTCAACAGGAAAAACACTCTTGAAGATCGACTGCAGCCCCACATCCTCACGTTGATCAGGTTGTTTTTCGAATTGCAGGAATTTCTCGTAAGATACCCGCTGCATCGCAATCAGATGCGGTTTTTTAGCAATCTCTACAGATTTAGCAAAACTCTTCCTGACTCTTCTAATCGTGTTCATTCAGAATCGCCCTCGTCATTTTAACAATGCAGACCACGGAAAATTCCCGGACATAATACGCTAACGAACCCAGCAACTGAAGCGGCTGAGCTCCGGTAATATAAAAACGCAATAAACGCTACGGGAAATCCCCGTAGCGTTATCACCTCAACACCCTGCAGAAGCAAGCAAGCTTCAGCAGTCAAACCAGCCCATCTCTTATAAACTAATGAACCGGCTCGTCATATTCAACCCGACTACTTGATCTCAGCGCCACCACCGGCAGCTTCAATCTTGGTCTTGATCTCTTCGGCCTCTTCCTTGGTAACACCTTCCTTGATAGGCGCCGGTGCACTTTCAACAAGTTCCTTGGCTTCTTTGAGACCGAGCGCGGTAATACCACGAACTTCTTTAATAACTCCGATCTTCTTATCGCCGGCCGAGGTAAGGATTACATCAAATTCAGTCTTCTCTTCGGCGGCAGCAGCATCACCACCACCAACAGCGCCACCAGCAGCAACAGCAACAGGAGCGGCAGCAGAAACACCAAATTTTTCTTCCAATTCTTTTACCAGTTCAGAAAGGTCCAAAACGGTCATATTAGAAATAAATTCAACTACATCTTCTTTAGTTACAGCCATGTCAAATTCCTCCAGGAATCAATATATTTTGAATTAAATTTAAGAAAGTCTTACGCTTGGTTTTTCTGCTCACCGATAGCGTTCAGTGCGTACAGTAAATTGCACGGCACACCGTTAAGGGCTCGAACAAAACCGGTGGGGACGCCATTCATGACGGACAGCAATTTGCCCAAAAGGATTTCTTTGCTTGGCAACTTAGACAGAGCAACGATGTCATTATTAGACAAAACCTTACCGTCCATACAGGCGGTCCGAATTGCCAGTTGTTCATTGTCCTTGGCAAAATCAGCAACTACCTTGGCAGGTGCTACTGGATCTCCATAGGACATGGTGACTGCCGTCGAACCCTTACAGGAATCGACAATACTTTCAAAAGAAGTCCCGGCCACGGCTCTCCGCAACAGGGAGTTCTTTGCCACCCTAATTTCAGCGTTGTTCTTCTTAAGTTCGCGACGCAATCCCTCAAGAACTGATACTGGCATCCCTTGATAGTCGGAAACAATAGCTAGCGTTGCATTCGCAAACTTGTCACTGAGTTCTTCGACTATCGTGGCTTTTTCATCACGATTCAATGTCTCTTACCTCCTTTTCAACTGAGTTTTCACAATTAAACAGATGAGGTCGATTAAAGACAGACAATGTAAGATCTAAAAAGAGAACTGGGAACGTTATAAAGCCGATCCAGTCGTTTGATCTGTAACACCATATCACTTAACCGGTGCTGAATTATGTCCGATCGTCTAGGCAGGCCGTTATCGCATTGCCAACAAAACAGCAACCACAATACCAATTAAACCCAAAGGGGGGCGCCCACGGTCTCCGACTCAAACTGCTTACAACCAGGTGTTAAATCTGCAATTCCCAAGAAGAAACACAAAAAATCAACACCAACAACAACTAATAACACCGGGGGAAGTCCCGGCAAAATAAAATTCTTATCAATCAGCCGCTTTAAGTGTGGCGCGGGCCTCAACAGGATCGATCTTAACTCCGGGACCCATGGTCGTAGACAGGCTGATTCCCTTAAAATAGATCCCTTTGGATGAGGAAGGCTTGAGTTGAACCAAACGCTCGAGAAAGGCGTAAAGATTCTGCCGTAGTTTGTCCAAACCGAAAGAAGAACGGCCGAACATGGCATGGACAATACCGGATTTATCAACTTTAAAGTCAACCTTACCACTCTTGATCTCAGCAACCACCCGACCAACATCAAAGGTGACCGTGCCAAGTTTAGCGTTGGGCATCAGATTCCGGGGACCAAGCACCCGACCAATCTTACCTACAGTTCCCATCATATCCGGGGTAGCAATGGTTTTATCAAACTCCAGCCAGCCGCCCTGAATCTTCTCAACAAATTCGTCACCACCGGCAAAGTCGGCCCCGGCATCAAGGGCTTCCTGAACTTTCTCCCCTTTGGCGAAGACCAGAACCCGCTCGGTTTTACCTGTACCGTTCGGCAAGACTATACTGCTTCTGACCATCTGGTCAGCATGACGCGGATCAACACCCAAACGGACAGCTATATCAAGCGACTCATCGAATTTTGCAAATTTACCCTTAAGTGCCAGTTCAAGACCTTCGTCAAGACCATATGCTTTTTCAGCATCGACCTCACTGACTTTCTGCCGATAATTCTTTCCTCTTTTCGCCATGGTTACTACTCCACTAACTAATAAAACAGATTATAAAATGGCCAAGTCTAGTCTAAGCCAGGCCGTCGTAACAAACCAGTATTAATCGACAACCGTAATCCCGCAACTCCGGGCCGTTCCCTCGACTATCTTGGTAGCCGCCTCAATATCGTACGCATTAAGATCAGGCATTTTAATCTCGGCAATTTCCCTGACTTTGTCGCGGGAAATATTCGCCACTCTTTCACGCTTGGGATTACTTGAACCGCCCTTCAAACCAGCCGCCTTCAGAAGTAGTTTTGCCGCCGGCGGGGTCTTGGTGATGAATGAAAAGGAGCGATCAACGTAAACGGTAATCACTACCGGAATAATCATATCGCCTTTATCCTGGGTCTTGGCGTTATACGCTTTACAAAACTCCATGATATTGACACCATGCTGGCCCAGGGCCGGGCCGATAGGCGGAGAAGGATTCGCCTTTCCTGCCTGAATCTGTAATTTTATATAGCCCTGAATCTTTTTAGCCATCGTCTTCTCCTGTAATACAACTTGATTATTCTACACTTAAAAATGTTGCGGTCAGACTCCTATCCCTTAACGACCTGAACAAATTCGAGTTCAACCGGAGTCTCTCGACCGAATATTGATACCATAACTTTAACCCGGCCTTTTTCAGGGAAAACCTCATCCACAACTCCCTGGAAATTTGCAAAAGGCCCGTCGGTGACCCTGACAGCATCACCAACTTCATACATAACTTTTGGTTTCGGCTTTAGAGCCCCATCTTTAATACGGCCGATGATCTTCATGGCCTCATCGTCAGACAGGGCTTGGGGATGCAGGTCATCACCGACAAAACTGGTTACTTTAGGGGTGTCACGGATTGTATGCCACGTGTCATCGTTAAGATCGACATTAAGCAACATGTACCCCGGAAAAAACTTGCGGGCGGAAGTCTTCTTGGTTCCCTTGACCATTTCAACCACCTGCTCGGTCGGAACCAAAATTTCGCCGAAAGATTCCTCCTGGCCGGCAATTTTAATTCTCTCCTGCAGTGCAATCTTAACCTGTTCCTCAAAGCCGGAATAAGTATGCAGTATGTACCATGATCGAGCCATTGGATTTACTGTTTAACCCCGCATTAATTTTTAATTCAAGATAAGAGAGACAAGCTTACCGACAATAAGATCAACGGCGCCAAGATACATGGCCATTATCGAAACGAAAACGATAACAACCATTGCCGAAGCAGCGGTGTTCTTCTTGTTCGGCCAAGCTATTTTACCGAATTCTCTTTTGACCTCACCGGTAAACTCACTTATTTGCGAAAACTTGAAACCATTTGCCGGTTTATCGACAATCTTTTCGCTCTTCCGTTTACGAGGAAGGTTTGCCTTGTTCTCAGTCATAAAAAACTCTCTAAAATAAAAACCGCGCAACAAAAAATAACCCCTGCCAACTGAATCTTCCAAAGAAAACATTTTCGCAATTTATTCGCCTCAAGCCCGGCGAAGTAACTTTGAAATGGCAGGCCAGGAGGGATTCGAACCCCCAGCCCTCGGATTTGGAGTCCGATGCTCTACCAATTAGAGCTACTGGCCTCTATCACCATCAAGTTACTTAGTTTCTTTATGAAGTGTATGACTTCGACAGAAACGGCAGTATTTTTTAAACTCCAATTTATTGGGAGTTTGACGTTTATTCTTGGTCGTTGTGTAATTGCGCTGCTTGCACTCAGTACAGCCCAAAGTGATAATATCTCTCATTGTCCCTGCCAAAATAACTGGCTATCAGCAGCAGAGCTCAACAAACAGCCCCAAGCTGACAGCCAAAATTTATCTAACCCCCTACGGGGGATAATTGCCTTAACAGCAACGGGAAAGATCAGGACATAAAAAAACATTTCGATGTTACCTGTTTTTTTATGATGAAAACCCAACGCTAAGGCACTAAATATACCGTTAATTACTCGATAATCTTATTGATAACACCGGCGCCTACGGTCCGGCCACCCTCACGAATCGCAAAACGAAGGCCTTCTTCCATGGCGATCGGAGTGATCAGGGTACCCTCGATGGTGACGTTGTCACCGGGCATTACCATCTCAACACCATCCTCCAAAGTTACGACACCGGTCACATCCGTGGTCCGAAAATAAAACTGGGGACGATAGCCATTAAAGAACGGAGTGTGACGACCGCCTTCCTCTTTACTCAAGATATAGCATTCCGCCTTGAACTTGGTATGGGGAGTAATGCTACCCGGCGCAGCCAATACCTGGCCCCGCTGAATATCTTCACGCTTGGTGCCACGGAGGAGGATCCCGACGTTATCACCGGCCAGTCCCTCATCGAGAAGCTTACGGAACATCTCAACCCCGGTTACGGTGGTCTTTACCGTGTCGGTAATACCGACGATCTCGACATCTTCACCGACCTTGATCACCCCGCGTTCGATCCGACCGGTGGCAACCGTACCACGACCGGAGATAGAGAAAACATCCTCTACCGGCATCAGGAAGGTCTTATCAACGTCACGTTTCGGCTCGGGAACAAAAGAGTCACAGGCGTCCATCAGCTCGAAGATACACTTATTGGAAGCTTCATCTTCAGGATTTTCCAGGGCCTTCAAAGCGCTGCCCTGAATGATCGGAGTATCGTCGCCGGGGAACTCGTATTTATCGAGAAGCTCACGCAGCTCCATGTCAACCAGCTCAAGGAGTTCTTCGTCGTCAACCTGATCGCATTTATTCATAAATACAACCACGGCCGGAACACCAACCTGGCGGGCCAGG
>JBDLJC010000063.1:0-17717 GCA_039714535.1 Thermodesulfobacteriota bacterium | reverse complement strand
TTTTCTTGCTTCTTCTTCGGCCGCTTTTTCCCTGGCTGCTTTTTCTTCTGCGGCCCTTTTTCTGGCTTGCTCTTCTTCGGCTGCTCTTTGCTCAGAGGTCTTTATTTTGTCGAGGCCTTCCCTGACCAGAGTCATGCAGGGTCGGGAAAGGGTTGTGGCAACCGTTTCCGGTAGAGGCATTGTGGTGATTATGCCTTTGCCAAGAGCCAGAAGTTCAAGGAAGGCCTCTTCTCCCTCCAGTTGCTCGCAGGTGGCGTGAATTAGTTCTCCTTCCCTAAAATAAATCGTACCCTGCTGGTTGCCTTTGTAGATCTGCAGGGCTGTGGTGGCGCCGGCCAGGCATTTTAACTGGATGATATCGGTCAGGTGTATGCCGGTCAGGGAAAGATTGGCAGGGGGTTTTTCATCGAGAATTTTTACAATCTGTTGCTTGAGTTTATTGATGTCAAAAGGCTTTTCGACAAAGAACAGGTTCTCCCCCAGGACGGCTTCCTTCTTGAAGCTGGAGGACGGCAAGGTGGTCATGACGATCACGGCAACAGCAGGATATTTCTTTTTGGCCTCAATGAAAAGATCCTGGTCGCCGACCTCTAACATCATGATGTCAGTGATGAGCAGATTAATTGTTTCGTCCGAGAGTTTCTCCAGGGCTTCTTTGCCATGAGCGGCGGTGTTCACTGAGACGTTTAATTCTTGATCGGAAAGGGCCTGGGAGAGTGACCAGGTTATGTCCTCCTGATCGTCGACCACCAGGATATTTGCGTGTGGCTTGCTGTTAAGCATTATTGTATCCTATCGGTTGTCACCTGATTCGGCCTTGATAAATATAGTAAAAGTTGAGCCTTCTCCTGCTGTCGATTCAAAATAAATATTAGATTCGTGTTCTTTCAATATGCGCCAGACCAGGGAGAGACCCAGACCGGAGTGGTTGCTCTTGTTCGTAACAAAAGGGTCGAAAAGCTTTGCTTCCATATCTTTTGCAATGCCGCTGCCGGAGTCACGGATGGTAACCACCTGGTAGGAGAAAGAGTCGTTCAGGCCTTTAAAAAGAGACAAGTCGTATTTTTCGCTCGGTTTGTTAATGAATTTCGAAGTCACTTCAACGTAGCTGTTATCATCTATCGTTTCAATTGCGTTCAGGAAAAGATTTACAAAGACCTGTTGCAATTGTTCCGGGTCGGCCCAGAGACTGGCAGGCTCACCACTGAGACTTTCATGGAGGGATAAACCTTTTTTGTCGCCTCTGGCCTCCGCCACTTGCCAAGCCTGTCTCAACACCTCGTTGAGCGTGATTTTCTGTTTGTTGGGTGTTGCGGGTTTGGCATAAGAGAAAAAATCATTAAGCAGCAGATCAAGCCTGTCAACTTGTTTGAGAATTCGGCCAACGTATTCCTTGTTCTCATCGGCCGCAGATAGGCGGCCGGCCAAAATCTGGGACATCGATTTGATCCCAGCCAACGGGTTTTTTATCTCGTGCGCAACCGCTGCGGCTATTCCGGCAACGGCAGAGAAGCGGTTTAATTTATCGAGTTTGGCTCCCATCTTTTGCTGGTCGGTTACATCAGAAAAAACAATCACCTTGCCCTTGGGGGTACCATCGATAGTAAAGGTTGGGGGGGTGGTGAATTCCAGGTTTATTTCTTCTTTATCGAGATTAAGCACCGTTATTTTGTGACTGCCAGTGGTGTCACTGTGCCGCCGTAAGATGTTTGTCTCAGGACCCAATATCTCTTCCAGGGTTTTGCCCGTAACATCTCCCTCGTAGAGGTTAAGCAAAAATTGTTTAGCGGCCGGGTTTGCCTGGGTGACCCGGCCCTTGTTATCGATGACCAGCAGGCCACTGTTCATGCTTTCCAGCACAGAATCTGAAAAAGATCGCTCGGTGCCCAGATCGCTTAATGATGCGTTGAGACTGGCGATCAGCTCTGCTTGCTCCTTTTTTAGCTTTTCACGTTCAATGGTGTCAGCAATGACATCTGCGACACTGTTAAGATTCTCCCCGGCAAAGGCATTTTTTAGTTTTTCTTCGAGGGCAACAACCATTACCACTGTCTGGGTGTTGCCCTCAATGATGGCATGATAGGCATTTTTCCCCTGGGAGATGAACCGGCAGAGGTTCTCTATTTTTTTACCGGTATTGTCAAGGGAGAACGAGTCTGCCGTCTTTTTTTGGAAAAAAGTCGAGAGTTCGTCATGGTCAAGGCCGATGTGGGCTTTGAGTTCCAGTCGCGAGAGGTCGTTCTCCGTTGCCATGATCACGCCCCGGGGGATGGCCATGGTCCCCGGCAAGGCCACCGTCAGCTGCAGGGCATACGTAAGGGTGTCATCAAGTTTCTCGACTGTGCGGCAGATATGCAGGATTCTCTTCAGGGTCGTCTCAGTCGCATAGGCCTGTTTAAGTTTCTCCTCCTTCTTTTTCTGGGAGGTGATGTCATTGACAAAGAGCAGATACCTGTTCTCCTCTACAGCGGTGGGCTGGAAAGTAAGCCACAGGTCGAGATAGCAGGTTGTGCCGTCCTTGCTCGTGGCCTTCTTGCAGGTACTGTATGGAGTAGTCGCATTGCATTTTTCGAGAAGCTCGTGGTCAACGATATCTATGGCTTGCAGAAATTCTGAAAATTCTTTGCCATGCACTTCTTTATTGGTACACGCAAAGATCTTTTCGGCGGTGGGATTTAGATGAGAAACCGTGCCATTTTCGCCAATGGCTACCATCCCGTTCGGTGAGCTATTAAATGCGGCTTGGTTAGTTTCCATATCTGCTTAATTCTTTTAAAGGTGATGTAAATGTTATCTTGCGCCCCGGTTTTGTGGAAGCAGTTAAGCCTTGTTGTTTTTGCGAACTGTACTCTCACTTTACACAGTAACTGTAATTAGCTGTTTTTAACAACAAATAAAGGTAGTTATGCCCTGGAAAAGCGCAGAAAGAGCTCTTTGGAGTAATTAACAATTTCAGCAGTTGGAATATTGGGCAATCGAATTCCGGGGGGGCCATTCTAAATTGTCGGCACCAGCCGCTTGTCGGTATAACCAAAAGGCATGGCACGACTGGCGAGAGTAATTGGGCCGGGCATCCCCCATCACATAATCAAACGCAGTAATCGGCGGCTGGCCAGTTTTCACTGCCATGGCCTTCACCGCGAGGAGGTTTTTATTGTTTTACCTCTGCACTCAAACACAATTTGTCTTTAACAAGACGCTATCTCTGGTTCATCCGGGGCTCATTGGTCGGGGAAAAAGGACAAATTCTCCAGACCGGGCAGTTCTGGTGGGAACAGAGCCGGGCTCTGCTCGATATTCATTTTTTTTGCCTCATTCTCCACCGCCGGCTGCAGAAAAGAAAATACTTCGGAGACTTTGAACAGCTTCCTGCTTAATGCTTCGGCCAGATAGTAGGTAAAAAGGCCTTGGTGCTTGTCGGGGAAAGCGGTGCTTATCTGGTCCATTTTTGAAGAGGTGAGGATGACCATATTCCGCGCCTTGAACAGCGGATCCTTTATTTTAACGAAAACCGGCCGAGCGCCGGCGGGCAGGACGGAACGTCCGCCGGCTCCGGAAAAGCAGGAGTCAAGAAGGACGATCTTGTCACGGGCCGGTACTTGCCCGATTTTTTCGTAAAGGGTCTGTAACGGATAGCCGGTTAACTGAAGATAATTAGGGTCTCCGTCATAGGGCAGCAGATAGCCGCTGCCTTTCGGGTCGGGGGCGCCATGGCCGGAAAAATACACCAGCAGACGCCGGTCTGGTCCGGCATTATTAGGTAGCCAGGCCTCAAGGGTTTTCCTCAGCGATGACAGGGTCGCCTGCTCATCCACCAGGAACTCCATGTTGCGATCCTGAAAACAGAGGGAACGGAGGGTCGCTCTTATCAGGTTGGCGTCATTGCGGGAGTAATCTGATTTTTGTTCAAGGTGTTGATATTTTTCAACGCCGATAATGATCGCCAGGTCATTGTTTTTCGTCTCACATTGGATGTCGGGCAGAAGGGCGCTCTGCTGGACGGAGAGCCCTTCGTCTTTAGGTTGGTCAAATGGCGTGGATATCGGCTGCTTCATCTTGACCCGGTGAATAGCTATCTCTCGGAGGACTTCTGCGGCCAAGGGCCGGAGCTTCATATGCGGATCACCTTCAGCCACGGTTCGCAAGGCCTCAAGGGTGTCTTCATTTACATACCCTAGCCGCCTGTGGGCCAGAATTCCGATCCTTCTGCCATTCGGGTTATTGCAAAGAATCACTGAAACCAGGCCAGCTGCGATCTCCTGCCGATCCACACCGATGGCAATAAGGGCTTCCAGGGCGGTTACTCTGACCACGGGATTTTCATCTTCCTGTAGTTTTGCCAGTTCAGTCGCTGAATCACGGGCGGCATAACCAATTGCGGCCAGAGCTTTGGCGGCCTCAATTCTGGTGTCCTCGTCCTTGTCGCCGAGTGCTTTTGTCAGATTCGGGATGGATGTGACGTCACCAAGATCCTGGGTGTTTTTTATTCCGTATGCCTGGTACCAGGGAGGGCCAAGGCATGAAGACAAAAGAACGACTAGCAGGGCGAGGAAAATAAAAATGATGTTTCGGCGGAATAATTTTTCTCTGGTCGGAGCAAGACTGTTTATCGGGTTCCGGTTATGCATGGTTCTTACTCCTCCTACCTTATTATTCATACCATTTCTGAGCCGAACATTTATTTCGCCCAGGCGCGCAAATACTTTATTGCTTCCTGATGCGTAAACACTAGGGATTGAGGACATGGGACATGATCTACCTCGAATATACACCTCTGGAGTGATTGAGGCCATCCTTTGTATGATTAAAGTTGGGAAATTTGATGCATTGGGCAGTGCTATTTGGATATAAATAAAGGCGAAATGTCGTCTGGCGAGAAAGATTGCCGGGGATATCCATACTTCATTATTATCCGTGCTTACTTTATGGAAAGGGGATAGTCTCCTTTTGTTGTAGAACAGCAGGGATTCCACAAGATAGGCGCGATAGTTTTTGATCAATTAGGTAACAGACCTCTGGGCAAAATGATGACCTGTCAAAGCGAATATATAGTCCCGGAACCGGGGCCTTTTGTTTATCTTATTGCTGTCGTCCTGGCTGCCGGCGTCTCCTGTTCTTTTGCCACGTATCTGCTCGAACTGTCTCCCGCCTGGCTTTCACTATCAGCAGGTGGTGTCTGCGGGGCTTTGGGACTTGCCATGGGCGAAAATGTCGGCGAAGCGCTGGTGTTCTCCCTAATTCTGGCTTTGCTGGTCTTCCTATTCATCAAAGTCGGGCCGGAAATAGAATTTATCAGGATCGCTATTGTACCGATTGCAGCAGGGTTCTGCATGGGAGAGCTGGTCGGTGGAATATGGAAAGAGATATCCTGATATGGGTTGGGGCAGGCTTTTGATATTTTAACTTTGTTCGCCGGATAGCAGCGGCGACCGTTCATGTTCCAGATCCGGTTCGCCGCTGTGGGCGAGGATCCAGCTCCTGGTCCGGTTCCGCAACTCGACGGTGGTCTGCCATAGGTCACCGCCGGTCCGCTCTAGAATTTCCCTGGTCTCAAGCGGCTCGCCAATGATCACCCTGACTGCCCCCCGCCGTGGAAACCAGGAATCGGCCCGCAGGATCGATCTACTGCCGCGGATGGCTACTGGGACAATAGGCAGCCCGGCTTTGGCCGCCGTTTCGAAGGCCCCCATTCGGAAGGGCAGCAGCCCCGGCATTCGCATGAAGGTCCCTTCCGGGAAAAAGATCAGCGACCGGCCCTGTTCGGCCACTGCTGTCAACTGCAGCGAATCTTCTATTCCTTTTTGCTTATTGAACCGTTCAACAAATTCGATGCCCAGTCTTGGCAGCAGGTAGCGGAGAAATATGTTGTCGCGCAGTTCTCCCTTGGCAATAAAACCAAATGTCCTGGCCAGGGCCAAGGGCAGGATCATGCTATCCAGATAACTGGCGTGATTGGCGGCCAGGATGCAGGGCGTATCCCGGTCGGGCAGGTTTTCTCTTCCCGCAACGGTCAGCGGGGTACCGGTCAGGGTCAAGAACAGTTTCAGGCAGGCCCGGATGAACTGCCAGCGGGAGTTTATGGTCGGCAGCACACCAATGGCCAGAGAGACCACTGGCGCGGCCAGACAGAACAGCAGCCAGCTGTAAACGGCATAGGCCAGGGCTGTAAGTCCGCGCCCGGCCCGTTTTATTTGCGGCTTGACATTTGCCAGGGAAAAAACGAGGAGCTGCAGCCAGACGGCCCGGGCGGGTTTACCCACCAAACCTCTTTCGTAGAGTCCTTTGCTGGCCTTGCGCCTGATCTTGCCACTGGAGGTTTTAAGCACCGTATTCGGTACTGCTAAAACCACATGGTCCGGGGCAGTGCCAACCAGATCAGCGGTGACGGTATTGATGTCCACCCTCATTTTTTCGCGGCTCTCCGGCTTACGCATCCGGGTCTCAGCCAGGATAACCAGTTGTTCGGTGCCGGTCTCCTGATCGAGGCTCCCGAAAACTGCCACGTTGCCCTTGCGGACCCCGGCAATGGCGCCAACTGCTTCCTCCAGTTCCACCGGATATATATTGCGTCCGGCTTTGATGATGATGTCTTTGCTGCGGCCGGTGATGAAGATCTCTCCGTCACTGATGTAACCCCGGTCGCCGGAATCAAGCCAGTCGCCATGGAAAAGGGCTGCGGTCTGTTCCGGGTTGCGGAAATAGCCCCGCGTTGCAGATGGCCCTTTGAACTGGAGAGACCCTTCCTGGCGGTCGGGCAGCTCCCGATCATCCTTGCCAACGACTCGGATCTGGTGGCCGGGCAGCGGGAAACCGCAACCGGGTAGTTCCAGACCATCGGTATGGTCGGCCTCTGTGGTTTTTATTGCCCTGCCGTCAGTCATCAGTACGCTCCGTTTGATCCGGTCGAAACGGGGGAGGCGATCAAGGGGCGGAAAAGCGAGGCCCACTGAGGATTCGGCCAAACCGTAGACCGGCATCACCGCTTTGGCCCTGAAGCCGCATTTGGCAAAGCGCTTGGTGAACTTCTGGATGGTGGCCGGGCTAACCGCTTCGGCGCCATTGAAGGCGCAACGCCAGGAACTGAGATCAAGGTTTTGCAGTTCGCTGTCTTCGATGCGGTGGAGGCAAAGTTCGTAGGCGAAGTTAGGGGCTGCGGCCAGGGTCCCTCCGAAGCGGCTGATGGCCGTAAGCCAGCGGAGGGGTCGGGCCAGAAAGGTCAGCGGCGGCATGATGACCAGCGGGCAGGCGAAATAAAGGCTGCCGAGCCAGGCCCCAATAAGCCCCATATCGTGATAAAGGGGCAGCCAGCTGACGAAGACATCCTCGGATGAAATATCGATGGCCCGGCCCATGGCCCGGATATTGGCCAGCAGGTTCCCATGGCTGAGGACCACGCCCTTGGGCATGCCGGTGCTGCCGGAGGTATACTGGAGAAAGGCGGTGCTGTTTGTGGTCAAGACCGGTGGGTGCAGGGTCCGGTCGCGGCCTGCCGTCAGCATTTCTGCCACCGTGGCCACCTTGTTTAATGATTCGACCTGCTGATGCATGAGGCGGGCAAAGGTCATGGCCTCGGGGATGGTGATCATTATCCGGGTCAGGCTGTTGGCCGCGATGGCGGCGTGGCGTTGCAGATGCTCCTCGATCTGTTTGAGTCGGCCTGGCGGATAGACCGGCACCGGCACCCCGCCTGCCAGCAGTACCCCGGCGAAGGAGATGAAATAGTCGCGGCCGGTGGGCAACATGATCAGCACCGACTCACCGGCGGCCAAACCGAAGCTCTGGAGGCCGGCCGCCAAGCGACTTGCCTGCTGCCACAGGTCACCGTAGGTAATGACTTCACCCTCGTCTGCATCACTGTACAAGCGGATATGCGGTCGGTCGGAATTGTGCTCGGCATGGTGTTGCAGGACCTGGAACAGGGTGGCGGCTTCATGGGGGTGGGGGACGCCTTTTTTATCAATGGGCAGCGGTTGTTGAAGAGCTACAGGTGTAACTGCCGGGCCGGGTCCACAGGTCTGGATGGCATTTTGCAAATCACGTGGGGTTGCGACAGCAGCCAGCACCCTTTCGGGCAGCGAGACATTGAATAGTTTCTCGACCCGGGCCAGGAGTTCCAATCTGGTCAGACTGTCCAGTCCCAGTTCCCGGTCGAAGGAGCTGTCGAGGGAGATAGTCAGGTGTTGGCGGGAGGTCGGATGGACCTCATCAACCAATTTTCTGACCACCGCCAGCAAGGCGGCGGTGGTTTCGTTGTCTGCCTTGTTCTGATTTGTCGTCATCTGCTAACGTTCCTTATTGGTAAGCGCCGCCCGGATGCCTTCCTGCTCGTCAACCGGCAGGAGCAGCAGTCCGCCGAGGCTGAAGAGGACGAGAACTACCGACATGCCAACCCGCTGAGAGTGGAACAGTTCCGTTAAAATTCCTAAAGCGAGGGGGCCCAGAAAGGCGGTGAATTTGCCGGAAAAGGCAAAGAAGCCGAAGAATTCGTTATCCTTCTCTCTGGGGACCATTCTGCCCAGCAATGAGCGACTGGCCGCCTGGTTGGGGCCGGCGAAGATCCCCACCAGGATGCCTGCCGCCCAGAGCCAGGGTTTGGTGGTGGCGGTCAGGGCCATGGTCGAGGCGACGATCAGGCCGGCCAGACTGATCAGTACGGTCATTCGGCCTCCCAGCCGGTCGTCGCAGAAGCCGAAGGCGAAGGCGCCCAGGCCGGCCATAAGATTGAGGACGATGCCGAAGGTCATGATCTCCTGAAAGGAAAAATTGAAGGTGCCGGCTGCATAGATTCCGCCGAAGGCGAAGATGGTAATCAGACCGTCATTGTAGAACAGCCGAGCCAGGAGCAGGCGAAATATCTGGCGATATTTCCTGATCTCCCTGAAGGTCGTGGCAAGCCTGGCGCTTACAGTAGACAGGTTGAAGGGGGTGGTCGGAGTGGAGCGGCCTTCCTTGACCTGTAAAAACATCGGCAGACTGAATACTGCGAACCAGACAGCGACCAGCAGGTTGGTCGCGCGGATGTTCTGGCCCAGTTCCCTGCTCAGTCCAAACCAGGGTGTTTCCGGGTTGACCATGGTGATCATAGCCAGCATCATGGCAGCCAGACCGCCGATGTATCCAACTCCCCAGCCAATGCCGGAGATGGAACCGATCTTTTCCGGCGGGGCCAGCTCGGGCAGAAATGCGTTATAGAAAACGTTGCCCATTTCGAAGGCGATGTTGCCCAGTACAAACCAGAACAGGGCGGCCATAACCTGGCCCGGCAGGGGATAGTAGAGCATGAAGGCACAGAAGATCGCCAGGCCGGTGCTGAGCAACAGGTATCTTTTCCGGTGGCCGCTCTGGTCGGCCATGGCGCCGAGAAAAGGTGAAAGCAACGCGACCGCCAGTGAAGAAACGGTTATGGCCCGGGACCAGAGGGTGGTGCCGATAATTGGGTCGGGGGCGATGGCCTTGGTGAAATAGGTGGCGTAGATGAAGGTGACGATCAGGGTGGTGAAGGCGGAATTGGCAAAGTCATACATGGTCCAGCCGAACAGGGCCTTTCGGTCTAACGATATAGCTTTGTCGTTCATCTCCAACTCCGGTTCGTTGTTACGGGATGACCCATCATAACATACCGGCTGGTAGTGCGGTTGCATAATATTGTCAAGGAGACCCCTGAAACATATCGATGCCACCAATTATAAATGGCAGTCAGGCGAAGGAGCGCCCATCGGTGAGCTATTGACCGATGACCTCTTTTTCTATCGGGAAGATTTTCATGAAATCGATGAGTCGATCCTGCTGGAACTAAACCTGATCGAATCCATGCCCAAGATTGTTACCTCCAGAAACCCGTCTTTACGGGCTGCTAAGATAAACATCCAGTTGGCGGATGGCACCCCCGAGGAATACATTCATTCCATGGAACAGGAGGCTCTTTTTGCCAAGTTAATGGAACAGAGCGTTGATAATCCCGATCAGGTAAATCTTAAGGAAGAGATCAGCCGGATGCTGGAAGCGCCGCGGTTTGATATTCGGTCGCCGAAGTAAGGGGTTGTTGGAAAGTTAGTTCTCAATAGCAGTGTAGCCAAGCCCCTAGATTGAGTTTATCTCAACCGGGGGGTTGGGTTTTTAATGGAATGTGGTGTATAGAATTTTATTGCGCTAAGAATTTCTCCTGACAAAATGTTTCCTGGAAAGTATTTATCGGTTAGATTGGTTGGAGCTCTAGTTTGGGGTATTAATCTGGCAGATGCTGATTGTGGGAGGTGTGTCGGGTGTTGATTGTGGCTATCAAAAGCCAAGAGCAGACTTGCCCCCTATTTTCTATTTATCTGCTTTAAGGATGCCGGCTATTAAGGCCGGGGGCCAAAGTGGACAATATATTTCCAGATTTTAACTTTAATATCGGAATAAGTGGAAAACCTTAGAATCTACAAGGTGATATCATGGACTTTTTCCATATATTAACAATGTTCGGTTTTAGACAGATACAGTATCTATAAGACCGGTATTATTTGTTGACATTTACAAGCTATAGTGGAATAATGACCTCTATTGAGATTCAAAATCACAACTCAAAAGGAGGTCCTAATGAAATACAATGCAGGTAATTTTTCTGATTATGCAGAGCTGTCTTTAGGAAAAGATTTATGGAAATTCTTAAATCGGGAAGACAATATTATCCGAATGGAAACTGCTACCGACCTTGGCAGGACTGCCGCTGAAGCTATTTCAAAAAAACTATTAGAAGAATTTGGAGCCGATGTCAAAGTCAACAGAGTAAAACAAATGATAGGCCACATGATTCGGCAGATTATGGAAAATAGAGGCTATCAAATAGGCTCCCAAAATGTCAAAGTCAATGATAAACGGTTATTTGTAAAAGCCACAAAATATCAAGACGGTACAACTACTACGACACAAATTGGATATATCAATAGAAAGAATCAAAAAAATCATGGGCATATGAATCTACAGGGGAATGATCACGGTGCGCTTGCATACAAATTAGAATGTCTATTGTGTGGTCATATATATGGAGCTAATGGAACAGATATTTTTCAACGAAAATGTCCTGCATGTCAAAATGGTAAACCAGGCATACCGTTTGAAGAAAACTAAATCATTGGGAATGAAAATGTCAATTAACAGAAAGCAACGTAAAATTATTGTCGTTGGTATTTTGGTTTTTTTAATGATGGGTATATATCCTCCATGGAGGCATAGAGTAGACGCAGAGAATCAATACAAGCGTGTGAAGACTATTAGGCCAGCAGGTTATCATTTAATTATCACCCCACCTACACCATTAACAAAAAATATAGCCTATGGAGTTGAAATAGATACAACACGCCTATTTCTTCAGTGGTTTATGGTCTTGGTAATAACTTTATTGGGCGTATATCTAACACAAAAGGATTTACTAAAAGAGTAACCGAACCAGTCGGTTAACTTGACGCCGAGAACGTCTGCGGCGCTGACGCGGTTAGGTTCTTCGCGGCGCAAGTTACCTCAATCGTTAACCACCGCAAAGGCCATTCAAAGTGAAGAAACTCGAATGTATAATATTTGATGTCGATCACGGATTCTGTGCTTTCGTGAAATGCCCTAATGATTATGGGATTTTAATAGATGTCGGAGGTAAGCAGCGTTTCTCCCCCGTAAAATATATCCGTAAAAAATATTGCACCATTTTAAAGTATTTTAAAAAAAGAAGAATATCTAAAATGGTAGTAACACATCTACATGCGGACCATTTTTCTGATATTGGTAGTTTGGGGGGATATGAAGAACCAAAAATATTATTACGGGATAAAAAGACAATAAAATTCATTGACCAAAAAATTAAAAATTCAAAACCGGATGATTCTAAGGTTGACACATTAAAACGATTCAAAAAATTTCAGGAGAAATTCAAAGAAGATGTCGAAACTCAACCTGAATGGGGTTTTGATGGTTTTAAATCATTCCAAATACCATATAAGTTGGCTGAAGAGGCATCTTCAAGTGATGAAAAAATTATCAACAACAGAAGTTTTGTAAGTGTTTTAGAATATGCAGGTAAAAAAATCTTATTCCCAGGTGATATTGAAGTTGAGGGATGGGAAAAATTTTTTGAAAATGATTCTAGAAAAAAACTTATTGAAAATATCAATTTCTTTATTGCTTCTCACCATGGCCATAAATCTGGGTTTAGTTCAAAAATACTAGACTATACTGGCAAACCAGATCTTTTCATTGTGTCTGCAAAATCAGGAGACGAGCATATCGATAGTTCATATTCGCAAGAAGATAACAGCATTGGTCATCCTGTAAAAAATGAAAAGAACACTCCTAAAATGATCTCAACCAGACAAAAGCATAAATCAATCAAAGTAACAATTTTTGAAACAGGCAAGACAGAAGTTGAGTTCATAGACACACCTGACAATTTAAACCCAAATCAAGCGAAACTGCGTAGCCGAAAAACAGCTCAAATGACTAAAGGCTGGGGGCGATAGATGAAGAAAATCATAGGGTTTATAATGTTTTTTCTTGTCCTTGAGGTTCTGGCAATTCGCTATAGGGCGGAGATTGCCACTGCCCTGAACTTACAATACACAACAGATTTCAAATCAGCATTTTTTACTGTTTGGTCTTCTGTACTAGGCTCATTGTTCTACCTATTGCGAGCTATTTACGAAAACAAATGTGTCTATAAAAGGTGGGACGAAGATTGGGAGGTTTGGTACTACATAAGACCTTTTACTGGTGCAATAATTGGTATTGCTGTCTGGTTAGCATTTAAGGCAGGTGTTTTCCTGTTATCGCAAGAAGCAAAACTAGTAAATATTTGGTCATCTTGTTTCATTGGTTTTATTGCAGGAATGAATGTCAAAAACATGCAGTCATTAATTGAAAAAATTGCGAAAAAAAAGACAGGAATAGAAGAATCAAATCAAACAAAAAGTGGTTAACAATCCAATTAACCTGACCGGGTGAACGCCTGCGGCGCTAGTCGCGGCTGTCTTTGTTGGCCGGTCAGGTTATCGGTGGCGATATGCAAGGACAAAAAAATTGTATGGGTGAAATTTAAATGGAGGATATCACTCGTGAATATATAAAATTGGATAAAGAATCGCAATCCAAGTCATTATCTGACGATTATATTTTTAAAAAAATCGCTGAATTTGATAGTAAATTTAAAAACAGAAAAGAGCATCACGAGGCATTTGAAGGGTTATTGTCGAACATCGGTGCCGATCAAAAATCCATTGCCATATTAAACTGTGTGATAAAGAGGCTAAAGTCCAAAAAAGATAAACTGTCACCCAACAAATATTATTATGACCTCGGTAACACTATACTAACAAAGGCTGACATTGAGCGCCGGCCACCAGACAGCTTTGAACACTTGGTTACTAGTTCAAGTAGGTATAAAGAAGCAAAAGATATACTATTGCTCGTTCAAAGTGATGATACTGACCACTTCCAGAGAGCTCGCACTAATATCGCAAATATTCTCGAAAAATATGGAAGGAATTACGAAGCACTTTTTGCCTACGATGAGGTTCTTAAAACTGATACAAACTTTGGAATGGCGCTTGGGAATAAGGCTATAGCAATTGGGTATTACACGCAGCTAGCACCTCAACAGTCACTTGTCCTATTAAACAATTGCTACAACTTACTACGAAAAGCTTTGTCTGATCCTCGCCTTGCGGAAATTGGGGGTAAATTAGTTGCAAATGATTTTGCAAAAAGGATATCTATCCTTGAAAGATATTTCTCAGAAATATCTTTCACCCCTAAACAAACCGAGATTCCAAAAAGTTTAAGCCTGTATCAAAAATTTACCCTAGAGAACAACTTATTTTTAAACTACGATTTTGGATATTATTACGACAAGCATAGTCTCTGTGACAGTTTTTTCCCAAATGTCATAGAGGACATGAGATCTATCAGATCTTCTAAAACATCACTAATGTCAAACAAGACATATTTTACATTTCAGGTCTTCAACCAATTGCTAGAGGATTTTGTTACTTCTCGATATAACTTTCATAAGGCAATTACTGTCAAATCAAAGAAAATTGATAGTCAAACAAACTATATTTACACTTACGATTACACATATCATTCTTTACAAAATGGCATGCTTAAATCTGTTTTCTCAATGCTATATAATTGCCTCGATAAAATAGCACATTTAATTAAATACTATTTCTATCAGTCTGAATCTGACCCAAATAAAGTCAATATATATTTCGACTGGCTAACAACTGACGAATTCAAACAAATATTATTAGAGCAAAATAGCTATCAACTTTTGTCTTTGTACGCCTTAGCTTTAGATTTTAAATCAAATTCACAATACTGTAGCCTAAATACAACCAGAAATAGGATAACACATTCATTTCTAAACATTTACGATGAGTTTTTTGCACCAGATGAACTCGAACACAGTGAGACAACAGCAGAGCTACTTGTAGAAAATATATTTACATTGTTTATGGTTGTTAAAGCTGCAATTTTTTACTCAACAATAGCTATTAAAGAAAAAGCAAATAGCCATGACAGCGCGGGGAAATTAGATGCAACAATGCAGAAAAGAATATTCTCTTAACTTGATGAAATTCACATATAACAAATCAATTCACTGGATGCCGATAACGTCTGCGGCCCTACGGGGTCAGGTTTTTTGGCGGCACCAGTGATTTCAAGCGTTAAATGCCCCAAGGATAAAAAAAGATGAGGTCAATCGTCCATTCTTTTTAAAGCTTCGGCGATGGTATTTTCGAGTGCAAACAAAATTTGATACAGACCCAAAGAACCATTTTTAGAAAGGCCATGTTCCAAAGCTTCATCGTCATGTATGTATTTGATAGCATCACCTAAGAATGTGGTGACATTATAGGCGTTGTGCAGTAGGTCGGTAGTATTGTCCAAGTCTGAAGCAAAAATTGATTCATGTATTTTGTTGGGAGCCATCTTGACCCTCCTGGTAGTAAGGAATTTCAAATTCCCGCCCCTGCGCTTGCAATCGCATAAAAAAAGGGCGAACCATGCAGGTTGCAAGACCGGCTACCAGGAACCGGCAGGCATAAAGCCTCCCACATGGCCGCCCAAAGAAAGGGGCCATGCTTAGGACACACAAAAAAACCGCCAAAAAGTAAGAGGCGGAGTGTCCTCCTGGTAATTTAGGGCTTGCAACCCCAGCCACGGATTTTGCCGTGACAAATACAAATTACATCGGTACTAAAAAATATGCCAACATTAATTAACTCCATCATTTAACCCTTAGAAGGCCTCCCCTTGTCAAGAGGTAAAAAACAGTTTTTCCGTATCTACTAATAATGAGCAGTATGATCTTTGTCGCTTATTCCGACTTTGGTTTCATATTCGGCGACAGGCAGTCCTGCACCAAACCCTTATTGAGGCTCCGACCACTATTTGCCAAAAACATGTCAGCAAAAGCAGTTGTAAAAAGTGTAACTTTTCACCACCTAGAAACATTAATGTGCCCTTGTGCCGTCCCAATCAAAGCCACGGGATAATTGACAAACAATTCCCCAGTTAGGCGCGGGTTCGGGGAAGGAGCAGAACCGCTACAAAATTCATTTACTACTCAACATATGTTCAGGAGCTGGACGGGCCGCTAATCCAAGCTAAGGGCTACCAAGCTGCACGGTATAGCACCTTTATCGTACTTTACAGTACATGGAGTATCTTCTCCTTTACGCGGTGCGGCATACTCATATCCTTACGGTTCCAGTTAGACGTCAAGCTGGCCCGCCCCCTCCAAATCATGTGGTGAGAAATTTATTCATATCAAAAGCTTTCTGGTTTTTAAGCACATAATATACAGCCCTTCCCAGCTTGTGTGCCAAAATGGATAGAGCTTTGCCTTTACCGTACTTATTGGTCTTTTTCTGCAGATATTTTTTACCAGGTTCATTGCATTTCAAAAAAAGTTGGGACGCTTCAGAGAACGCCCATCTCAAATGGGCGTTGCCAATCTTTTTACCGGAGCTCCCGTATTTTTTGCCGTTTGATTCCTTTGCACATTTAACCAAGCGACAGTAGGAGACAAAATCCTGCACACGGGGAAAACGGCTGATGCTTTCAATCTCGTAAAGCAGATTTAAGGCAATAATTCTACCGACACCGGGTATGGTCTTGAGTAGTGCATATGAGACAGGATCATGGTTTTTGGCACTCTGAATAATATCGCGTTCTAATCCGGAGATAACTCTGTCATAGGTTTCTATCATCTCAAGGTTTGCTTCGATACTTTTTTGCACACAGGGAAGAGCAAAACGGTCAATGACCCCGTCTCGATTTTTGGGTTTAGCTATTCGCCCCAGCGGGTCTTGCAGATTGTATTGGCTGGCAGTGTTTTGGATGTGCGCAAAAAGCTCTGCCCTCTTTCGCATAAAATGGTTACGGCGTCGCATCAGATCACGGGTTGCTCTCATCTTTTTGGGGTACACATATGCCATGGGTATGAGTCCTCCCTTCAAGAGAGCTGCAATCTTCAGGGAATCTATTCGATCATTTTTACTTTTACCGCCATGAATAGCTCTCATATAGAGAGCATGGCCAAGAATAAAAGGTATGTTTTCATCTTCACAGAGATCCGCTATCCAGTACCAGGTGAACATGCATTCTGCCGAAACGACCAGATCTTCACGGTATGGCTTTATCGCTCTTAGAAAATGCTCAGGACTGGTTTTTATGTTGCGATGAAAAACAGTTTCGCCATGCCTATCCATAATACAGAGGTACATTTTGTTTGTGTGAAGATCAATTCCGCAGTAATGTTTATGCTGTTTGGTGTAAAATCTCATTGTGAAGGTCTCCTTTCTTTGAGGTTATTTGGCTAACTCTCATCATATCGGAATAGGTTCGATATGTTTAAGGAGGCCTTCACTATTATCCAGTCAATGCACTTGACCCAAAGGGGCGCGGTTTGTTGGGCTACGGCAAGCTCTGTGTTTACGGTGCTTTTTGCTTACTCCTGTTTCCCTTTGGTCAAGTGATTTCAAACGTTAGGGCAAAAAAAATGAAAACAATCCGATTCATAATTACTTGTACATTTCTTCTAGTGGGGATTGTTGGTTGTCAAACCACTGGAGGGGTTAGGCAGAATGATTATCCTGCCGAGATCAAAGGTATAGGAGATTATCCAAATTATCCTTTGAAGGCGGCAGGTTTTGATCGCGCTAAAATTATGACTTATGCCCCGGGCATGACAAATATTTCAACGGCGTACAACTACTTAGGCTCTGATGCCCAGATTGCTGCAACCATTTATGTTTATAAAAAGGGCGGCCTCCAAATAAACGCAATTCAGCAATTTGAGGCTGAGAAAGCAAACATAGAAAAATATCATCCAGGTGCGCAACTAATAAAGACCGGAAAGGAAACATTTGTAAAAAATGGAAAAGAACTATCTGCCCTGACTGCGCAATATGAGTATGATGGAGTTTTCATGCATAGGCAGCAGCCGGTCTATTCTGAGCTTATGCTTATCGAGTACGGAGATAAATTTATCAAATTAAGGAGCACTTCACCAAAAAGCCAGAGATCTATAGCCTCAAAAAAGAATTTGGAGTTAATGAATGTCGTTAATTGGGCAAACTAGCCCTAACCAATAAGGATTACTGCGACCAGTATGGTCGCAATTAATCCATTGTTCACGTAGGCGCACTCTTGGCTTGGTTCTTGCTAATAGGGGATTGCTTCGG
>JBDLJC010000062.1:0-18706 GCA_039714535.1 Thermodesulfobacteriota bacterium | reverse complement strand
TATTGAAAATTGCCGGAGTGGTGAAACTGGTAGACGCACTGGACTCAAAATCCAGCGGGGGCAACTCCGTGTCGGTTCGACTCCGACCTCCGGCACCATAATAGCAAAAAGGATCCGGGGTTTTCCCCGGATCCTTTTTTTGATTAATCGGCGCGTTTCTACTTCCCTGGAGATATCGATGAGTAATGATAACTTGCCTGATTTTATAAAGTCCCTGCTGGATCCTGGAGTTTACCCTCATGAAGTTGCTGAGGTCAGGCTGGTGCAGACCCATATCTCCTATGTCCTGCTGGCCGGTGATTATGTTTACAAGATTAAGAAACCGGTTGATTTCGGTTTTCTGGATTTCACCACCCTCGACAAGCGTCGTCATTTCTGTGAGCAGGAATTAGAGCTCAACCGGCGCCTCTGCCCGGAGATATATCTGGAGGTGGTATCCATCAATGGTGACGCGGGTAGGGTTGTTCTGATTGGCGCAGGTACACCGGTGGATTATGCCGTTAAGATGACTCGGATGCCCGAGGACAGGATGATGGGCAAGCTCATCGCTGCCGGTGAATTGACCGATGAGAAGGTCGGGGAAATCGTCGATATTCTGGTGCCCTTTTATCAGCAGGCCGATGGCAGTGCAGAGATCAAGGAATTTGGCCGGGCCTCTGCGGTTGCGGTCAATGTCCTGGAGAACTTTGAGCAGACCGAGGGCTTTATCGGTTGCCCGGCGCTCAGCCGGGAACAGTTCGATCTTATCAGCGTTTATGCCCGGACTTTTCTTGATAATGAAGAGCTTTTTGCGGAGCGGATCGATGCCGGCCGGATCAGGGATTGCCACGGTGATCTTTATTCGGCTAATATCTGTCTGGCCGATAAGGTTTATATCTTCGATTGCATAGAGTTCAATCAGCGCTTCCGCTACTGCGATGTGGCCAGCGATGTGGCCTTTCTGGCGATGGATCTCGATTACCACGGGCTCAAGCGGATGTCGGAGCTCTTCATTGACCGCTTTGTCGAGCAGGCCGGTGATTCCGGTCTTCGCACCATGTTAAACTTTTACAAATGTTACCGGGCCTATGTTCGCGGTAAGATCGGGCTTTTCACCGCCCATGCCCCGGAGGTTGATGAGAGCACCAAGGCGGCCTGTCTGGAACAGGCCGGCCGTTATTTCAAGTTGGCGGAGAGCTATGCCAGGGGCTAATACTATTTGGGTGTTTTTCGGGTTGATTGCCACCGGCAAGAGCACCTTGGCGGCAGCCTGGGCGGCTCGACACACCATGGCCCATTACAATTCGGATCGACTCCGCAAAGAACTGGCCGGACTAGCGCCCACCGTCGGGCAGCAGGAATCCCTAGATAAGGGGATCTACAGCGGCGATTTTTCCCGGCGGACCTATGATGTCCTTTTGACCAGGGCCGAGCAGGAATGTCTGGCTGGTCGACCAGTGGTGCTTGATGCCTCGTACCAGAGCCGGGTTGAACGGGATCGGCTCAGAGATTTGGCTGCTCGTCTGGGGGCTGACATTTTTTTCATTCACTGTATCTGTCCGGAGGATGAGATTATGCGGCGGCTGGAGATCAGAAGCCACGATCCCGAGGCAGTATCTGATGGCAGGCCTGCGATATATCAGGCCCAGAAGGAGCGCTTTGAGTTACCAGATGAATTAAATGATACCCAACTGGTTAATCTAACAACAGTTGGAGATATTAATGATCTACTGGCTGAACTGGATAAGATTTTTGAGGTAAGAGAACATGTATAACCGCATTTTTGTCCTGAAATTTCCAAAAGAGAATATCGACCAGCCCATCATCTGTAAGTTGGTTAAGGAGTATGAGGTTGAATTTAATATTCTCAAGGCCGATATAACTATGCAGCAGGAAGGGCTCATGGTCCTGGAACTGATCGGCCATAAGGCCAATGTGGAAGATGGTCTTCGTTACCTTAAATCGGTGGGGGTCAAGGTCGAAAAGGTTGCCGCCTCCATTCGCCGTGACGACGAGAAGTGTTTCCAGTGCGGGGCCTGTACCGGCATCTGCCCGACCGGTGCTCTCAGCATCAACCAGCCCGATATGGCGGTGCCCTTTGAGCCGGAAAAATGCAGTGGCTGCGGGCTATGTGTTGCGGTTTGTCCGGTCCGGGCCATGATTGTCTGTCTGGAGCAGGGCATGGAGTTGCCCGCTTGAACAGGTTACCCGGATTTCTTCGTTTCAATAGACAATGAACGTGTAATTTTAGAATTTAAGATGCTGCTATCTTCAATCTGATAACTTCCACATATAGTTCTTCCCTACACAGCTGACCTGATTATACTCCAAAACCTCCTAGAATTTATTAGTGGAGAATCGGCACGGACTTTAGCCTGGTATGTAATAATTATCGGTTGAATCAAGAGGCGAAGTAGCAGTTAGGTCGATTGGGCTTGTTGATGTCCAAGAAGAAGATCTGTCTCCGTGCTTTATTGTACTGTTCTACTTATCCTTTTTACGAAAATCCGGATATAGTTTACTTACACACTCCGGGCAAATGCTGTGACTGAACTCTACTTCAGAGTTATCCCGAATATATGTTTCTATTTGGTTCCAATAACCGCGGTCATCTCTAATCTGCTTGCATGATGCGCAAATGGGCAGGAAACCGCTCAACAGCTTTACCTTATCAAGAGCTTCCTTATGTTGACTGATTTCCTGTTTAAGGTTCTCTTCCGCCTGCCTGCGCTTGTCCATTAATCGGTTGAACTCTTCAGCCAATTGCCCGATCTCGTCCTTTCTGGCCGACAGTCTGACATTATGCAACTCACCCTCCCTTACCCTCTCAACCTGGCCGCTGAGTATCAGTAGCGGTTTAGTAACTACTTTGAAGAGCAGAAAAAACATGCTCACAATATAGATGACAAGCAAAGCAACAAGAACCGTGATCTTCATTTCAGCCATTGTCTGCAAACTCTTGATTTCTTGCTCGAACAGGCTCTTTAAGCTCGCCACGTTTTCACTGATCTTTATCACCTCATTGCGGACCTGCTCCAATTTGGGTTTGCTAATCGGTTGGCCCGGAGTTAAATTGTCGACCACTCGCTTGACCCGGACAAACGAGATCTCCATGTTGACAAGCTCTGCAGGATTACTTGTATCCGTCAATATTTCTTGGAGTTGCCGGGTTAAGGGAGGGATCTCTGCAAGATGTTTTTTTAGTGAATCCACGTCCTTCAAATCGAGGAGGATTTCGATAGCTATCTTGTGGGCGCCATGATTGATCATATCCAGCTTGGAGATAGTTTGATAGAGTCTGTGGTTTGTCGCCCTGTACCCCTGGAAAATAATTATCGAGGCGATCAACACGGTGAGTGCCAAAGCTGAGAAGAGAATGGTATTGGCCTTGATCGTCATGATGCCGCATCTATATTGTAGCCATGTTTACGGAAGACCTTTTTTCCTTTGGTCACCAGATAATCGTAAAACTTTTTAGCCGTTTTCGGATCGCGGGCAGAGGTTAACAACCCCGCAAACAGTTCATCCTTTACCTGGTATGGTTTCTCCAAAGGAACTATGATAAGACCCTTTCCTTCAGAGGTCGCGGCCATTACATCCCATTCAATTATCGCATCAATGCCGCCTTTTCTGTATAACTTGAGGACATCCTGACTGGAGGAACCGTAAACCACAACGTTTTTCAGGATATCTCCCCCTTTGGGGTGCCGCTTGATTATATTTGTGGTGACAATCCGGCCCAGGCTTGCCAGTTTTGGATTGGACATTGCAATGCGCACCCCTTGTTCTGCCAGGCCGTCCAGCCCTTTTATGCGTTCTTTTGCTTCGGGTGAAACCAGGATCGCCACCACATGCCAGGCCATGAAAGAGCTTTCTGTGACCAGATCTTTTTCTGATAGAATATCAAGATTTTTCTTGTCCCCCGGCAGGAAGATATCGCCGGTGTTGAAATCAAGTATATAATCCCGCAGAATCGAGGAACCGCCAAATTGGGTCTGTACTTCTATGCCGGTTTCCTGTTCGAAATTTGCGGCAATCTCGTTGACCGGCGCTTTCATCCCTGCACCTGACAGAAAAAGAATCGACTTTTTTTTCTGGCCCGTCAAAGAGAAGAAACCAACCGTCAAAGCTATTATGATAATTGCAATTAGATAATAATGGTAAGATCGCATCTCGGATACCCAAACCTTGCTTAATAGTTTGCATCTCTTTAAAGTACTGGACTTCCCCTGCCTTTATAGACACCTATTTTGAGCAATTTCCCTAATAACCTACCACACCAGATACAGGATAGTGAAGGGAAAGATGAAGTTGAGATATCCGCCATACATCACATCTTGAAACGGCCAAAACTTAAGATGTTTACTGATATGTTTAACGGTGTCAAGCTGGCAACAGCTGTCTGCCTAAAGTATTAGTCATACTTGAAGGTGAATTTTGAACCAAACAGAAATGCCACAATGTAGCAAAATAAGGGAATACCTTACTTGCCATTTCTGCTCAATAAATACGATAATCTATATTAGACAGACATAGTCTGTGCTTCTAAAAGTCCAGCATCCTGTGGGGGAGGATGTTGGGCTTTCCTTTTGGTTTGGTCTCCGTCTTATTATGATAACCGCCACACATCATGAATTCATCCTTATTGAAGAGGTTGTTTGTCTGTATAGAAAACCACCCCTGGTCTCTATTAAAACCAAGGGTGGCCACGTCAGGATCTGGAGGAAAGAAAATAAATTAGCATTAGGGGGGTTGCTAATTTAAATAGATCCCGACAAGATTAAAAACCAATTGCTCATTTCTTAATTATAATTTCATTTGCGACTAAGGCCCTCTTAAAATATTTCATCACGGCATCTCTCATCTTTCAGTAATTTTAGAAAAAAAAATTGATGTGATACAATCAGCCAAAGTGTTGATTTTTTTACTACAAAAAGTAGCGGATGACCTACATCCTAGGTTGTAGGTCCAATATAAAGGTGATTTTAAAAACCAACAAAATGGCTGGATTATGGAGGGGGACCCCTTAGGGTTTGCCAGCCAAATGGTCATGCATGGCGCAGGGCTTAAAGACGTGCAGCCAATGCACAGGTATGATCCCTGTCTTTACTTGGAAGGTTCTCCCAGCCGCGCTGCCGTGGCTGGAAACAGCCCCAGATCGGTATGGGGCAGAAAGAGGGCTGCGACATACTGATCTTTGAAGCTGTTGACCTCTGACAGCTCAAAGCTGGTCATCTTGCCCACCACTTCGACCACGTCTTGGCGGATATGATTGCTCAGTTCGCTCATTCTCCCGCCCAACAGGGAGCCGTTCCCCACGTATTTTACTTTTGCTGGATCTATCTCCGGTAGCAGCCCGACAGTCATCGCCGCGTCAAGATCGATGAAGCTGCCAAAGGCTCCGGCCAGGATGATCTGTTCGAGATCACCGATCTGCAGGCCGACCTCTTCGACCAGGGTCTTGATCCCGGCGTAAATCGCCGCTTTGGCCCGGATGAAGTTGTCGATGTCAACCTCGTTAAGGGCGATGTCATGGTCGGTGGTGTTTTCATCCTCCCAGGCCAGGACATATTCATAACCGCTGCGTCCTTTCCTGATCCGGGGCGAGTCGAGGTGGCGGCTGAATTTGCCGCTGCGGTCGATGATCCCGTTTTCCAGCAGGGTGGCGATGATCACCAGCAGGCCGGAACCGCAGATGCCGACCGCCGGTTTGTTACCGATGGTCAGATTCATTGGTTCAAGGCTGTCAGGATTAAGTCCGAAGTCCTTGATCGCCCCTTCGGCGGCCCGCATGCCATGGGTGATGCCGCCACCCTCGAAGGCTGGCCCGGCTGAGCAGGCGGCGCAGACCAGCCACTCCCGGTTGCCGATGACTATTTCGGCATTGGTGCCGATATCGACGTAGAGGGTCAGGGCCTCGGTTCGGTATAGGCCGGAGCCCATCACCCCGGCTACGATATCGCCGCCGACGTAACTTGAGACGGCCGGGAACAGCAGGGCGACACAGTGCTGGGGCAGACCGAGGCCGATATCGCTGGCCCGCATCGGCGGGAAAAAAGTACTGACCGGCACATAGGGGGCGCGGCGGATTGAGTGGGGCTCCAGGCCGAGGGCCAGGTGGGTCATGGTGGTGTTGCCCGCGATGGTGATCGAGGTGATCTCATCGCGATCGACCGTAGATTTATCAAGTAATTTCAGGATGATGGTGTTGATGGTTTGCCCTGCCAGTTCCGCCATCTTGACCAGTCCTTCGGGGGTTTCCGCAAAGATGATCCGGTTGATCACGTCCTCCCCGAAGCTGATCTGGCCGTTGTAATCGCCGGCCCCGGCGATGATTTTGCCGTCGTTAAGGTCGATAAGCTGGCCGTAGATGGTGGTGGTGCCGATATCGAAGACCAGGCCGAAGCTGCGGTGGGTCCAGTTGCCGGCCTGGATATTGACCAGGAAATTTTTGCCGTTCCCGGTCTTAACCGGCCGGGCCAGGGTGACGGTGACCCGGAAATCGTCCTCCCGCAAGACCCGGCGCAATTTGCGCAGAACCGACAGGCTGATGACCATTGCCTTCTCGTCATACTGGTTGTTGAGGGCCTGGATCACCCGTTTGGCGTCGGCCATGTTGTCAACGGCAGATGGTTTCGGCAGCTCCAGGAACAGTTTCTCGACCGGCGGTTGGAAGATGCCGGCCTCGCGGAGTTCATCAATATTGTATTTATGGAGTTGGGTTCGGTGTCGCTCCGGGACGGCGGTGGCCAAGCCGCCGCGGATCCGGGAGGATTCCTCCGGGATCATGATGACGCAGTCGCTCTTGATTGTTGCCGTGCACGCCTGCCGGACACCTTGCTCAAGGTCGCTATCGCTCAGCTTTTCGCTGACTCCGCCCGCCAGAGTGCCCTCCTGGAGAAGGATTCGACATTTGCCGCAGACGCCGCTGCCCCCGCAGGAGGCATTGATATGAATGCCGCAATTGCGGGCCGCCTTTAGTAAGATCTCGCCGGTCGCAGCTTCCACGGTCAGGCCGGCCGGCAGGAAGGTGATGCGGTTGGTCTGTGGTTCGGGCTTGCTCATGGGTCGAACTCTGTGCCTTTAAGTTTAAGTAATTCTGCCCAGGTGAAGACCGGGCCGTCTTTACAGACCAGGGTTTGGTCCATGTGGCAATGGCGGCAAAGGCCGACGCCGCATTTCATATGGCGCTCCAGGGTGGTGATGATATTCTTATTGTGGTAGTTCCGGCTTTTGAGTTCACCAATAACTGCCTTTATCATCAAGCCTGGCCCACAGATCAGGGCCTTGCTGCGGGCCGGATCCAGTGTGACCCGATCCAGGAGGCTGGTGACCACGCCAACCTCGTCGTCCCAGCCTGGTTCGGCAAGATCCACCGTCAGGTGGCAGTCAACCTGGGGATTGTTCTGCCAGGAGTCGAGGTCGGCCTGAAAGGCAATATCCGAGGGGGTGCGGCTACCGTAGAGGATGGTGAGCCGGTTGTTGGCAAAACGGGCTTCGGCTAGACAGGTGCTAATTACCGAGCGCAATGGCGCGAGACCAATGCCGCCGGCCACAAACATCAGATCATGGCCGACCAGGTCAGCCATCGGGAATGGGCGGCCATATGGCCCCCGCAAACCTACGGTGTCGCCCGGAGTCAGCTCATGCATGGCACCGGTAAGCTTGCCGGCGGCGCGGATGCTGAGGTGGAGAGAGTCGGGTTGGGCCGGGCTTGATGAAATTGAAATAGGCGCCTCCCCACAATGGGGAACCGAGAGCATCATGAATTGGCCCGGTTCATAAGAAAATTCCTGTTGTAATTCCTGATCAACAAAGGCCAGAACAAAGGTTTTGATCTGGGAATTCTCCTCGATTATTTCTGAAATCTCCGCCGTGTAGGGGAGGTACAGGTTTTTCCGCTCTGCTTGCATTCTCTCTTCCCTTCTGGTTCCGTGCTTCAAACTTCCTGACCAGCCATCTCGATAAAACGGATAATATCGGTACCGCCGAAACAGATATTAACGCAACGACCGCAACCGACGCAACTGGGTCGGCCATGGCTTTTAACATCATAGTGGAGTTTATGCATAAAGCGCTGGCGAATGGCCCCGGTACCACGCTTTACCGGGTTGTGGCCACCGGCCATCCGGGTAAAACCGGAGAAGGTGCAACCGTCCCAGGAGCGGACGCGCAGGCCTTCTGTCGTCGACAGGGGCTGGTCGGTAATGGTGAAACAGGTACAGGTCGGGCAGATATAGGTGCAGCCTCCGCAATCCTGGCAACGCTGGGAGAGGGTGGCCCAGACCGAGTCGGGAACTTCGTTTTCGTTGAGGCGTTTGATGGCCTGGTTGACATGAACCAGCTGGCTGAAGCCACCTCTGGTCTCAAGAAAGACCTGATACTGAAGTTTTTTATCCTCATCCTCGGCCGGGTTGAAAAAATGGGGCCATTTCCTGACGATCTCCTCGCCCTTGGCGCGACCGACCTCGACCAGGAAACGGTCGCCCAGATCGGTTAGCTGGAGATCGGTGCCGTATTCGAGAAAGGGGCCGCTCTTGGTGGCGTTGCAGAAACAATTGGCATAGGGCTTATTACAGTTAAGGCCAATCAACACCGATTGCTGGCGGCGGGCCAGATAATGTGGATCGGTGGCGGTCTGCAGGAAGGTGACGTCCATATAGAGGAGGGCGGAGACATCGCAGGAGCGCACCCCGAAATAGATGGTCGGGGCTGTGGTCTCCGTGGTCGGGGTGAATTCGTAGCCGTTGGTCTCGGTGATCTGGTATTTGAACAGGGTTTCCTGTTGGGGGAACATGAATTCTTTAATGGAGTTCTGCGGCTGGTTACAAAGGTCGAGTGCACTACTGTCAACATCATCAAGCTGGTCGAACAGGGTGTCGCCATGGTGGTTCTGCAGTGGGGCCACCAACAGGTAGTCCTTGCGCAACTTCCGGAGAAAAGCGGTGAGGTGGTCTTTCTTTAGGATCAGTTTGTCTGTCATCTTTAATAAACTCTGGGGCTGGATTTAGCAGCTTTGCTGGTAACTATTATACGCGGGTACCAACGCGGGTTCCGACCTCTATTTTAAAAATAATGTAAAAAGATGAACATCGAACATTAAACATCGAATTTTGAATGTGGTAAATTTATCAATTAGAAGAAGCGAAGCGACCTCCTCAATTCGATGTTCAGCGTTGGACGTTAGATGTTCGACGTTAACTAAGTGGAATATAACGTATTACTGTCCTTATTTACGTTGTTTTACAGCCATAAGATCTTATCTGTTACTTATGAGCAGCACCCCACTCAGAGTCTACGCTTCCTGCACACATCTGGAGCAGCAGCGATGAAGCGGCGCTGTTGAACAGTTACATTCCTAGGTTTTTGTTAGTTTCCCACATGCATCGAAACGGTTGCCTTCTCAGATTTTTTTGATCTGGACCGCGCAGACCTTGAATTCGGGACAATTAGCCTGGGGGTCCCAGGTGTCGATGCACAGAAGGTTGATGGGGGCCTCGGCAAAATGGAAAGAGGTGTAGACCGAG
The DNA here is from genome assembly GCA_039714535.1 of Thermodesulfobacteriota bacterium. Taxonomy (GTDB): domain Bacteria; phylum Desulfobacterota; class Desulfobulbia; order Desulfobulbales; family JAGXFP01; genus JAGXFP01. Next base: position 9,200 of record JBDLJC010000062.1, on the reverse strand, counting down.
CCGGGCTGGACCTGATCGCTGATCTCGGCGCTTAATCGGATCGCCCCGCGCCGGGAGACCACCTCAAGCAATTCACCGTTTCTGATCCGCAGCCGCTCAGCATCGCTATGGTTGAGCTGCAGGAGGGCATGGCCGGATTCACGATTAAGGGTATCAACCTTCCTGGTCATGGTGCCGGTATGATAATGGTGATAGATGCGGCCGGTGATCAGCAGGAAGGGATATTTATCATCGGGCAGTTCGCTGGGGGACTGGTGTTCGGCCGGGACAAAATAGCCCTTGCCCCGGGTGAAATAATACTTGTGGAGAAATTTTGTGCCCGGATGGCTGCGGTCCCAACAGGGCCACTGCAACCCCCAGGAAGATTCTAATCGGTCGTGGTGCATGCCACCGTAAATGGGGGCGAGCATGGTGATCTCTTCCATGACCTCGGCGGGTGACTCGTAATCCATCTCGTAGCCGAGCCGTTTGGCCAGTTCGATGATGATCTCAAGGTCGGTCCGGCAATCGGCCAAGGGCGGAATGGCTTGGCGGACCATCTGTACCCGTCTCTCAGTGTTGGTGAAGGTTCCTGTCTTTTCGGCAAAGGAGGCGGCGGGGAAGACCACGTCGGCCAGTTCTGCGGTTTCGGTCAGGAAAATATCGGCTACGGCTAGAAACTCCAGATTGGTCATGGTCTCCTTTACCTTGGCGAGAACCGGGTCGCTGAGCATCGGATTTTCACCCATGATGAACATGGCGCGGATGGTGCCGTCTTTACCGGCGTGGGTCATGTCCATCAGAGTAAGGCCCGGTTTCGCTGATAGCTCAACTCCCCAGCCGGACTCGAACTTTTCCCGGTAATCGTCATTGGCGACCGGTTGGTAGCTGGGAAAGACATTGGGCAGGGCGCCCATATCGCATGCGCCCTGGACATTGTTCTGGCCGCGCAGCGGATCAACCCCGGTGTCCTCTTTTTCGACATTCCCGGTAAGCATGGCCAGATTGGCGAGGGACTGTACATTTCTGGTGCCGCAAATGTGCTGGGTGATCCCCAGGCAATAGCAGAGGACTGCTTTCTGGGCCTGGGCGTAAATCTGGGCTGCCTTGCGAATTTTTTCCAGGGAGACTCCGGTGGTGGCCGCGACCTCGTCAAGATCCAACCGGTAAAGCATGTCCCGCAACTGGTAAAAATTTTCGGTGCGCATTTCGATAAAAAGGTCGTCGGCCAGGTTTTCATCGAGGATAACGCGCATCATCGCGTTTAACAGGGGGATATCGGTGCCGGGCCTGATCTGCAGGTGGATATGGGCACAATCGGCCAGGACGGTCTTGCGGGGATCGATAACGATCAGTTTGGCGCCGCGGTCAATCGCATCCAGCATCCGGCGGGCCACCTGGGGATGGGCCTCGGTGGTATTGGAGCCGGAAACCAGGATAACCTGGGCGTTTTCGATCTCGTTGATCGAGTTGGTCATGGCGCCGCTGCCGAAGGTGGTGGCAAGACCTGTCACCGTCGGGGCGTGTCAAAGGCGGGCGCAGTGATCGATATTATTGGTTCTCAGCACGGTCCGGGTGAATTTCTGGAGGAGATAATTCTCTTCGTTGGTGCATTTGGCCGAAGAGAGGACTCCTATACCCTGGGCATTGGTTTGATCGCGGATTCGGCCAAGTTCCCGGGCCGTAAAGTCCAGGGCTTCATCCCAGGAGGTGGGGGTCAGGACCCCATTTTTTCTGATCAGAGGCTGGCTCAGCCGTTCGTTGGAGTGGATGAACTCATGGACATGCCAGCCTTTGACGCAGAGATTTCCTCGGGAGACAGGATGGTGGCGGCTGGGGATCGCGCCGGTGATGCGACCGCCCTTTTCCTGGAGGTAGAGTCCGCAGCCGCAGCCGCAGTAAACGCAGGTGGTCAAAGTGTTGCCCATGAATCCCTCATTGTAGATGCTGTTGGGGACGGAAAATCAGAGACGCATTTTATCGTATCGGAAAATCATGGTTGCATGCAACGCTTAATATCGTCCAAGATTACTTGTCGTCTCCGCTCATCGCGAGCAACGGAGATAAATCTTTACCTGTCATCCGGAGTCTTCGCTTACCTCGAACGGCACAGCCGGAAAAATCTTGTCCTTGTCTTCACGTCTCCATTACCGCTACCGCCGGACAATTTCTCCACAGCGAACGGAACCTTTCTCTTTAAAAAGGCGGAAGTATGAGGTGATGATAGGGCCAGGAGGTGGTTGTTGTTTGGTGCCAGGGGATATTAGGCGGGGCGCGAAAAATTGATATTTTAAGAAATGGGCCTGATGATAAAAATCATAGCGGGGGTAACTCAGGCGGGATTTCGGGGATAAGCGGGGTTTGGCATAAATCCCGATAGGGCCAGAGAGGCCCCTGGTCGGGCAATTTGGTCTGGGCGACGGTCAAGTTACCACAGACGATCTGCAAGGCCAGGATGGCTGGTGATGAGAATGGCCTTGCTTCGGGAAACTTGCTTTATTCTACAGGACTGTTTTCTTCCGTACTCTGCTGGGTGTCATTCTCAACCGTGGTGGTCTCGCCAGTCTCGTTCTCTTCAATGTTAAGCTTGCCCTGTTTGCGGAGCCTTTTCTCTTCTTTCTTCTTCTTTTTGGCGAGTTCTTTCTGACGTTTTTCAAAAGAGTAATTAGTTCTTCTTGCCATGGGCAGATCCTTTCATGTTGTGGTGGCCGGCTTAAAACTAAAAAAAGCCCCGCCGAGGCGGGGCTTCAGGTCTATTTGCGGTATAAACAGGTCTTACTGCTGGACAACGTTAGCTGCAGCCGGACCTTTGGGGCCATCGACAACCTCGAAAGTTACCCGGGCACCCTCGGTGAGGGATTTGAAACCGTCGGCCTGGATGGCAGTATGGTGTACGAAAACATCATCGCCGCCATCCTGCTCGATAAAACCGAAACCCTTAGCATCATTAAACCATTTTACTGTTCCTTCAGACATCTTAACTACTCCTGTATTACTGGCCCTCGGTGGGGCCACTTTATAAATAAGGAAGAACGTCTTTCGACCGACCTCCAGGCAGTTCATTTGCCCATAAAAAAACCGCATACCCCGGACAGGGATTGTGCGGTTAACTTTTTTGCGTATTATAAGCAACTACTGCACAACTAAGGCCGATAAATAACATGGTCATGGTAAAGAAGCAAACTATTTCAAGAATCGCTTAAAACCGATAAAAGGGGGGAGTCTTGACTAAATGTACTGGTTGTCTGGTCTGGAGGGTCTTTTCAGATTGGTCATGCCGGTTCTTGGCTTCAGGTGATAATCCCGGGCGTGAGTTGTAATGGGCGGGATAGCCGGGAATAATATTCTTGAAAAGAAGAAAAGAGGTAAACATTCAGCGATGGGCGATGTACAGTGCGTGCTGATCAACGGCTAAAGAGGATGAACCGATATTGGTCGTTGTCTTGGGAGAGGTGTCAGAGTGGCCGAATGAGCCGGATTCGAAATCCGGTGTACCCGCGAGGGTACCGTGGGTTCGAATCCCACCCTCTCCGCCATTTGTTGTTTGTCTCGGACAAGGGTTCCCGCCCTATAGCTTTATTTCAGTTCTTAGGCAGTTCCAAAACTAAACGAAGTGGAGATTGAAAATGAAAGTACTGGTTCTTTATTATTCCAAGGGCAATAACACTAAGAAGTTGGCAGAGGCGATTGCCAAAGGAGTTGCTGCAACAGGGGCCGAGGCGGTCTTGAAGAATACCGATGAGGTCAGCAAAGATGATTTTAGTGATGCCGCCGGGGTTATTGCCGGCTCACCGGTTTATTTTGGAGTTATGGCGGCCCAGCTCAAAAAGATTTTTGATGATTTTGTCGGACTGCGTCGCGAGATGGAGAATAAGGTGGGGGCTGCCTTTGCCTCCGGTAATCACCATACGGGTGGCAAGGAAACCACTATTTTTTCTATTCTGCAATGTATGATGATTTATGGGATGATAATAGTTGGCGATCCAATGGTAGCATCTGGTCATTATGGGGTTGCTTGCTGTGGGGAGCCGGACGAGACCGCCGTTGCGGATGGCTTTAAACTGGGGAAGAGGGTGGCCGAGTTGTGTGCCAAACTGTAAACCCGAGAATGGAGATTGGCTTTGATTTATTGATCGCGGTAAGTCAAGGATGTTTTTTTGAGTAAAGAAGGTTTGGCCGGCAGAATTAAGGGGGCGTGGGCGTGTTTTAGTGAGTAGTAATATGCTATGGCAGTAATCCCTAAGGCGAATGTATGGGTAGCCATATGGAAGCCGTCTGCCAGCAGGGCCATGGAACCAAAAAGCATGCCGGTAATAATTTCTACGACCATCATTAGAAATGTCAACGAGATTACTTTCCAGGTATTACGCTCACCCTGGACGTTTTCCATGTTGAATTGATGCTGGTGCTGCCATTCTTCCAACTTGTGTATATGCGCTAACTCCAGTTATTAAGGATATGTGGTTATCGGCCGGTTAAAGATGTATCGCGGCCAGCTTAAGCTCACCTGTAAAAATCATAGTTTTGAATACTTTTTGTTTTTAATCTTCCAGCAGTTAACAGGAATTCTTCGGAAATTTTCAGGCTTCAAAGAGAATTAGGTCCTCCACCTCATGGATGATGCCGATTTTATTGCCAATCCGGTGGTTATGATGGCTTGGTACCAAAGAGAGAACCTCGTCGCCGCTGTCGAGCCGCAAAGCATAGAGGATAGTCGGCCCGCGGAAGTTTTTCTTGATGATTTCAGCTTTTACGGGACTGTTGTCGTCATGGACCACATCCTCGGGTCTAATCAAGACATTGGCTGGGCAGCCGTTTTTACAGGGATAGTGGAAGTCTCCCTCCAACAGGCCAAGGCCGGTCTCCACTTTTCTATCGTCGACCACTTGACCGGGCAACAAAACTCCCTCACCGACAAAGTCAGCTACCAGTTGATTAACAGGCCGATGGTAGAGATTGTAGGCTGTATCCCACTGCAGAAGATCACCGCCGTAGATCACGCCGGTCTTGTCCCCCATCGCAAAGGCCTCATTCTGATTATGGGTAACCATTATTGCCGAGATACCATACTCCTTTAAAATATCCCGGACTTCGACCGATAGTTTTTCCCGCAAGGTAATATCAAGGTTGGAAAATGGCTCGTCCATCAACAGAAGATTCGGTCGGGGGGCCAGGGCTCGAGCCAAGGCCACCCGCTGCTGCTGGCCACCGGACAATTCGTGGGGATATTTATGCGAGACCTCGGTTAAACCGACAACTTCCAGAAGGTTCTGAATCACTGCATCCTGTTCGGCCTTTTTTGTTTTATGCAAGCCAAAGGCAATATTGCGATGGACATCAAGATGAGGGAAGAGGGCATAGTCCTGAAAAACAACCCCGACCTGCCTTTGATCCGGGGGCGTCAGGGTGTCGGTGGCTGAAACAACCGCCCCGTTGATAGTGATCGTACCGGTGGAAATTTCTTCAAATCCGGCAATAGCCCGCAGGATAGTGGTCTTGCCGCAACCACTGGGACCAAGAAGACAGCCTATTTCACCTTCCTCTAGGATCAGGGAAAGATCCTTGATAATGACCGAGCCGTCATAGGATTTTTCGACATTTTTAAGTTCGACAATACTCTTCATCAGCATAACTCCCTTACGGGTCAACTCTTGTCCATCTGTTTGGTCAGAAAAATTAGTGGAATTATGCCACCGGCAACCAGGGCAACGGCAGGTAGGGCGGCTCTCTGCCACTCTCCTTCCGAGGTAAGCTCGAAGATTTTTACCGCCAAGGTATCCCAGCCAAAGGGGCGGGTCATCAGGGTAATAGGCATTTCCTTCATTACGTCGACAAAGACCAGAATACCCGCAGTCAGCAAACCGCTTCTCAGGATGGGGACATGGATCTTTCTAATCATCTTCATCCCTGTGATCCCAAGACTCTGTGCCGCCTCATCAATGCTGAGAGTGATCTTCTCCATTGATGAATTGACACCGTTATAACCGGCCGCCATAAATCTGACCGCGTAGGCCAGAAGCATGGTCAGGATAGTGCCCTGCAAAAGGATAGTCGTTTCCAAGCCCATTGCTGCCACAATAGATCCTAGCTGTTTGTCAAAGAGAGAGATAACGATGACCAAGCCCACGGCCAGAACGGTGCCCGGCAAGGCATAGCCCAAAGTGGCAAGCCGAACCAGAAAAGAAGTCACCCCCCCGGGATGGTGCCGCTGAACATAAGCTAGCAAGAGGGCACAGCAGCAGATAAAGATGCCGGCCATGGTTGAAAGCAGCAGGGAATGGCCCAGGTAACCTAGATAAGCTGTGTCGAGATCAGCAAAACCTTCCAGGCACCAGAATATCAGCTGGCCGAAGGGAACAATAAAGGCAGTTAACAGGACAATTGACGCAAAAACCGAGGCAGCCCAACCGGCCGCCCCTTCCAGTTTGAGAAGTTTAACCCTGTTGGTCACCCGGGCCGATTCCGAGTACTGCCGACCGCGACGCAATCTTAGCTCTAACAGGAGAACTATCAGAACGATGATAACTAGGAGAGAAGAAAGCTGGGCCGCGGCTTCGATGGAGAAAAAACCGTACCAGGCCTTATAAATGGCGGTGGTAAAGGTATCATAATTAAAAATAGAGACGGCACCAAAATCGGCTAAGGTTTCCATCAGAACCAGCAGGAGACCTCCGGCGATCCAGGGCCTGGCTATGGGTAGCGCTACCCGGAAAAATGCGGCAAAAGAAGTGCAACCGAGGGATTGAGCCGCCTCGATAGTCTGCTTACCCTGGGCGAGAAAAGCGCTTCGGGCCAAGAGGTAAACGTATGGATACAAGGCGAAGCTCATAACCAGAATTACTCCGGCCGTGGAGCGGATATCCGGAAACCAGACGCTTTTTCCCAATAGGTCCCGCAAAAAGGTCTGCACTGGTCCGGTGAAGTCAAAGATCCCTAAAAAAACGAAAGCCAGCACGTAGGTCGGCATGGCAAGCGGCAGCAGCAGAGCCCAGGAAAAGAAGCGGCGGCCAGGAAAATCACAGGCCCCAGTGAGCCAAGCCAGACTGACTCCCAGAAATCCGGTCAACCCCACCACGCCACCGCCGAGGAGAAGGGTGTTGATCAAGAGATTGGCCAGCAGGTTTTCCGCCATATGCTGCCAGATTTCAAGGGCTGGCCGGGTCCAGGACAGAAAAATTACTGTCAGGGGCAACACGGTAAGCAAAGCAATCAGCCATGCCGCCCCCTTCCAGATATTAGTTCTTCCTGAAGACGTGTAGGTCAACATCTTATTTGTAACCGGCCTTGTCCATTAGCATAATTGCTTTACCCTGCAAGGCTCCAGCCATCCAGAGAGGCATCTTGTTCTGCTTGAACTCTCCCCAGGCCTGAACCGTTGGGTGCGGGATATTCTTCTGGTTGACCGGATACTCCATATTCACGTCGGCAAAGAGATTCTGGGCTCGCTCTGAGGAGAGCCACTCCAGAAATTTAATAGCTTCTTTGGGATTTTTAGCATGGGTAGTTACGCCGGCACCGGATACATTAACATGGGTGCCATTGCCCTCCTGACCAGCCCAGAAAAGGGCCAGCGGCAGGTCCGGGTTCTTTTTGATCAGGCGACCGAAATAGTAGGTGTTTACGATCCCCACATCACCAAGACCGGCGGCGATCGCCTCCATGACCTTGGTGTCGTTTGAAAATGGCGGCGCGGCAAGATTGGCCACCCAACCCTTAACAATTTCAGCAGCCTTATCACTACCATGTTCGGCGATAAGCATCGCAACCAGGGACTGGTTGTAGACCTTTTTCGAAGTCCTCAGCAACAGCCGATTCTTCCATTTACCGTCGGCCAGATCCTTGTAGGACTTCAGATCCGCAGACTTCAGCTTGTCGGTGTTGTAAACTATGGTCCTGGCCCTGATCGATAAACCGAACCAGCGACCTTCCTGATCCCTCAGGTGAGCAGGGATATTGGCATTGAGAGCGAGGGAATCAACCGGTCTCAGCAGGCCTTCTCGGACGGCATGCCAGAGGTTGCCGGCATCAACGGTAATCAGTAGGTCGGCGGGGGTGTTTTTGCCCTCGGCCTTGAGGCGCTGCATGAGGGCCGCCGCCTTTCCGGTCAGATATTTGATTTTCACCCCGGTCTCTTTTTCGTAATCGTCAAAAAGTGCTTTGACCAAGTGCTCTTTCCGGGCCGAATAGATCACCAGTTCCGTCGCTAACGCATGCGGCAAACTAGAAAAGAAGACAAACAGTCCCATAAGGGTTAACAACGTTCGCTTCAGCATAATAAAACCTCCAACTATGAATCTTTTTGTTTAGTTATCATCCAAGGACCAAACAATTTGGTCTTCAGAAATTGAAATTCGATTTCAACTATAGGTCAAAAAAATATTACTTACATTTCTTGCAGGTACCGAATATCTCCAAACGGTGCCAATCAGGTGAAAATCCATACTTGCTGCATAGCTTGTCCTGCAGCTTTTCCAGGTCGGGATCGAATACCTCTACAACGGCCCCACACTGTAAACAAACAAGATGATCATGGTGTTCGGTGCCGAAATCAAGTTCGTAGCGGACTGTTTTATCACCAAAATTAACCGCTCGAGCGATATTGGCCTCGGCTAGAAGCTTCAGGGTCCGAAAAACTGTAACCTGGCCTATGCTCTGTTCTCTTTTCTTGACCAGATCATAGAGTTCCTCAACACTCAAATGCCGCTTTACCTTAGCAAACTCGTCAACGATCAACTGCCGTTGCATAGTTAGCTGTAAGTTTTTCTGCTTTAGAAACTGGCGAAAAGCTTCATTGACATCCTTCATGCTGTCTCCGTGAAATTGAAATTCTATTTCAATAGGACAGGGAAAATATAAACGTTTTTCGAAGACTGTCAAGAAAAGTTTTTCCAATCACTGGGAATAAAGGTATCAATTAGCGTTGAGAATTGACTTCCTGGGAAAACAAACACCTTTCTTTTTATAAGTCCATAATTTCCACCCCGAAAGGATTATAGAAATAAAAAGCTATTCCACATCAATCTAGAACAAGGTAATGTTTCAACGCTGATTGACAGGTTGATATGCCTTTGATGAATCAGCCATAATGAGTACTGGTATACAGACACCTACAAGAGGATACTATGTCTAAGATAACTTACGAGTCTTTTGCCACCCTTTTCCCTTTTGCTAGAAATGGTTCTCTTGATCTTACCCAAGAGTTGCTATCGTTAATGCAACCT
>JBDLJC010000061.1:0-18729 GCA_039714535.1 Thermodesulfobacteriota bacterium | reverse complement strand
GGCTACGGCTCGGTAACTCTTGGGAACCGCCTAGTGCGGACCCGCTTGCTAGGTGGTGTGGGGAGGGGGAGGGAAAACCTCCCCCTTACCCGATTATACGTTTACCTTGTAATTTAATTTGGCCTCATCGCCTGTAACTCCTCTGAACCCCCAGTTACAGGCAGGGGATTCTGAGATTGTTATTTCAATATCATTGGACGATATTCCTAATTCGAACTCAATTCGTTGAAATAGCAAATGAATTAGTTCCTTCTTTGCCTCTACGGAACGGCCTTCCATCATAGAAATTTCAATAACTGTATAAGAGTCAGACCTACCATCTGGATAGAAATAATTTTCGCTGTCCATGGGAATGAATCTATGAGCTCGTTTATTGTCTGGAAATGACAACGCATCAACCATGCACTGATTTATTACATCAGAGAGCTTTGCTTTTATGGGATTTAATTTATCTTTGATACCGTAGATACGAATCATTTTTTCCTATTTAGCGTATAACCATTGATTAACAGGCACTTTTGCCCCGATAAGTTGATATTGAAGGTGTTTTTGGGCATTATTGCCCCTCATCTGATATCGTACCCTTTAACTTCAAGTATGTGGCAGACTTGACGGGTTGACATTTGAGCATCAAATAGCACCAAGTTGTCTGTCTGAGCTTAGTGTTTACTAGTTTCTTTTACTTCTTCGACAGCAGGAAGAGCCCGGCGACAACCGCAGCCGCTCCGCCTATATACATCATCATCACCCGGTCAGTTGGTGAACCGGAAATAGCCTTGGTTAACTGGGAGCCCACAGAGCCGGAAAGTTGGTAACCCCAGATCGCCAGCCCTACCCCAACCACTAACAACACGAGCCCGACAACTTTTAACTGCTTCTTTTTCTTTCTGGCCACGAATGCTCCTCCTTAATGATGAGATGATTGGTGTTTGTTATGAACAAACTTTTCAGATCAAATTACCGGTCTTAATACCAGAATGTCCATATTAATATCCCTAACATGCGCTCTTAGTCAATACCATAGAAAAAAAGACGTGATGTAAGATATCCACTGTATTTAGCAGCTTGTCTTGTTACGCAGCACGGGATGGCCGGTTTGTCTGCTTCGCTTCGACCCGTTTACTCCATTCTGCGGACCCGCACTTCAATTTCCGGACTGCCTTGCAGCAGGGCAACGAGTCTGGCGGGATCGGTGGCGCCGTAATGATAGGGATATAGGACTTTAGGCTGAAAAGCCCGGGCCGCATCGGCAACCATTTCCGGGGTCATGGTATAGGGCAGGTTCAACAGACAAACGTTATGAAGCCGCAGAAGGTTATAGGGAATAATTCAACCCCTCAACCCAGGGCCACATCAAGGATCATCATCACCGAAAAACCGACCATGGTCGCCATGGTCACCAGATCGATATTGGCCGGGATTCGTTGCGATTCCGGGATCAGTTCCTCAACCACGACAAAGATCATGGCCCCGGCCGCAAAACAGAGGGCATAGGGCAGAACACTCTGCATCTGCATGACAAAAATTACCCCCAACACCCCGGCTACCGGCTCAACCATGCCCGAGGCCTGGCCCATCAGGAAACTTTTTCCCTTACCCATCCCTTCCCGCCGCAACGGCATTGACACCGCCGTTCCTTCCGGGAAATTCTGAAGACCGATACCGATTGCCAGGGCAATGGCCCCGCCAATGGTCGCGGCGGGCAGGCCTGCTGCAACGGCCCCGAAAGCGACCCCGACCGCCAACCCTTCCGGGATATTATGGAGGGTAATGGCCAGGACCAACAGGGTACTGCGCTGCCATGAAGTTTTGATCCCTTCGCTTTCACTGATGTCGAGGCCGGGATGGAGGTGGGGCAGGATCATATCGGTAACGCGCATGAAAATTCCGCCGGCCATGAAACCTAGCGCGGCGGTCAGCCAGGGGTTGAAGGCCATCTGTTCGGCCATCTCTATTCCCGGCGCCAGCAGCGACCAGAAACTGGCGGCAATCATCACCCCGCCTGCAAAGCCAAGCATCGAATCCATTACCTTCTGGTTGACGGTCTTAGTGAAAAAAACCAGACCTGCCCCGGCCGCCGTTACACCCCAGGTAAAAAGCGTGGCAAAAAGGGCTTGGGTGACCGGGCTGAACTGTTGGATAAATTCAATCATTGGTGATGCGTCTCCTTGGTATTATAAAATGCGTCAGGTGACCGACAGGCCCGGAGCAATTGATCTCAGAGGCCCCACAATTTCCGCAATGGATGGTAAAGATGATGGCGGTTTTACGACGCCGTCAAAGTTGATCATCATCTAGAACCCAGTGGACGGCCTTACCGTTGGCAAGCTCATTGCCGTCGCCATCAACAACGCTGGCCCGAAAGAAAAGCTGCCGTTTTTTCTGGTCAAGAAATTTCCCTATTACCGTTATGTAATCGAGCCCGGGGGTGACGGGCCGCCGGTATTTGATCTCCAGACGGCGGGTGAAATTGGGTGGGGCCACCAGCATGCTTAACGGCCCCAGGGTATTGTCAATGGCCGCCGCAATCATCCCGCCCTGCATACTGCCGTAAGGATTGAGTTGCTCGGCAAGAACCGGGAACCTGGCCTGCAGGATCTTGTTTTCCCGGTCGAAACCGATAAATTCGCCCTGCATCGTCGTAAAAACCGGCGGCGGCATCAGCAGCCGCCGCTTATCGCCGACCCCGGCCAATACCTGGTCCAGGGCCGCATCTATCCCATCCTTATCGATCATCATCTGTTCTTGCTATCTGCCTTTTTTGATGGATTCGTATCTGAAGCAACCGACCAGGTGGTCATTAACCATGCCCACCGCCTGCATGAAGGCGTAGCAGATTGTCGAGCCGACAAATTTGAAGCCCCGCCGCTTTAGCTCTTTACTCATCTGATCGGACTCAGCGGTAGTCGCTGGAATCTGCTTAATCGTCTGCCAGGAGTTCTGGATAGGCCTGCCGCCGACAAATGACCAGATGAATTCAGCGAAACTGCCGAACTCTGCAACAACCTGCAGATAGGCGGCGCCATTGGTTATGGCGGCCGCGACCTTGAGTTTGTTTCTGATAATGCCGGGATCTTTCAGTAACTCGACCACCTTGGCTTCATCCCAGCGGGCCATTTTAAGCGGATCAAAACCGTCATAGGCCAGCCGGTAGGTCTCGCGTCTCTTGAGAATGGTCAGCCAACTCAAGCCGGCCTGGGCGCCTTCAAGGATCAACATCTCAAACAGCCTGAGATCATCGTGAACCGCCACCCCCCATTCCCGGTCATGATAGTCAAGGTAGATTTTGTTGTCTGTCGGCACCCAGTCGCATCTCTTCAAGGGTTCTCCTTTTATTTGCCCCAGCCGCTAAATGCGCCACCCTGGCCCTTTGTTCGTTTCGCCAATTAACCCAGACTTATCTCATTCGGCGCCTTTTTCGAGCACATCTTCAGCCCAGCTTAAGGCCGCCATAACATTGGGGAAGCCGATAGTACTCGTCAGAATAATAAGGGCGTGATAGATCTCATCAACGTGCGCGCCGGCCTCAAGCGCTCTCCGGGTATGACTATGGACCGCCCCCTCGGAACGAATCGCTGCGGCGGCGGCCAGCTGAATCAACTGCGCATTTTTACCATCGAGTGGTCCTTCCTTTTTGGCCACGGAGCCCAGAGATTCGACTGCGCTGAGAAAATCCGGGAATCTGTTTTTAACCCTGAGATAATGTTTAGCTTTAATCGTAGCCATAAGTCCCTCCCTGTCTTGTTTGTTTAGCTCTTACGCTGATCCATCCATTCCATCATTGTCCATAATTTTAGCAATAAAACAAAGTAAAATGGTTTGAAGAAAGTATTTTAAGGGAGTTTGAAAAGATGGGATTCGCGCCAGCTTTTGGAACGCTAGGCGCTGAAGTGAAGGGTTTCGTCTTCATTGCAGCCGTCTATGGGGCTAAGCGGGTTTTCCTGAAGACTTTTCCGGTGTTATCAAATCCGGATAAAGTTTTTGGGCACAATCCGGGCAGATGGCATGGCTGAATTCCGCAGCAAAAATACTTAACCGCGCCGAAATCACACCTTAGCCTTTTCCCTCTCTTTCTTATCAACAACGCAATAGATCCCGCCTTCCTTGATCCCCGGCATAAAACAAGCACTGCAGGAGATACAGGTGGCGGTGGTGTGGTCACCGGATTGCCAGCGCTTAGCCAGGTCCGGTTCGCGGATGAACGGGCGGGCCATTGACACATAATCGGCATCGTTTTGGATAGCCCGTTCGGCAACAGCAAAACTCCTGAAACCGCCGACCACCATAACCGGGCATTTGACAACGGCCTTGATCGCCGTGCAGAGCTCCAGGTTATAGGCTTCTTGCTCGGGGCCGTTGATCTTGTTGCGGATCGGCGACATGGCCCCGGAAGCCGGAGTGCCGCCGCTCACCTCAATGGCGTCGATCCCCTCCTGATCGAGCAGTTCGGCCGCGTAAACACCATCTTCCAGATTAAGGCCGCCTTCAAGATTGTCGGCGCCGTTCAGCTTGATCAGCACCGGATAATCCTTACCGACCACGTCCCGGACCTTCCAATAAACCTCAATCATAAAGCGGCAGCGGTTATCGATGCTGCCGCCGTACTCGTCCGTGCGATTGTTGGTCAGAGGCGAGAGAAATTGATTGATCAGGTAGCCATGGGCGCCATGCAGCTGGATGGCATCGAAACCGCATTCCTTGGCGCGGCCTGCCGCCTCACCAAAGGCCCTGATCACCCCGTGAATATCAGCAAAAGACATCTCCTCTGGGACCTGGGGGAATTGCTCGACCTTGACCGCCGAAGGGGCCAATGGCATCCGGCCGGCATTCCTCTCATTGGTCTGGCCGCCGACATGGACCAACTGGAGACAGATCTTACCGCCCTCAGCATGGACCGCCTCGACCATCTTTTTCATATCGGCATTGAACTTATCGGTATGGGCGCCCAGAGTGCAGGGTAACTGGCGGCCCTCCGGCCTGACGAAGGCATAGCCGGTAATGATCAGGCCGACGCCGCCCCGGGCCAGATCGCGGTAACAAGCGCTGAGTTTTTCGGTGGGGCGTCCTTCCGGTTCACACATCCCTTCCCAGGTGGCCGCCCTTACCAGGCGGTTTTTGAGGGTCATGCCATTGATGGTTGTTTCTTCAAAGATCTTTCTCATTATGATCTCCCGCTGTATTTATCCTGAACTAAGTACTCTTGAAAAAACCATTTTTAAGTGTGAATGAGCAAATTTATTTCATCTTAACCTCAGGCGCCATTATGGCGCCATATTTTTGCGAATAGGAGAAAAAAGAACAAACGGGTCCCATCCAGGCGCAGATGAGCGGATCTGGCTCTACCAGGAATTGGTCGAGCGGATCTCATTTATTCCTAGGACCAGTAGCAGAATCAAACGGACCATTGTTGAGATGATTGTTTGCGGTCTGCCCAATATTTAAAAACAGAGAGTTGACCTTATTCTGTACCTCCCTGTATGATTTTACTAAAAAGTGGGAGGTGGGCCATGATCAACCGACGTGATTTCGTTGCTGGTTCAGCTGGTGGTATATTGACAATGGCCGCCGGTGATCTGGATGTGCTGCTGGCAGCAACGCGGAAGAATGGTAATAATCCCAAGGTGGCTCTGATCAAAAGCAGGGATCGCCTTACCGCAATTCCCAGGGTCATAGAATTGCTGGGAGTCAATCCGGTTCGCGGCAAGAAGGTTCTCCTTAAGCCAAATTTCAATACTGCTGACCCCTTTCCTGCCTCTACCCACAACGACACTCTCACTGGCCTCATCACCAAACTGAAAAGTATGGGTGCGGCCGGAATCACCATCGGAGAACGATGTGGGCCGCCTGATACCGGTGAGGTGATCAGGGCAAAAGACATTGAGAAACTTTGCCAGGAACATGGCTCAGGTCTGATTAATTTTGAGGAGCTAGCGGATGAAGATTGGATTAGGGTCAGGCCCGAAGAGAGCCACTGGCTTGACGGCTTTGAGGTGGCCCGGCCAGTACTGGAGGCGGAAAGCATTGTTTCGACCTGTTGTTTGAAGACCCACGGTTATGGCGGGGTCTTTACCATGTCACTTAAATTGTCGGTGGGAATTACTCGCAAGCGCAATATGACAGAGTTACACGATTCTCTATTCAGCATGAGAAAGATGATTGCGGAGATCAATCAGGTGTATTCTCCTGGCCTGATCCTGATGGATGGGCTTGATGTTTTCACCGATGGTGGTCCGGCCCACGGTACCCTGAAAAAGGCGGGCCTGATGATTGCCGGTACCGACCGGATTGCTGTTGATGCAGTAGGCTTGGCGGTTCTTAAGGAGCTTGGTTCTAATAAAAAGATTATGCGGACTAAAATATTTGAGCAAGAACAGATCGCCAGGGCAGTGGAACTGGGCCTTGGGGTTTCATCGCCGGCCGATATCAAGATCATTACCGACGACGCTGTAAATCGTAAATATGGTGATAAGCTGACCGGGATATTGGCGAGGGAAGTTGGTTGAGCGCCATACCTATGGTTATTGAAAGGTAGAAACTCTGATCTGATTACAGAAATTTGATTTGTGGTTCCGAACTTAGATGCTGGCAAGAGATCATCACAAACTACCCTTGGGTCTATATGAAAAGGAGGCAGCCCAACTAACAATCTAGTGTATTACGTAGCATTCTTAGATTCCATCTCGGCAATTACATCATCTGCAAATTCAGGATATAGTTTTCTGATACAATCATCACAATAGCTATGGGTAAACTCGGTGTCTGTGTGTGCGGATATATATGATTCAATTTGATTCCAGTAGCCTTTATCATCCCGAACTTTTTTACATGAGGCACAAATCGGCAGCATGCCACCTAAGACTTTTATTTCGGCCTGTGCTTCTTTAAGTTTGTCTCTTTCCCGGCGCATTTCTTTAATAATTTTTCCCAGAATATAGCCGATATATCCTATGAATATTGCCGCCAAGGTCATAAATAATGTCAAGCGTGATTGCAGTAGTGTCGCATTTTTTCTTAACTCTGATTTTTTCCCGTCTTCCAGGCTGATCAACAGTTTGGCTAGCTCAAGCCCGGCTTTTCTGATATCAGAGAAAGATTTATGCGTTTTTAATACTGTCTTCTGGTGTTTTGCTATGTCGAACCTGCCCAATCTCTGGAACTCTTTGTCGTGATCTGCAATGAGGGAATTGTCGAGGGAGAGATTCTTGTCGCAATAGGATTTGATTTTTCCCAGGATTTTTCTGGCCTCTGGGTTTGTCAGATTCTGATCAAGAATCGATATCTGCTCATGCAGGGATGCCAATCTTTTTGGGAACTTCTCCTTGTCTGCTCTTCTGTGCAGCATCAGGTACAGGTAAAGATGACCTTCTGCCCGCTTGGCATAGCTACTTACCTCCGTTGCTGCCGAAGCAACATCATGAAAGTTTTTCTCGCTTTCCCCCTGTGAATCGAGGAGTTGCCTGTTTGCCTGCAAGGCGTAGGTCCCGACTATAAGCAGCAGCAGGACAGAGGCTTTAAAGCCAAAAATTAGCATTTTGTATTTCATTTCTTCTATTATCTCGGCCCTTGTTTATGGTCTGTACACACCTCGCCAGTAGGTAGCGCCTGGTGTCATGCAAATAAAAAACCTGCCTCTAAAAGGGGGCAGGTTTATATCCAGATTAACTCAACAAAATTATCTTCGGCAGTCTGGCGACCCACGTGGAGCCCAAAGATTTGCGTCCCGGAATTGCTTCCAGTTTGCCTCTTATTGGAATAAGGAATTTAATTTTGAAATACTTATAGATTAATGCAATGTGCAATTCAAGGAAAAAATTAAATAGTAATTAAAACTAGAAAGAAGCTTTCCTCAGCAAAGACAAGATAGGATCAGCAAATACTGAATTTAAAATTACCGCCATACAGCTTTTAAATATGACCTGTGTATGATGATCCTGCCACAATTTAGTGGAGTAGTAGGGTAATCATCCCATTTTTAGCAGGATCAGGTCAGACTTGTTTGATTATATAGAAGTGTTTTATAGTAGAGCTAGACGTCATCAGCACCTAGGAAACATCAGCCCTGAGGAGTTTGAGCAGGCAAAGACGTTAAGGGCATGAGTGTCCACGGTAGCGAGGGAAGTCCGGACGGCTCAATAGGGTGTTCGCAATTTCGGGGGAACGTATGCGGCCTTACGGAACAAGCTCTGGTGGCTGGTTCGCTGAGTTTGGTCGTTATGCGGTCAAAACCTTAAGTAACAACTTCAAAAAAATAGAGCGGAGGTAAGGATGAAAACATTAGGGCAAGTTATTACGGTAATAGTATTGGTTTCAATTGCAAGTGTTTGCTCGGGTGCAACTGTTACAGGGCAAATCACGAAGATAACTAATTATGCTGGCAGAGGCATGCAGATAGGGGACAAATGGATTAACAGCTTCCCAGATGATAGCAAAGTCAAGCTCTATGATAATGTGACGGTTGAATATAATGAAGTTGGCATTCCCCCTCGCAATAGGAACGTATTTGTAAAATGGGTTGAAATACACCAGGATAAGCCAACTGGTGAAATTTATCCAAAAACTAATCTTTTTGCCAAGAAGGGGGGCAAAAAAGAAGGTAAGTGGCATGTCCAAGTTGATCCAGACTGTATAGGCACCTGTAATGCAGATCTAGTTGTGTTGTCAGAGGAAGATGGGAAAAATCTTTTTAAGAAATTCGGTGATGAGCATATCACAGGGCATTACGATTTCGATGGCAAAGAAATAAAAATGTACAATGAGAAAGGGCAAATACTATATGCAGGGAAATTGCTTTTCACAAATAACGCGTGGATAATGAAAGTGTTTGGAGAAAAAACTACTTGGTCTTTTAAATATGCTGGCTCCGGAGCAAGAATTAAGCGTGTTGAGTAAGTAAGACTTTGTTAATTAATTTTGGAAGTCGGAATTTGAAATGGGATTCGAATCTGTTTTTGTGCCAAAAACTTTCAGTAATTCTGCAATATGCTTGCCGAATACAGCATCATCAAGCCCATCAGGATCAGACCGATCAGCACCAACCGGAGGTATCCTTCCGTTTTAAACTTTTTGTAAAGTAACGAACCGGACCAGACCCCGGTCAGCACTGCGGGCAGAGATACGGCGGATAACTTTATAACTTCCACGGTGGTCAGGCCGCTCATGGCGTGGGCTACGGCGGTGGCTACTCCGCCCAGGAAGAAGAAGATTGACAGGGTGGATTTAATCTCATGTTTGTTCCAGCCGGTCAGGGTGGTGTAGATAATGGTCGGCGGTCCCCCGGCGCTGAAGGCGGCGCTGATTGCCCCCGTGGCAAAACCTGCCACCCAGCCCCAACCCTTGCTGATTGATCTCGGTTTGGGGAGCAGAAACAGCCGGTACAGGGAGTAAGAGATCAGCATGGTGCCCAGTAAAATCTTGAAAATTGGTTCGTTGATCTTTTTTAAGAAGAGGATGCCGGCCAGGATGCCCGGTAGGCAGCCGCACAACAGGGGCAGAATCTTGCGCCAGTCCAGATGATCTTTAAGCTGCAGGGAGAGAAACGCGGTAATGACCAGACCGCTCAGCATACATAACGGCACCGCGGTCCTAATGTCCATGAACAGAACCAGCAGGGGAATCGAGACCAGGGCAAAACCGAAGCCGGTCAGACCCTGGGTAAAGCTGCCCAGCAGGAAGATCAGGATGGTGGCAAGATATGGTTCCATCAGGCTTCGCCGGTCGGTGTCGGGAAGTGGTGGTTAAGGGGCCGGGAGAGGGTGAAAAAGACGACGGAGGCTGCCCAGACAAAGAGGCCGCCGGCCAGGAGGATCATGATCTCCTTCTGATCAAGGGGCATTACTTTGAAGACCTGGTGGAGAGGGGTGTACATGATTAGGGCCTGCATCCCGAAGGACAGGAGCACGGAGCCCCAGACCCAGATATTGGCAAAGAAGGGAACCCGGAAGCTATGTCTGATGACAAAGACCAGGATGACTTCGTAGACCACCACGAAATTAAAAACCATGGTCTGGCCGTGGATGATGTCTGCCGGGATAGTTGAGCGGCCGCCGTACATTTCGAAGATGGTCAGGGCGATGATGGCGCCGACCATGCCCAGGACGCCGATGATCGCGAGTTTGGGGGCGGGCAGGATCTCTTCATCTTTGGGCTTGGGTTGGCGGAGCATGATGTCGCGGCCATAGGGATCGACACTGAAGGCCAGGGCCGGAGCGCCGTCGGTGACCATATTGATCCAGAGCAGCAGGACGGCGGTCAGCGGCAGATTAAAACCGAACATTACCGCCAGGAAGATGATCAGCACCTCGCCAAGATTGCCGGAGAGCAGCAGCATGATCGACTTCTGGATATTGTCGTAGATGCCGCGCCCCTCTTCGATGGCATTAACGATATGGGTGAAACTGTCGTCAAGCAGCACGAAATCAGAGGCCTCTTTGGCCACTTCGGTGCCGCTGCCCACTGCCACCCCGATATTGGCCTTTTTCAGGGCCGGGGCGTCGTTGACCCCATCGCCGGTCATGGCCACGGTATGGCCCATCTGCTGCAGGGCGGTGATGATCCGCTGCTTGTGCTCCGGTACCACCCGGGAAAAGATATTGGTCTTTTTTGTGAGCTTGTGGATCAGGGCCTGGTCGTCGAGGTTGTCCATTTCCGTGCCGCTGCATAGTTGCCCGGTGATGCCGATCTCCTTACCGATGGCCCGGGCGGTTTCCTGATAATCGCCGGTGACCATGATTACCCTGATGCCGGCCTGTCCGGTTCGCTTGATTGCTTCGATTACATCACGGCGGGGCGGATCAATCATGGCCTGCAGTCCGACAAAGACCAGCTCATCTTCGCGGAAATCGTCAGGCATTGCCACCGGTTTATAGGCAAAGCCAAGAACCCGTAGGGCCTGGGAGGCGTAGTGATCGTTTTGGACCATGATTTCCCGGCGAAGTTGGTCGGTAAGCTCAGTCTCCTTGGCGCCGATGCGGATGCGGCGGCACCGATCCAGCAGCTGATTCGGGGCTCCTTTGGTATACATGATCCGGTGGCCCTCTTCTTCCAGCAGGACACTCATCATCTTTCGATCCGAGTCAAAGGGAAGTTCATCGAGCCGGTGGTTTATCTTAGCCAGACCAGCTTTGGCAGCGCTGGTGAGCAGGGCCGCTTCGGTGGGGTCACCGGTGATCTGCCATTCGCCGTCTTTTTCATGGAGAGATGCGTTGTTGCAGAGCAGGCCGATTTTGAACAGCAATGGGTCAATGTCAGTCGAGATAGCGCCGATCGGCTCGTAGCCGGCGCCGCTGATTGTTGCTTCGTGCTTATGGGTCCAGGCATGGCGCACCGTCATCTGGTTTTCGGTGAGGGTGCCGGTCTTGTCGGTGCAGATAATATCACAACTGCCGAGGGTCTCCACCGAGGATAACTTCCGGACCAGGGTCTTTTTGCGGAGGAGCCTTTTGACCCCGATACTGAGGGAGATGGTGACCACGGCTGGCAGCGCGGTCGGTACCGCAGCCACGGCGAGGCTGATTGAAATAAAGGTGAAGGCAATAAGGGCCTGAACGGTTATCGAGCCGGTCAGCCACTCTCTGGCAAAGGACAGGGCGAAGATAAAAAAACAGATGGCGATTATTACCGAGCCGAGCTTTTTGCCGAAACGGTCGAGCCGTTTCTGGAGGGGGGTCAACTCCTCTTTCGTTTCCTTGAGCAGGCGGGTGATGGCGCCGATTTCGGTCTGCATCCCGGTGGCGGTGACGATGGCCAGGCCGTTGCCGGTTACTATTGAGGTGGATGAAAACAGCATGTTGAGCTGATCACCAAGCTGGGCCTGATGATCAATCACACCGCTGCTTTTTTCGGTCGGCACGCTTTCCCCGGTCAGGATCGCTTCATCGGCTTTCAGGCGGACTGACTCGATCAGCCGGGCATCGGCCGGGGTTTTATCGCCGGCGGACACTTTGATGATATCGCCGACCACCAGTTCCCTCGCATCCAGATTTAGCCAAATCCCATCACGCAGGGCCGTGGCATGGATAGCGGCCATTTTCTTCAGGGCCTCCAGGGACTTGTTGGCGGAGAGTTCCTGGAAAAAGCCAATCAGGGCGTTGGCCAGCAGGATAATCAGGATGATTATCGAATCGACAAATTCACCGATTACCAGTGAGAAGGCCACGGCAAAAAGGAGGATATAGATGATAAAACTTTTGAACTGGTTGATGAAGAGCAGCAGGGGGTTGATGCCGGTTTTGGTCTGCAGCTCGTTGTAGCCCTGTTCGGCCAGACGTTGAGCTACTTCCGCACCGGTCAACCCCTCGCTGGAGGTTTTCAATTCATTGAATAGTTCTGTCGGGGTTCGCTGGTATGGCATTGGTGGTTCCTGTCCGGTTGTCCTCTAGAACCTAATTCTATGCCGATTACTTGCGGATCATCTCGGCGATCTGGAAGGCCAGCTCCAGGCTCTGTTCGGCGTTAAGGCGTGGATCGCAGTTGGTCAGGTAGTTTTTAACCAGATGCTCGTCCTTGATCTCGCGGCCGCCGCCGGTGCACTCGGTAACATTTTCGCCGGTCAGCTCGAAATGCACACCACCCGGGACGGTGCCGGTGTCCCAATGGATCTGGAAGAAGGACTGGATCTCTTTGAGAATATTGTCGAAGCTTCTGGTCTTATAGCCGCTTTCTGCCGTATAAGTATTGCCGTGCATCGGATCGCAACTCCAGACCAGTTTGAAGCCCTCTTTTTTCATCTCTTGGCAGAGATTGGGCAGATAATTTTCGATCTTGTCCGCCCCGAAACGGGTGATCAGGGTAAGGCGGCCTGGTTCGTTAGCGGGATTAAGCTTGCTGACGATCTTTTTCAGCTCATCCATGTCGTGGTTGGGGCCGACTTTCATGCCGATCGGGTTCTGGACCCCGCGCAGGAATTCCAGGTGGGCGCCGTCCAGCTGCCGGGTCCGGTCGCCGATCCACAACATGTGGCCGCTGCAGTCATACCAGTTGCCGGGGGTGGTTGAATCTTCCCGGGTCAGGGCCTGTTCGTAGCCCAGCAGCAGGGCCTCGTGGGAGGTGAAAAAGGCCGCCTGTTTGATCTGGGGGATTTCAGTATCGAGACCGATCAACTCCATGAATTTTATGGCCTGATCGATGTTCTTGGCCAGTTTTTCATAGGACTGGCCCTGGGGAGAGCTCTTGACAAACTCGTTGTTCCAGGCATGGACCCGGTCAAGAGAGGCAAAACCGCCCCGGGTAAAGGCCCGGACGATATTCATGGTTGAACAGGCCCGGAAATAGCCTTCCTGCATGCGCTTGGGATCCGGTTGCCGGGCTTCGGGGGTTGGCTCAATACCGTTAACCATATCACCCCGGTAGCTGGACAATTCCACGCCGTTAACCATCTCTGTATCAGAAGAGCGGGGCTTGGCATACTGACCGGCGATGCGGCCCACCTTAACCACCGGTTTGCCGCCGGCGTAGCTGATAATGACCGCCATCTGCAGAATAACCTTCAGCATCTCACGGATGGTCGGGGCATTGCACATGGCGAATTCTTCGGCGCAGTCGCCACCCTGGAGCAGAAAAGCTTCCCCCTTGGAAACCAGCGCCAGTTGCTGTTTCAGGGTCCGAATCTCTCCGGCAAAAACCAGGGGCGGCAGGGTCGAGATTTCCTCCAGTACCGACTGATATTCCTTCTGGTCAGGCCAGTTTGGTTGTTGCAGGGCTTGGAAGTTTTGCCAACTTGTTTTGTTCCAGCTTGTGTCGCTCATGTGCTTCATTCTCCATATTGCTGCGAAGTGATTTCGTTAAAATAGTTTAACGGTGTAATTTACAGATTTGTATTGGATTTTTTCATTGTTTTCCGATAATGGGTCGGAGAAAGTTCCGAACTTCTTTCTCAAGCAATTCTATACAAAAATACGAGCCATCATCTATATAAAACTCAACGTATCCTAATTTAAATACGATATTCTTCAGTATATTATTCCTGGCCTTAAGTTTTAAGGCATAAACGGTTTTATCCAATTCTGTCTCGATATGACATAGAACTCTCTCTTGTATCTTTTCACTTTTACCAAGATAAAAAGGCACATATTGATTTTCAAAAAGTAACTTTTTGTTTTTTTTGAAATTTGCGTTGCCTTTGTGAAAGCGTGGACAATTGGGGGGAGCATCCTTGTCCCGTAAGACGCCCCATTTTCTTCCAAACCCCAACAGGTGCTCATACTTTCTAAAAGGGAATTTTGCAAAAAAAACATACAACCCCTTTGCGGCGGTGAGGTTATCAATAAGGTAATTATTTTCTAAATCTAGAGGTTTGCTTTTTGAATGTATTTTTGAAACAATCGTTGTAATATTTTCTGGCTCGATCAAAGATATATGTAACCTGCCAAGTTTATTTATTTCCGAAATGATTTTTTTCATTTCATCCTTCCGGGGCATTAGGCAAGGCGCATGGTCCTCCGGCGCAACAGATCTCAACATCGAAGGCATTAAGAATGCGCAGTTCCTTTTCTCGCCGATCGCCGGTGGGGCCGGGTGATCGAGGCGCTGTCGCCAGATTGAGAGCCTGTTGCCGATTTGGGATACCGTCCAGGCCCCGGCCAGTGATTTTGCCGGTGGTTGTATCCAGGATCTCGCAATCTTCACCATTGGTGACCACGGTTACCGGAATTACGTATTCAGGATCAAGAACCCGGGCTGCAGCCAGAGCCGGCCTCTCCCTGGTAACCAGTGAGCCGGGACCGTATCTGATTACCAGCAGTCGCTGCTCTTTGATGTTGACCACAATGTCGATCTTGGAAACCACGAAATTACCGCTGAACAGGGTCTCTATTTTGCTGCCGACCTCAAGATCGGTTTTCCGGTAGCCTTTCTCTTCGACCAGCAACCGGCAGAGTTTTTGGCGATACCGTTCATCATCGGTGTCGATAATTTTATGACCGGTCACGTAATCGGTTAAGGTGCCGTAGCTCATATGATGTGATTTGATATCGGTCATGGCCTCAAACACCATAAAAATAAAAAAGGGGAGCCGCTCAGCAGCTCCCCTTCGATCATTAGACTTGCGGAGCGTTTTTTACAGGTCGAGCCATGATTCGGAAAAGACATTCTGGCCGGACAGAACTTTGTAGGTCTTATAATGCTCCAGAGAGCGCTGGTCGAGGGTGCTCGGATCGGGGTCATTGCCCTCCATCATGCCATGAACCATATCGACCAGCACCTGGCGCTCGCCTTTACAGAGGGCGATCAGTTCTGGATCGTAGGAATTGACAATGGCGGTGGTCAGGCCGTACTTCATCAGCATGATCAGGTAGGTCCGATCCAGATAGCCGCGCAGTTTCTCGTCAACGCCGTTGGAGACGTTGGACAGACCGACGGTGGTCCGGGAGCCGGGGGCGATCTCCGGCAGCATGCTCAGAAACTCAAGACCGGACATGATCTGGTCGGAGCCCAGGGTGATCGGGGTGGCGATCGGATCGAAGATCATCTTCTCATTGGAGATGCCGGCCTCGTTTAAGGCCATCATCAGATCGACTGACATGGCGGCCCGTTCGTTTGAATCGCGGGGCATGCCATCCGGTCCCCAGAGCAGGGCGATGACGTTACAGCCCGCCTCGGCAGCGACCGGGATCAGCTTCTCCATTCTTTCCGGCTGGGCGGAAATGGAGTTCATAATGGCGTTCTTCTTGTTTTTGATCGTTTTGAAACCGGCGGCCATCGCATCGGTATTGGTGGTATCGAGACAGAGCGGCAGAGGGGTCGCCTCCTCGACGGTTTCTACTACCCAGGGCATCAATTCGGTGCCGTCCTTGCGGGCCGGGCCGATGTTGAGATCGAGGAAGGAGGCGCCGGCGGCGGTCTCTTCTCTGGCCATTTCCTGAACGGGGCCGGGTTCTCTTTCCTTCATGGCCGTGCCGCTTCTGGTCCCCATGATGTTGATGCTTTCAGCAATTCCGAGTACGAGGTTTGACATTTTTCTCTCCTTGTAAAACTTTAATATTTTTAGATTCTCTATGAACCGGTTTAACGATTTTTACCGAGCATTTTTCCTGCAAACAGACAAACCGTGAAAATAGCGTCAATACAAAAGGTTGTCAATGATGATATTACCCCCTGATCCACCGTCAAACGAGACGGTTGCAGATGCAGATAGCGAGCCTGCGAGACCTTCGAGGCGGCGAGTATGTTGATAATCCTTGTGCGATATCAACGACTTGCCAACGCAGCAGATGCGGCCGTCTCATTTGACCCGAAGGGACAAAATGGCTTGCCCTGGTGAAACAAACGGTGCTGGTTGGCACTAATAACTATTTGAATTACTACAAAAGTTTCATTTAATGCGCCATTTTGGCGGTGGATTTGGGCAACCAATCATGATGGCAGTTTCTCCTGCACGGTCGGGAAAAGGCTCATATCCGTATGGGGCAGAAACAGAGACGCCATATAATGATTCATGAACTGGGGGTTTTCACTGAGCTCCATATTGGTCATTAATTTACTGACATCGTTGCGATCGCGGAACCGGTTGATATCGACCAGACTGATCTGGCAGCCGGTCAGCGAGGCGTTGCCGAGGTAATAGAATTTATCTCTGTCAATATCGGGCAATAGACCGATGACGATGGCCCTTTCCAGATCGATATAGGCCCCGAAATTACCGGCCAGAATTACCCGATCCAGATCATTAAAGGTCATGCCGACCGATTCGAGCAGGGTCTGGTAACCGGCATACATGGCGCCTTTGGCCCTGATCAGGTTGTCGAGGTCAACTTCGGTGATGGCGATATCTTCACCGGTCAGCGAGTCCCCTGACCAGGCCAGAACGTATTCGTGACCATCAATACCTTTCCGGATGCGGGGGTGGTCCAGCTTGCGGTTGAACTTGCCCTGCTGATCGATGACCCCGGCCTCCAGCAGTTCGGAGACGATGCTGATCAGACCGGAGCCGCAGATCCCGCAAGGTTTGGTTCGATCGATAGTGACGATCATCGGATCGAGGGTTTCCGGGTGGATGTGGAAGTTTTCGATGGCGCCGGTGTTGGCCCGCATGCCATGCTTGATGCCGCCGCCTTCAAAGGCCGGCCCGGCCGAACAGGCCGCGCAGGCCATCCAGTCTTGATTGCCGACGACGATTTCACCGTTGGTGCCGATATCAATAAAGAGGGTGAGTTCCGAGCTCTTGTGCATCTGGCAGGCATGGACGCCGGCGACGATATCACCGCCGACATAGCTGGCGATGGAGGGGTAGAGGAAGAGCCGGACGGATGGGTGGGCATAGACGCCGATGGCGGCGGCCCTGGTCAGAGGCATCTGGCTGCAGGTAGGCACGTACGGGGCTTCCCGCAGATATTTGGGGTTTATCGCCAGTAATAGCTGGCTCATAATGGTATTGCCGGCCGCCATGATGTAGCTGATATCGCTGGGACTGATGATCACCTGCTTACAGACATTCTCAATCACCTTGTTGATGGTCCGGATCACCTGGTCCTGAAGATCTTCCAGGCCGTCGGTCTTTTGGGAGTAAATGATCCTGGAGATGACATCTTCGCCGAATCTGATCTGGTCGTTATAGCTGGAAGATTCGGCCATAACCTTGCCGCTGTTCAGGTCAAGGAGCAGGCCGCAGACGGTGGTGGTGCCGATATCCACGGCCAGACCATAGAGACGGTTGGTGGTATTGCCCGGCTCAACGGCAATGATACGGCTGGGTTCTTCGCTTCGTTTGCCGCGCAGCAGGATGACGGTTACTTCCCAGTCGGCCTCTCGCAGTGTTGCCGCTAGTTCCTGGAGGAGACGGGGGTGGTCATAGGTTGGTTCCGCGCAGTCGTGGCAGCCTTTGCGGATAGCCCGCAGCAGCCTCTGGAGATCAGGGACATTATCATCGGCCGAAGGCGGTTCGAGTTTAAGGAATCTTTTCTCAACCGGAGGGTCAAGCTGCCACTGACCGATCAGTTCCGACATGGAACGGGCCGAAATGGTGCGGGTGGTTTTCGGTTTTCTTTTGAGGGCCTGGCCATCTTTTTTGATCTCTTCCGGCACCGAGACGACCAGATCGCCTTTGATCGTGGTTTGGCAGGCCAGACGAAAGCCGTCGCTATCGGCCGGGGGCCCGGAGGCGTTGGCCTCGCCCTCGTCGATCTTGCATTTGCATTTACCGCAGACCCCGTCTCCCCCGCAGTAGGCATGAATGTATACCCCGGCGGTAGCGGCGGCGGCCAGGAGGTTTTCGTCGTCATCAACGGTTATTTTGACATCGTCTGGTAAAAAATGGACTTCTTGGGTCATGTGCAGGCCTCTAAAATATTTTCTTCGCAAGATCCTGGATCATCCTGACTGATAACAGTCCAGAGATTTTGCTAATCGTCGTATATGGTGTTCCCGACTATGCCAGTGGGGGGAAACTCAAGGGCCTAAATTAACATAATTGTATGTTGTCGGGAAGAAACAATGCGGCGAGCATTAAATGTTCGAGTTGCTTGCCAGGTCGTAATGCCAATATTTTGGCTTTATCTTTACTCCGAAGCGTATTTATTTTAATAAGTTATGGGTGTCCTATATAAACAGCCCTCTGTGCCAGGCATCAGCCCAAGGCTGGGGCGACAGTTTTTCGCAAAAGCGTTTCCGGGCAATTGCTGCCAATATTATAGTGATGTTGGAGCCTTTTGCAAAATGTTCCACTGAGGAGGAACAACATAGTTGCCTTCTTGAAGTTTAATCCGCGCAACAGGACAAGCTGGCCCTCTCAATACTCAT
>JBDLJC010000060.1:0-20033 GCA_039714535.1 Thermodesulfobacteriota bacterium | reverse complement strand
TTTTGTTCAGGGCGATATCAGAGCCACTGGTCGTGGCAAGGACCTGATAATCCTCTTTGTTGACCAGGGATATTGTTTTCCGATCGGTTTTAAACTGTTTTTTCTCTTCCTGTTCGCTCATCAGGTGTTTGGCCATCAGGCAGCTCATGATATTGGTCTCATTCTCACCGGTGGAAGCAATGAAGGTATCCATATCCAGCAAGCCAGCCGCCAGCAGCATCTCTTTGTCGGAACCGTCACCAAGGAGAACCTCAGTATCTGGCAACTCATTGGATAACTTTTCAGCCCTCTCCTCATCTCTTTCGATTAGCTTGACCCGCATCGTTTTACCCAGCAGTTCAGCGACCAGGCTGCCCACCATACCACCGCCCAGGATCATCACCCGGTAACGATGCTGTTGTTTAACACCGGTTAATTCCATCAACAGCTTCAGGTCTTCGTGACCCGCCATGAAAAGCACTTGGTCTTGGGGCAGGATTTTATCCTTGCCGCCAGGTATGATGGTCTTGATCCCGCGGCCAATGGCCACGACCCTAAATGGGAATTCATTATATATCTGAGCGATTTCTATGAGACTCTTATTGGCCATTGGATGTGTAGTACTGATCCGGGTGGCCATCACCTGCACCTGACCCATGGCAACATCGATGATTTCATTACCGGCCGTCCGCTTAATCAACCGAACGATTTCCTGGGCGACCAGTTCCTCCGGGTGGATGAACAGGTCGATCTTCAGGTCCTCAGCGCTCAGCAGGGAGTCTTCCCTGCCGAACTCCTGGTGACGTATCCGACAGATCTTCTGCGGGATGCCGAACTTGTCGGCGATCTGCGCACCCATCATATTGAGCGCATCCTTATTGGTCACCGCGATCATGTAGTCCATTTTCTCGGCATTAGCCTCCTGCCAGCGCTCGATGCTAAGGGCGGAGCCGGTAATAAACCGAGCATCCATATTGGCGTCGGCATAACTGACGAGTTTGCTTTCCGGTTCTATGGCAGTAACCGAGTATCCCTCATCCTGTAACCGCTTGGCGAGATAAGAACCCATGCCACCAAGGCCAAGGATAAGAATATTTTCTTGTTGTGATGTCGCTTTTTTTCTAACCATGGTGAAGTGCCTTCCGTTTAAATCATTAAGTCGGGCCTATTTCTTCCAGAATGAAGGATAGAAAATCACCAGAGCTGAGAACATCTCCAGACGACCGACCATCATATTCCAGGCCAGAAACCATTTCCCTGTATCCGAGATAAAGGCGTAGTTCTCCGACGGCCCCACATCTCCGAAGCCGGGACCGATGTTCATCAGGGCGGCAATCACCGAACTCATGGCAGTTAGATAGTCCATGGAGTCTAACAGAACCATGACACAGCCGCCAAGTAGGACCATAAAAATATTGACGATAAAATAACAGATTGCCAGGTCGATGATTGCCTGCTCCACCGGCCGCTGGTTAAGCCGGATCGAGATCACCGACATGGGCTGAAAAAATATCTTGCGAATCGAGGCATACATGTACTTGCAGATGATCACATAATGGACCACCTTGATACCGCTGGTTGTCGACCCGGCACAGGCACCGATAAAACAGACCGCGTAGAGAAACATCTGGGAAGCCTGGGGCCATAGCTCATAGTCGGCGGTGCCAAAGCCCGTGGTGGTCAATAAAGACATGACCTGGAAAGTACCGTAGCGGATCGAATCCATAGCGGTGTAGGTATTGTTCTGCCATAAAATGAAAGACACCATCCCGCAGAAAAAGAGGATAAAACCAAGATACCAGCGAAACTCGGTATTTATCCTGAGTGCTCGCCAGTCGCCTCGCATCATCTGGTAGAAGAGGATAAAGGTCATGCCGCCAAGGAACATGAACAGGGTGATAATCCAGTCGAAATAGGCGTTGTTATAATGGCCAATGCTGGCGTTTTTGGGCGAGTAGCCCGATGTGGAGACCGTACCAAAGGCGGTGCACATGGCGTCGAACATTGGCATATCGCCCAGCCAAAGCAGGATGATCTGCAGGATATTAAGCCCCAGATAGATCAGCCAGAGCATGATCATGGTGTCTCTGTTTCGGGCCTTGAACTTTTCTTTGGTGATCACCTGTCCCGGACTCGACTCGGCCCGAAACAGACGCATACCGCCCATGCCCTTGGGCAGGAAGATGATGGTCAGGGTCAGAAAGCCCATACCGCCCAACAGGTGGGTCTCACTGCGCCAGAACAGCAGACCGTGTGGAAGCGATTCAATGTCGGTAAGAATGGTGGCGCCGGTAGTGGTGTAGCCGGACATCATCTCAAAGAAGGCGTCGGTAAATGAAGGGATTGCCCCGTGGATCATGAAGGGTAGTCCCGATAAGGCAGAGACCAGAAACCAGCCGAAGACAGCGATAAAAATACCGTCTTTTATATTCAGCTCTTCCTCGCTGCGGCAATACCACCAACTGGGCAGACCGAGACCAACGGTGATCAGCGCCGAGTAGATAATGGGCAGCAGGTCCGATTCATTGTAGTAAACGGAGCAGATCGCCGGCAAAAACATGAAACTGCCGGTTACTATCAATAAAAGCCCCAGGACATGTGCGATTGAAATAAAATGCATAGGAATTTGGAGTGATGGTGGGCGCAACCGGATCAGGGTTTGTTCAGTGAACCTGATAGTGGATGCTGCCAGCTTTAATTACTTTGCTGGAATTAATTTTGTCTCCTGTTTAGAGCCTTCTCTAATAGCCATAAAATAGTAGAAAGTCAAGTTATTCGCATCGCCGCCAGTGATTTTTTGCAATAATATCAATATTTTATGGAGGAAAAGCAAGATGATTGAAGATATTGTCTGTCTGGACATAACCTCCGATATGAAATTTACCCCGCTCAGTTGCCGACCAGTCGATAACGCTTAACACTACTGGATCAAACCTTTTCGTAGCACTGTTGATCGTCCAGGATTAGGCCTCTACTGCTGATAACGTAACGAGTCCAAAACATAACAAGATTGAAATATTTTTTTTCATCTTTGCGAAATTGTTCGTTGCCGGTCAACTGCCCGCGCTGCAAAGCTTGGCGTATGAGTTTTATCTCATTTATTTACTATAAACATTATAATAATAAAGTATGGCGTCTTTAAGGTTAACCAAAACTTGCAGCGCATAGCTCAAATATGCAGTATGTTCGGTGTGTATGGTTGGGGGGTGATTATATGCATTGTTTTCATCCAAAGCTTAGTTTTGAATAACCAATATCGAAGGAAAACACGACATGAAAAATCCGAAAGTATTTTTGTCCCTGATTTTTAACATTTTAATGCTGTCTCTTGTGGGAGCAGCCTTTGCTGCACCACCAATATCTTTTGGGGTTTCCGGCCCTAAAACTAAAGTGGGGAATTTCGGAAATGGCGGAGACGCTTTCTCTTCTGGACACCATTCCATTTCTATTTTTGGGGAGAACATATTCACTACCTGGGGCAGAAGTGGCTCCAATGGTCACGATGTGGTTGTGGCCAGAAACGGAGCTAATGGGGCCGATTTTTTTATTGGCAGCGACATTGTAGGTTCCGAACCTGGAGCGCAAAGTGCCTTGGCAGTTGACTCCGATGGCTACATCCATGTAGCCTGGCACACCGGCAATCAGCTAAAGTATGCCCGTTCAAATAGTCCGGGTGGCCAAACCTATACAACGCCGATCCTATTGAGTGGCACTGAAGGGGCCGGGTGGGGGCCGAGTATAACAACATATAAAGATGCTGGTAATAACATGAATATTTATGTTGCTTATACATCAGACCACATAAGCGGGAGTAGCAATGAAATTTATATTAAAACCAGTTCGGATGGAGGCAGTACCTGGGGAAATCCAATTTGGGTAAACGATTGGACGCTAGCATACTGGGGTGTTCCATTGGAATTGGATGAATATAGCAATGAATGGGGTGACAAATTCCCGTCCATTGCGGTAGACTTGAATGGTGATCTTCATATGACCTTCAGCTGGGCGGGAGCGCCCATGTACACAAGCAGCACGAACGGCGGTGTAGATTGGGATGAACCAATTATTGTGATCGGCTCTGTGGGATATGGCGCCAATAGTTACCCCAGCATTGCAACTGTAAATGGCACGGACATCTACGTGAGTTGGGAGACAGGCGGGAAAATCTATTGCGCGTCATCACACGACAGTGGAGGACCGAGTAGCTGGGGCGAACCCGTTCCTGTTGACCCTGGCACTGGGGGATACCATTATACATCAGCTGCTGTTAATAGTAACGGTGATGTTTATGTCGCGGCACGTATCGATCAGCAAATAAAATTGTACAAAAGTAAGGATGGGGGCGGTAGCTGGAGCACCCCTTATATAGCAGGTGACGGCACAGACCCTCATCTTGCAATTGACAACAACGGCAAAGCCATCGTTATGTGGGCGGACACCAACAATAAAACCGTATTCTTTACCCGGGAACAGTAAAATTGAATAAATCACCCAAACAACCATGTTTCCAAGGTCTATCTTTAAAGTGTAGTGCCGTCATTAACTAAATCATTATTTAGCGAAAGAGGGTTACTGTATTTGGAAGGATTGATGTACCGATCTTCTAAATCGGTGACCCTCTTTATATCATGGTTCAATTACATACCAATTATTTGCTACTTCAACTTTTGTCCCAGCTAATCACCGCCCATTTGGGAATATGATTGCGGGTCAAACGCCAGCTGCCATCCGGCTGGGCAACTAGCCGCTCATCCATAAATCGAGCAAAACCAGCCTGCTCCTCCGGTCGCAACTCTTCCAGCATCCACAGACACGAATCAGCCGCCTCGGCCCTGGTTGCAAAGATCTCAGTAAATTCGGCCGGAATAAAATCGACCCGGGCGTTAATCCCCATCTGATAGAGCATATTAACCGTAATTATATAATCGGGACCAGGGGCAAAGGGCCGACCAACCGCCGCGAAAACATCCGGATCAAACGGCCCGGCCCCGACCCGATCAGTGATTACCACCTTGCGCCGGGCCCACCCATTGAGCTTGATCAGAGCCCCGGCCAGATCATCAACGGCCAGGGAGCGGGAAGCCACCGCGATATCGTGAACTTCCACCCCGAGGGACCGCCAGTCATCCTCCCAGGCCGCCAAGACAGTGGTGATATTCGCCAGCCCCTCCGCCGTGGCGGCGGAGCTAAGCTCAGCCAGCATATCCGACGAAAAATCCAGGGCGGTAACCCCCTTGGCCCGCTTAGCCAGAGGCAAAGCCAGTGTCCCTGGCCCGGAGCCAACATCGAGAACCGTCTCATCGCTACCCACATCAATAAAAGGCAAAAGCTTATCGATATAAGCAGAGCCTCGATTACGGCGAGCGAAGGAGGCGGCCTTCCGGTTCCATTCCTTGCGCCCTTTGGATTTGCATGAACGGTGTTTACGGCCCTCATGCCAAATAAGGGACCAGTCTATTTCAGATAAACTACGCATGGGAAAAAGATCAGGAAGCGGTATCCAGCAGCTGCAGACGATTGAGCAACACGGTGACCTCTTTATCGGCCGAGGTCATCTTCCGGGAGATCGTCCCGATTTTAAAGTACTCAGAGGCCATCTCAAGAAAAGGCGCCAAACTGCGCCGCTCCGCACTATGGGCCAGATAAATCGTCCCGCCCGGAGCCAGATAGCGACGGAATATATTAAGAATAGGTTTAAAGAAATCCTCCCGAAAAAGAATCTCCGCCCCGATAATCGTGTCGAACTGCGTCATTTTCGGGGGCTTGTGCCAATCGATTATTCTAAACTCTACATTTTCTAGATTATTGGCCGCAGCACTCACCCGCTGAAAATCAAGGATATGGGGCTCATAATCACTGAGCGTCACCTGATAACCGGCGGCCGCCGCAGCCAAACCGGGCGCCGCCAAGCCGGCCCCAAGCTCCAACAGTCGATTATTGGCCGAAACCGGCATAC
Organism: Thermodesulfobacteriota bacterium; assembly: GCA_039714535.1. Taxonomy (GTDB): domain Bacteria; phylum Desulfobacterota; class Desulfobulbia; order Desulfobulbales; family JAGXFP01; genus JAGXFP01. The sequence continues at coordinate 14,098 of JBDLJC010000060.1, read as the reverse complement.
CGGTCATGGTATCGGCCAAAATCAGAGCTGCCTCCCAGAGCCGCACCCAAAAAGGGAAAGTGGTGACATCCTCGAAAGGATCCTTGCCCTTGAGCAGCGGTTCAATATCGGATACCTGCAGAATTTTCAGTTCACAATCCCTGATTCGCAGATTATCAAATTCCGTTTTATACTTTTTCCTGAGTTGCCGCAGAATCCCGGCAGCCTTTTCAGGAAGTTCGATCTCTGTCATTAATCACACCATTCCATTAAAAAAAACCCATTGAAGCCCGAATGCCTTAAGCTAAATTTAATTTGCGAAAACCAGCACACAGATAAGCGCCGCCAGGCTCAAACGGTAATAGGCAAAAATATCAAAAGAGCTGGTCCGGATAAAGCGAAGTAACCAGGCGATGAAAATATAACCGAATACCATCGATGATAAAAATCCGGCCAGATAAAAACCGAGCTGGTCGCCCTGCCCTCCCTGCTGCAGAATATCCGGCACCTTGTAGACCCCGGCCCCGAAAATTATCGGCGCTGACATCATGAAGGAAAACCGGGCCGCAGCCTGGCGGTTAAGACCAAGAAACAAGCCGGCCGTCATAGTTATGCCGCTGCGGGAGACGCCCGGGACAATCGCCATTGCCTGGCCAACCCCGATAATGATAGCATCCAGCGGGCCAAGACTATCAACATCCCGACGCCGTTTGCCGACCCGTTCCGCCCAAAGCAGAAACAGGGCGACCCCGCCCAGGGTAGACGCCACCACCAGCGGCTTGCGCAACTGGGTCTCGGCAAAATCACCCAGGAACAGACCGGCCAGCACCCCGGGGATCGTTGCCATAACAATATATAAGGCCAGTTTCCGATAAAAGACGTCTTCGTCGCCTGGCAGTTTGATAAACAGGAGAGCCCGGCCCATTAACAGAAAATCCTTGCGGAAATAGACCAGCACAGCCACCAGGGTGCCGAGGTGCAGGGCAACATCGAAAGACAAACCAACATCTTGGACACCCAGTAGATGTTCCGCAAGAACCAGATGCCCCGAACTGGAAATCGGCAGAAACTCCGTAGCCCCTTGCAGGAATCCCAAAAGTATTGCATAAAAGATATTCATGGGGTGCCACTATACGTAAGGACCATTTAAAAGTAAACAAAAAGGCGACACTTCAACTAACTGCGCAGACAGACACCAATCACCAGATAAAATAGGCCAATGACCGAACCGCATAACATCATCCTAACGATAATTATTTTATTCGGCCTGGCGGGGACTTTGCTGCCGAGCCTGCCCGGAACCGGCATCATCCTGGCCGGGGCCGTCCTCCATGCCCTGCTGACAGAGTTCAGTCCGCTTACCGGCCAATATCTGCTGATCCTGGGCCTGATCTGCCTGGCCGGCTACGGCGGACAATATCTGATCACCGCGGTTGTCAGTAAGAAATTGGGGGCATCCAGATACGGCATCATCGGCGCCTGCCTCGGGATGGTAATCGGCTTTCTCCTCCCGATTCCAGGGGGAATTTTTGCCGGGGCATTTCTCGGCGCCGTGGCCTCTGAGATAATCTTCGATTTTAAAGATCTGCAGGAGGCCATGCAGTCCGGGATCGGCGCCCTGGCCGGTACCCTGCTCTCACTGTTCTTCGAATTCGCGGTCGGCCTGACCATGGCCACCCTGATCTTCTATCTGCTTTTCGGTACCAGCGCCTGACCAAATTCAAAAAAAAAGCTGCCCGGCCTTGCGGCCAGACAGCTTAAACTGAAAAAGCTAAATATGTGAAGCTAATTAGCAGCCTTCAATAGCCTTCTTCTTGGCAGACTTAACTTTAACTTTAGAGCCTACTTTGAGTTTATCAGCACCTTTTTTGCACTCCAAAGTAACGGTCTTGCCGTCAACTGCCTTTACTTCACATTTAACAGACTTAGCAGCAACGCTGACACCAGCCACACCAACAGTGAAAGCCATAGCCATTAACAGGGTAATAATTTTTTTGCTCATGATTAACTCCTAAGTTATTTGGTTATAAATTGATCGAATTTCCTCTCAATTAAGACAACGGGTAAAATATAAGTTGTCACAGCCAGCTGTCAAGGGAAAAAACACATCCGTCCAGCTTATTTACCCAATAATAGAAGGGTCTGTTTGGTGCTGAGACCCGCCTACAGCTGTCATTCAAACAGCTTTTTCAACTCCCGGTTCAGCACTTTTTCACTTATATAACCATCGAGTCGTTTGACCAGATTACCATCCCGGTCGACCAAAAACGAAACGGGGATACCCATAACCCCGCCGAAACCACGCCCTATTTTGGCCTTGCCGATAAACACCGGGTAATTCACCTTTAATTTTTTGATGAATTTACTGACGACCTTCCGCCCGCCTTCATCCATCGAAATGCCGATCACGGAAAATCCTTTATCCTTATACTCGTCCTGAAGCCTGATCAGGGCGGGAATTTCCTTTCGGCAGGGGGGACACCAAGTCGCCCAAAAATTGACCAGCAGTACTTTACCTGCAAAATATTTGCTATCGACAACGCCCTCAGAGGTAATATTTTTCTCACTGAAGTCAGGCATCTTTTTGGCCGCGCCAACATTACCCGCCATTAACACTACAGCCAGGAAAACCAGAACCCCCAAAGCACAACGCCACCTAACCATCTTCTTCGTGCAGGACATATTCTCTCCGTATTACCGTACCAATATCTTGTTATAACCAGTATTAAACCACTGAATATATCAGGCATCAACCAACATAGAGACAATACTTTTATTTACGCCAAGGGCAAAGGTTTTTATTAAAACCGCCTCAGCGGGCTGCGGGCAAGTAATTCACCGTTGACACTGATCACTGCCTCATTAACCTCAATATCCTTACCGGACTGTTTGAGGGCCTCAGCAATTATCCCGCGCATGGTCCCGCAACAGGGAACCTCCATAATCAGCAGGGTAATCGATTTGAGGCCGGCGGTTTCAAAAACCTCCTTGAATTTCTGGACATAGCCGGCCTGATCGTCAAATTTCGGGCAACCCATCATGACGGCCTTGCCCTGCAAAAAATCGCGGTGAAAATCAGGATAGGCAACAGCCGTACAATCTGCGGCAACCAGCAGATCGGCATTACGCAAAAAAGGCGCCGTGGGCGGCACCAGCCTGATTTGCACCGGCCAATGGGCCAGGGCCGATTGACTGGCACCGGTATTGCTGGACGGTTGCTTAGCAGCCTGGCAAGGAGACTGGTCGCCAAAGACCTGCAGTTTTGCCGACGGGCAACCACCGACAGCCGGGCTGGCTGCGACTTTATTCTTTTTGAGAAGTTCTTCAACCGCCTCTTCGTCAAAATCATCGGCCTCACGCTCGATGATTTTTAAAGCGCCCTGGGGACAATCGCCCAGACAGGCGCCTAAGCCATCGCAATATTTTTCGGCGATCATCCGGGCCTTGCCGTTAACGATCTCCAGAGCACCCTCGGCACACGAGGGGACGCACTCTCCGCAACCGTTGCATAACTCGTCATCTATCTCGATGATCTTCCGCATTACTTTCATATTGAACTCCCAGAGGAAATACTTTTTTACTTAATGATATTATCAAGTTGTTAAAAACGTCTTATTTGCTACTTCCGCCCCTTCTTCGGTTAAAAAAGAACTGCTGACAATCTTTGCCAACTGCTCCGGGGAAGATGGCGCCTCTTTCTGCTTTTCTTCGAGGTTAACGATCAGGTCGGCATCATAGAGGATCTTGAAATTAATGGTCTCTTCCGGGCGGGGACTGTGATGATGGCCGATAATATCGCAAACCTCTTCGATAATCCCTTCATTGGCGCCAAGCTCGGTCAGAATTTCCCGGGCAACCGGCGGTCCTTCCTGATGCTGATGCTTGGGGGCTGAGCTACCAAACTTCTTCTCAGCTTCCTTGATGCCGATGTCGTGGAGATAACCGGCAATCCCGGCTACGGCCGGGTTGAAATCCTGGTGCCCCTCACGATCAATGACCATAGTTCCGATCTCTTTCACCAACCGGGCCACCCGACCCGCATGACCAATTCTCTTGAAATCATTGTCAAAATAACGCTTCATCTCGATAGCAACCCGTTCTTTAAGCAGGTCCTGCTTCTGGGCCAACAATTCCGGTGGTAACTCGCCGAGGCATTGGCTGGCATATGGACAATAGGAAGCACAGCCGAAATCGATTCGCGGATTCAACATCTTGTGGCCGCATTGGCTGCATTTTCGGGTATTGTCGTCCTTGAAAAATTCTATGCCAGAGCCACATTCCGAGCAGTTAGCCTCAAAAACTGCGGCGCCGTCCCAGTAACGGCTATCTTGACCGGGGCACTGCATGACACCACCTCCCGTGAGTCGCTATTTCAATCGGTACAGTCACAACCGGGGCAATACAACTGCCCCGGTTGTCTAAGTAATAAGCTAATCATTCTAGCCAAGCATTTCTTTAAGATCTGCTTCCGGAGTCGAAATAGGCGCGATCTCAAAGTTCTTGACCAATACGTCCAGAACATTCGGGGTAATAAAGGCCGGCAGGCTAGGCCCAAGCTTAATCCCTTTGATACCCAAGCTAAACAGAGTGAGCAAGATGGCCACTGCTTTCTGCTCGTACCATGACAGGACAAAGGACAACGGCAAATCGTTTACTCCGCAATCAAAGGCGCCGGCCAGGGCCACCGCAATCTGGACCGCCGAGTAGGCATCATTACACTGACCGACATCAAGCAGACGCGGAATGCCGCCGATATCACCCAGGTTTTTGTCAAAGAAACGGAATTTACCGCAAGCCAGGGTCAGGATCATGCAATCGGACGGGACCTGCTCGACAAATTTGGTATAATAGTCACGACCGGGTTTGGCCCCGTCACAGCCACCGACCAGGAAGAAATGGCGGATGTCCTTGTTCTTAACGGCCTCAATTACCTTATCGGCAACAGAAAGGACCGCGTTTCTGGCAAAACCAACCATGACCGAACCCTTATCGGTGTCTTCGCTAAAGCCATCCATGGCCAGAGCCCTGTCGATAACAGGGCTGAAATCCTTATTATTGTCGATGTGGTTCACACCGGGCCAAGCCACCAGGCCGGTGGTAAAGATGTTCTCCTTGTAGGATTCTTTGGGCTTCTGGATACAGTTGGTGGTCATCAGGATAGCCCCAGGAAACTCGCCAAATTCCTTGGCCTGATTCTGCCAGGCGGTACCGTAGTGACCGTAGAAATGGGAGTATTTCTTGAGTTCCGGATAACCATGGGTGGGCAGCATCTCACCATGGGTATAGACATTGATGCCCTTGCCTTCGGTCTGCTTGAGGAGCAATTCCAGATCCTTGAGGTCATGGCCGGAAACCACAATGGCCTTACCTTTTTTGGCGCCCAACGGCACAGAGGTTGGGACCGGATGACCATAGGTTCCGGTGTTACCGGCATCAAGCAGCTCCATGGCCCGGAGATTCACCTCGCCGCACTTCATGGCCGCAGCCACACAATCATCGGCAGTCAGGCCGTCGGTGATTGTAGCCGCCAAGGCCTCGTGGACAAAAGCGTAAACAGTATCGTCTTCCTGGCCCATAATCCGGGCATGATCAGCATAGGCCGCCAAACCCTTGAGACCAAAGAGTAGGGTCAGCTTGAGAGACTTGATATCATCAGCTTCGTCCGGGTTACCGGTCAGGACTACCTCAGCCCCCTGCTTGGCCAGTTCCGCCGTGGTAGCCGCCGGGGTGAAGTTAGCCGCCGCAGCAGCAAAGTCAACCTTGCCGCCGGCCGCCTTGACCTTCTCTTTTAACTCTTCCCGCAGGGTAACGGACTTGCGGATCAGGGCAGCAACCCGCTCAGCATCAAAGTTAACATTGGTCAGGGTTGAGAACACTCCTTCACAGGTAAAAAGACCGATCTTCGCATCAGCAACACCGACCTTGCGTCCCTCTACCGCGTAAAGGGAGAGACCCTGTAGGGCATGGACCAGCAGATCCTGCAGATCGGAGACTTCCGGCTGCTTGCCACATACCCCTATGGTAGTACAGCCACCCTTAGCAACCTGCTCACATTGATTACAAAACATTTTCCAAACCTCCATTTCAATTAATAATTGTATTGATACAATATGACTTTCCCGATCTAGTTGTAAACCGGAATTTCCCATTGCTTTGATGACAGATTACCGGAAAGACGCAAACGGGACTTTGACCTAGGTCAAGGAGGGGACATTTTTTAAAAAATGCGGGGTATGATGGGATTCAACTTGAAAAACAGAAAGGGACCCTCAGTTAAAACCGGGGGCTCTTAAACAGTTATAAGTCCAGCCGGGGTTGACCAGTCTCTACCAGCTCATTAACTCGCGATAACGACTGAAAAGACTCATCCAACCACGGGTAACTCCGTGGCTTCCCATCTTTGACAGCATGGGATATTGGCGGTTACTTGGCCTCAGGGCAGAGCGACTCCATCTCTGCCAACTGCTCCGGGGATATCTCGGCCTTCATTTTCTGGGCGAAACGGATATGCTCCCAAGCCTTGGTGCCGTTAAGTTCGGAACAGTAGAAATTAGCCAGATTGAGATGGGCCTCTTTATTCATCGGGTCAAGGGCCAGGGCCTGGTTGTACATATTCAGCCCCTCCTGCTCCCGCCCCAAAAGAGTCAGGGCAAAACCAAGATTAACATAAGCCTCTACCATCGGTGGATCAGCCAACTCAATGGTCTTTTTAAAATTGGCAACGGCCAGGCCGATCTTATCCTGGACAAGATAGGCATGGCCTTTGCCGTAATAGGCGGGCGCATATTGCGGATCAATTACCGTGGCCTGTTTAAAACTGCGCAACGCCCCAGCCAGATCTCCGCCATTAAGAGACTCCCAAGCCTTTGCAACTTCCTGCCCGGCATAAAAGCTGGCATCTTCAGCCCGACTCTGCGGCGCTAAGAACAACAACGAACCAATAACCACAATCACCAATAAACCCAATTTCTTCTGCAATGTTTCGCCTCTTGACTCTGATAATGATCACACCCAATGTGTGATAACCAGCAAAGGATTATTATCAATATTCTATCTTGTCTGCCATCTTATCCCAAATCGCAAATGCTTCAAGGGCATCATCCCTCATCCCCTGTTCAACAGCCAGATTTCTTTCAGCCACCGGTTTAACAATCTCCCCGGCAATATAGCCATCACCAAAACCGGCATTGGCTGCATCTTCCCGCCCGGCGGCGAAATGCACCTTTCTGATGCCGGCCCAGTAGATAGCGGCCAGACACATAGGACACGGCTCGCAATTCACGTAAAGCTCACAATCCCCCAGCCAAAAGGTTGCCAGTTCCTGACAGGCTTTGCGGATGGCAACTATTTCAGCGTGGGCGGAAGGATCATTGGTGGAAGTAACCTGATTCCAGCCCCGGCTGATGATCTTACCATCCCGAACAACCACCGCTCCAAAGGGTCCGCCCTCCTTCGCCTGCATTTTTTCAATAGAAAGCCTGATGGCTTCCGCCATGAAATCCTCGTTCATGATTCTCCCTCTCTACCGGCCGCATTAACATAAACCCGGCCCGCAAAACTGTGATTTGCCTTAGTGACAGTAAAGCAGCTTCTCTCCCCAGAGAACCATAATTCAGTTAAACCTATAATGCACCAGCATGAAACATCATTTTTTATTATCCGCTTTTCCCACTAAAAATTATCTTTCTTAGAGAAGGACAACACTGTAGTATTGTCCTCCACTCGCAAATCAAATCCCGGCAGGCAATAGACATGCAATATATACTTGTAATTTTCGGATATTTAGTCGGATCAATACCTTTCGGGCTCCTTTACGGCCGCTTAGCCGGCGTTGATGTCAGACAACAGGGCAGCGGTAATATCGGCGCCACCAACGTCAATCGTTTACTGGGCAAAAAGCTCGGCCTCCTGACCCTGATCAGTGACCTGCTGAAAGGTCTGGCGCCCATGCTGATCGCCGCCCAGGTTCTCACCAGCCAACCTGACCCTTATCTCTGGACAATGCTGACCGGTACGGCTGCCTTTGTCGGCCATTGCTGGCCCATCTATTTAAAATTCAGAGGCGGCAAAGGAGTGGCCACTGCCCTAGGGATCTTTCTCTATCTGGCGCCCCTGCAAAGCCTGATTGCCATCATGCTGTTTGTCGCGATGGTCCGGATCAGCGGTTACGTTTCACTTGGCTCAATGGGTGCGGCGGTCTCATTGCCGGTTATGATCTGGCTGGGCAATGGCCCCCACAGCTTATTAATGATCACCGGGACAATCGCTATCTTGATCGTGCTCAAACACCAGGAAAATGTCAGACGCCTGTTGAGGGGCGAAGAGAAAAGCTGGAAGAAGAGCGCTAATGGCACAAGCAACTAAACGGGCCAAAATAATCGAAGCCCGGGATCTGTTGGGGCTCGACACCCACGCCACTCTTGATGAGATCAAAAAAGCCTACCGCGCCAAAGCGAAACTCCATCATCCCGACACCGGTGCAACTGATTTTGACCAAAAAATCGACATGCACCGGCTGACCGAGGCCTACCAAGTGTTGCTGGATTACTGCACCAGCTACCGTTTCCCGCTGGACCCCGACGAAAACACCCCGGTTAACGACGAAGAGTGGTGGATGGATCGTTTCGGTAACGATCCCCTCTGGGGCAAAAAAAAGGACTAACCGGCCAGTGGTTAGTCCTTAAAATCACCAGGGCGAAAACAGCTCCCAGTTAGAATCTTTGATCGATCGCAACCTCCGCTCTATCCCGCAAATACGCGAGCCAGGAAGCAGAGACCGCGTTCTGGTTCTCCTCAACCAATTTCTTGCGAATCTCATCTTTCTTCTCCTCAAACTTCCCAGCAGAGGCGGCCTTTTCATCCTTGAAAGCCGCCACGTATAGTGTCTGGCCCACGGTTACCACCTCATCAGGATACGACACCGCCGCAGTCAAACCCAAACCAGCCTCAACCAGGGCAGGCGGCAACTTGCTACCCCCCCGATCAGCTCTTGAAAGCATAGGCGACACCTCAGTCGTCATGTCCAACTTGACCGCTTCTGTCTCAAGGGAAGCCCCTGCCTGCACAGCGGCCAGGATTGTCTCAGCCGCTTCTTTAGCCAACTCCTGGGAACGCTGGGCCATGAAATCTTTTGTCACCCGTTTTTTGACCTTGGCCAGTTCCGGAACATCAGGCTCCTTGATCTCCTGGGCATAAAGAATCGCATAGCTCTCGGTGCCTTCAAGCAATGAGCTTAACTCCCCCTGCTTTAGTGCAAAGGCAGCCTGTTGGAGTCCCGGATTAGACTGCAAAGGCTCAACAATATCCTTCCGGGTGAAAAATTCGGTTTCCTGTAATATGCCGCCGCCTGCGGCATATTTGTCGAGACTACCTGAGAGAATGATCTGCTCGTAGGCAGCATTCGCCTGTTTAAAGGCAAGGTTCTTTATCTCATCAACCCTGATCTTGGCAATGATCGAATCACGGACCTCGGCAACTGTTTTCAATTGCATGGGTTTAATCTTCTCAAGCTGGATCACATGGAAACCAAAATCGGAACGAACCAGGGTTAAACCACCTTCCTGCAACCCGAAAACCCCGTCTTCGAAAGGTTTAACCATCTGGCCCCGCTCAAAAAATCCCAAATCACCGCCCCGGGTTGCGGAACCTGTATCATCAGAGTTTTTCCGGGCCAGATCAGCAAAATCGGCCCCTTCCCGGGCTTCTTTTAGGAAGCCTTCGGCCTTTTGCCTTTTTTCGGCAATCACCTCCTCGCTGTCGCCCTCATCAATCATGGTCAGGATATGACGAGCCTGCCGCTGTTCGGGGACCACGTACTCGTCCTTATGTTGATCAAAATATGAGACAATAGACTCTTCCGGAATATCCAGTTTTGCTGCAGCCGCGAATGGGAAGAGTACGTATTTCAGTTTAAGTTGTGACTCGCCCCGATAATTATTTTGGTTCTTGGTAAAAAAGACGTCGAGCTCCTCATTATCAACCACAACTTTTTTCTCAAAAGTGGCGGGTTCCAAGGCAATATAGGCAAATTGTTTCTGGTGATAATCGTAATCAAAACGATCTCTGAGTTCGGAGTCAGCAACTCCACCAAAACGGCTCAGGTGATCCATAACCTTGGCGACTAACAGATCTGACTTCATTGACATCTCAAAGTCGGTAGCGTTCATCCGATTGCCGGCCAGAATCTGCTTATACCAACCGACATCAAAGCCCCCCTCATTCTTAAAGACGTCCATCTCCCGAATCTTGGCCCGCACCTCCTCGTCACCAACCATCAGCCCGGTCTCTCCCGCCCCCTGCCGGATTAAAGTTCTTTGGATCAACTCGTTAAGGATCTGATCCTTAACGCCCAGGGTCTGCAAAAGACCGTCAGGAATATTGCCGCCCAACTGATCTCGCAACTGATTGATCCGCGCATCATAAGAGCGCTGAAACTCCGTATAGGTGATCGGCTCATCGTTAACCGTGGCCGCCGCATTGACACCGTTGCCCTGATTGCTCCCCACGCCCCAGAAAACAAAGACCAGAATGATCACCACAATGATCACCTGGATAACGGTGGACTGGGCCTTTTGCCGCAAAAATTCTAGCATGCTATAAATTCTCCTCAAGTATTTGGGATGAACATATAATGAACAGGGGAGTAATCCTAAGTTTTTTCTCAAGAAGCGTCAATATTTTTGATACATCTGACAATAAAAGAGGTTTCAGGTATCACTTGAATCTGTTCACACCACCGGATCAACAAAAGCGAGGCAGATATGTGAAGAATCCAGGCCCAGCACAGTCCCAGCTTTGGTCTCCACCAGAAGGGCCTCTTTTGCGCCCTTCGGGCAACTAACGGAGCGCCGCAAAATCTGCCAAAACCTGAAAATCCCTCAGACCCGGCCAAGTTATTTGCCTTACATATAAATCACTTGTGAAAACTCAAACCAGACCTAAAATCTAGTTGTTAGACCTATCAGTAATCACCTTTAATCTTAGCCTATTTATGATGTGTGGCGGTAATCCTAAATTCAACTCCTCCTTTACCTATCTTATATCTGGTGTGACGGTTATTGGCAAAAACATCTTACATCTGCCCTCCCTGAAGAAATCACCACATTCGCTTAACAGCAAAGCGAGGTTTCCCCTTATCTTATCAATCCCCCTGTCTCTTGATTGTTGTTGATTTAGTTGTTCATAAATTAGATAGTTATATTGAGTGGGAATATCTTTTAAGCCAATTACTGGGGCGGATCAACATGAAAGATGAAACCTCAATTGATGACCGACGCAGGCATTATCTCTTCATAGGCATTGTGGCAATAGTAATGATCGTTGCCATGTCCTATTCTTATTATTCGAGTAACCGGATGATCAACAGATACGCCCCTCTTGTTGATGCCGCCATGGAAGTCAAGCTCGAAGCCACTACCGCCCATCTCTGGTTTGAGGAAATCATATCAGGTGACAGGCATGAGAATATCGAAGAGGTAATGGAGCATATTGATCAATCAGACTGGTACGCCAGGGCAATGCTTGAAGGAGGACAAAACCCGGAAGGCACATTTCTGCCCCTTAGTGACTTGGCACTCAGAAAAGAAGTCGCGATGACCATTGAGTATCTAAATGAGTTTAGAGAGATAACCGTCGAAAGGTACAAATCCTTTAAGTCAGCAGAAGTTGGGTCTGCCATAGACCACCTACTATACGACGGGTTGTTTAATAATCTTCTTGCCCAAACAGACAATGTTGAAACCCTGTTACAACAAAAGATTAAAGAAGATTACAATAGATATTCATCAATTCAAATAGCGCTCATAATAGTGGTCGTCATTCTAAGTTTTTTGGGATTTTTCGTTCAAAACAGGTATGACCGCAGACAGAAGAAAAACCTTTTTGAGATAAGCCAGGCATTTGAACGTTTCAACACCGTGATGAATAGTTTGGAAGCAATTATTTACGTTGCAGATATGGACACCTACGAGATCCTGTTTCTCAACAATTATGGCAAAAAACTTTTCGGGGACGTTGAGGGTAAAATATGTTGGCAGAATTTACAGAAAGGGCAGACCGGTCCATGTGATTTCTGCACCAATAAACACCTCCTGGATACAAAAGGAGAACCGGGAGATGCTTTCATATGGGAATTCCAGAATAGTGTCACCGGCAAATACTTCCATATTGTTGACAAGGCAATAACATGGACAAAAAATAGAATAGTAAGGCTTGAAATCGCAACGGATATCTCGGGTCGCAAAGAAGCGGAGGTGGCCAGGGAAGCATTAATCGAAAAACTTGAAAGAGCATTAGATGAAATAAAAAAGTTGCGGGGAATTCTGCCGATATGCGCATTTTGCAAGAACATAAGAAACGATGAGGGATATTATGAGCAAATAGAAGAATATCTTCATAATCACTCTGGCGTCGATTTTAGCCACACAATTTGTCCAAAGTGTGCGAAGAAACATTATCCCGAGGAGTATGAAAAAATAATAAGCAAAAAACAGTAAATTATTTCTGCGATTTCGTCCTAACAACATAAAGAAGATAGCCACTCTCAAAAGTGATGATTTCTAATGTTTATCTACAAAGTTCTTTTTCCTCCGATAATTAGCTGAATAATTGTGGCCAGGAATGGCTTTAAAGATAATCAGACATAATGATCGTGCCACAAAAAAGTGGAACAATAGTTAAGCCGCTTTTCTCATGTTCCACCATTCCAACTCATATTGAGCGGGAGATTTATAGCCATTCGTTGATCTTGCCACACAAAAGTGGAATCGCAGTTAAGCCGCTTTTCTATCATTCCACCATTCCATCTCATATTGAGCTGGAGATTTATAGCCGTTCGTTGAATGTTTTCTCTGACGATTGTAGTAGACTTCAATGTAGTTAAATAGAGCCTGCTCTGCCTCCACAACATTTTGAAATCTACGATGGTGAATCATTTGTGTTTTTATTGAATGAAAAAATGATTCTGCAACTGCATTGTCCCAGCAGTTACCCTTTCTACTCATGCTTTGAACAAATTGATGTTTATGCAATACTGCTCTGAAACCACTGCTTGCATACTGAACCCCACGGTCGCTATGAATCATCAACCCCTGGCTTGGCCTGCGTTTCTGAACCGCCTTGTTGAGGGCACGTATTGCTGAATGCCTTTCTAAAGATTCACTGAGATCCCAGCCGACAACAATCCGCGAGAATAGATCTATAAAAACCGTGAGATAATGCCATTTCCTTCCCACTTTCAAATACGTGATATCTGTAACATAGACGGTGTCCGGGGTAGGTACTTTAAATTTTCGATCAAGCAAGTTTGGAGCAATGGGTTCTCTATGTTCTGAGTCAGTCGTTATCACAAACTTTTTAACTGACTGACATTTCAGACCCATGTCTTTCATGTGTCGAGCTACCCTATTCCTGCTGACTTTTGAGAATTCGGGATCGTCGTGGAGATCTGCTGTTAGCATTGGACTGCCAATCATGCCATTGTGCTGCGCATATAGTTCTTTTATACGAGCCCTGAACCTTTCCTTCTCTGCTTTTCGATCTGAGAGAGGCGCTTTTTCCCAATAGTAGTAACCGCTCGGGGATACATTCAAAGCGTGGCACATCTTCTTCACCGGAAATAATGAGCGATTCTCTTCAATGAATTTGAATTTCATTTCGGTGCTCTGCTGAAGATGGCCATTGCTTTTTTTAAGATGTCTCGCTCCATCTCAGTATCCTTGAGTTTCTTCTCAAGATCTCTAATATGACGCTGCTGAGTTGTTAATGCTTCTCGACCTTTGCCGGGAAAAGCCAGTTCTTCTTTGGTTCTAAACTCTCGGCGCCATCTATAAAGAAGATCTTTCCCAATACCAAGATTATCGGCAACACCTGATACCGTTCGACCTGGTTCCTCTGTCAGTCGGACAGCATTACGTTTAAAATCAGAATCATACTTCCGGCGCTGTTGAACACTCATAATTTCCTCCTGCCATTGTATTTATCAATGGCTTAACTGAGTGTCCACTCTTTCATAGCAGGATCACGTTGAATGTTTTCTTCGACGATTATAATAGACTTCAATGTAGTTAAAAAGAGCTTGCTCTGCTTCAGCCACATTCTGGAATTTATTATGGTGAATCAT
>JBDLJC010000059.1:0-20514 GCA_039714535.1 Thermodesulfobacteriota bacterium | reverse complement strand
TTTAGCGCAGTCATCGCCGGTATCCACGACCCCGTCGTTATCATCGTCAAGATCCTCAACAGTCGCATCCTGGCAGCCGTCGGTATCGTAATCGGTGGTTCCGTTAGAGGTCCAGCCGAGGTCTCCTTTAGCACAGTCATCGCCGGTATCCACGACCCCGTCGTTATCATCGTCAAGATCCTCAACGGTTGCATCCTGGCAGCCGTCGGTATCATAGTCGGTGGTTCCGTTAGAGGTCCAGCCAAGGTCTCCTTTAGCACAGTCATCGCCGGTATCTACGACCCCGTCGTTATCATCGTCAAGATCCTCAACAGTCGCATCCTGGCAGCCGTCGGTATCGTAATCGGTGGTGCCGTTAGAGGTCCAGCCAAGGTCTCCCGTGGCACAATCATCATTGACATCAAGAACACCGTCATTATCTGCATCAAAATCTTCGGTGGCATCCTGGCAACCATCAGAATCATGGTCGTTGGTCAGAGGATCAGAGGTCCAGCCCAGATCACCCTTGGGGCATAGATCCGGGGCAAGATCAGCTATACTGTCGTTATCATCATCGGTATCTTCTAAAGAGTCCTGGCAACCGTCGGTATCGTGATCGGTGGTGGCCTGATCGGAGATCCAGTCCAGATCACCTTTCGCGCAATCGTCGCTGGTATCGACGACACTGTCGTTATCGTCATCAAGATCTTCTAAAGAGTCCTGGCAGCCGTCACCATCATAATCGGTGCCCGCCCCTGAGAGCCAGCCAAGGTCGCCGGTGGCGCAGTCATCGTCTACATCGAGAACACCATCGTTGTCATCATCGAGGTCACCGGCATCACAGGTCCCGTCGGAATCAAAATCAGCCCCGTCGTTGGCCACATCACTGTTGGCGGCCGGATCAAATGAATCGGCGCCGTTAGTGCAGTCGTCACAGGTATCAAGATCGGCATCGGCACAGACCGTCTCGTTCTTGGCGTCAAGATCGACGCCATCGGTAAAGCCGTCGTTATCGTCGTCGGTATCTTCGGTAGAAGAATCCTGGCAACCGTCACCGTCATAATCAGTGCCAGCCCCTGAGAGCCAGCCAAGATCGCCTAAAGCGCAGTCATCATCTACATCGAGAACACCATCGTTATCATCGTCGAGATCACCGGCATCACAAATCCCGTCAGAGTCAAGATCAGCCCCATCGTTGGCAACATCATTATTGGCGGCCGGATCGAACAAGTCGGCGCCGTTAGTGCAGTCGTCGCAGGTATCAAGGTCGGCATCGGCACAGACCGTCTCGTTCTTGGCGTCAAGATCGACACCATCATCAAAACCGTCGTTATCGTCGTCGGTATCTTCGGTAGAGGAATCCTGGCAGCCGTCACCGTCATAATCGGTGCCTGCGTCAGAGATCCAGCCGAGGTCGCCTGTGGCGCAGTCGTCGTTGACGTCAAGAACTCCATCATTATCGTCGTCAAGATCCTCATCATCACAGTCACCATCGGAATCCGTATCTCCGGTGGCATCATCACCCCAGCAGATATCACTGGCATACTCAACACCGTCATGATCCGCATCAGTGGTGGACCAGTCAGCATGGCTGGAAATAATCGAACCCAATTCGGGCCTCATATCTGCCATTAATTCGTCAGTTTCGTTTGGTGGCGGTCGCATGAGCCGTGCACCATTTTTCTGATCGACCTGCTGGAGAGAGGCTAGCTTATAAAAGGCCCCAGTGCCGTTCCATGATCCATCTGCAGCGGCAAAGACAGAGTAAGTGGTATTACCGATTTCAAGATAATAATTTACGGGGACAACGGCATGCACAGAGGCCAGCCAATCTATCGCGGACGGATCAGCTGACGAAATACTGTTGACTTTCCACGTATTTTCCGTTTCCTCCCAGGTTGCGTAGTGGACAATAGCTTTGCCCACCATTCCAGCCGTAAGCCCCAGGTCCGGGACGAATTCCCCAAATATCGGGCTCCAAACGTCCGGGAGAAGTTCGCCAGTATACTGGTCAATGTTCCGAAGCTGGGTGCTAACGAAATCTACTCCAGACCAGGATCCGACTATAGTTTCAAATGCAGAATAAAAGACCCCTTCAATCTCAAGAAATTCACCTTCATTGACAGGCCCAGCATGATCATCGGTTGACCAGTCAAGCCAATCCTCTGCCCCTGGAGTCCCCCAAATACTAAAGACTGGCCATGCCGGCAGACTCGGCCAAGTTAGATAATGGATAATAGGCAGACCAACGGTTGAGGACATATCATCAGCCCATACTGGGGTCTCACCACTCCACATCCGTTCACCAGTGTCCTGGTTGACCTGCTGGAGATCAGCGTAATGGTAGCTCACCCCTCCAACGTCTGTAAGGCCAGATGCGTTTACTGCATAATAAACCCCAGCAATCTTAAAATATTCACCGGGATTAGCCGCTCCGTGGGTATAAAACGGCCAATCAACACGATGCATATAAGAGGGGCTTGAATCTTTCTTGACCGTGTGAGGCCACCACTCGATGGTAACCTGATTGCCCATGTCGGCCTTTGCGGGCACCCACGGGTCAACCCACTGTAACGTCCCATCGGTTTGGTTGACCTGCTGGAGACAGACAGAATTAAGGCCGGTGTTGCCACCTTGCCAAGGTGAATTTCCAGCGGCAGAGTAGACATGATAATAAACATTACTGATTTTTACGTAGTCGCCGACGACCAAAACATCATGTTCGGTATCGTACCAATCGATGCAGCTGGTGTCATTCGTATCAGAAGTGTCTGACACCCAGGAATCAGCCAGGGCTGACGTAGCCAAACCCAGGCTCATGGTCATAGCAATAGCTATAGCTATAGCTATAAACAGGATAATATTCTTCATCTTCCCCCCCAAAAAAAATCAGGTATCTTTTACAAATCGACTCGTTTCAAAGCATTTATGTTAAGTTGGCTTACAGAATCCAATAGTATGCCAACGACAATGGTTAAACGTCACTCATGCCAAGCAAAATACTAAATTAAAATTCCAATTTCATACTTACACAACTAACCAATATCTACCCGCAGACCACAACAGCCACTCCTCATTATACGACATATCATACCCCAGGGTCAATCTTACATTATGATTTATTGAAGTTATTTGCGCCTTATGCCTGCAGGAAAAACCCTGGACTTAGGCCTTGAATCAACTAAGGTCGGCCCGTAAACATCGTTAAAGAATAAGAAAGAGGCTAAGCGCTAACAAGGGCATGCAGACCTGGCAATTGAGCTCCGAGCTCCCCGCTGGTGCCGCCTTGAAGCCATCGAGGCAGACAAAATGAAGCCGCTCTATCGCAAGCGACCTATTGACCTGCCGGGCATGAACCCCAGAGCATGCAAAGCAGATTTTCTGCAGACGGAAACAGGGAGAGCCCAGAAACGACCTTGGTCTGCAATTGGCTGACAAAAATCCAGCGCCACAGTTCTGCATACCTGGGACCGAAGGAGCTGCCGACACAACTCAATTTAGACAAACACACCATGCAATGCGTGACCTAAACACCCCTTAAGATGGTTCTCTGCGGTGGGTGCAATTCAAGCAAGCTTCCAAATTGTCTTTTCCCCTTTATTTAAGAAATGACGAGGTATTAGCTCCCAACCCAAAACAACACCCACAGAGGGGTTGGATCGCCCCACCACAGATAAGGAGAGGCGTAACCTTCTAAACTATGCCGAGGGTTATAATCCGGAGTTACAAACACAAGCTTGAATTAAGCTCAAGATGGTTGTAAGCGAAAGATGCCGGGGGCCGGCTTAACGACTGACGCGGAGAAAACATCTTCCCATCCAAACCTAGCGTCGGTAAATGCCAGCCGTCAATTAGCCAAACCACTGCCCACCTCAGGCTTTTGACCTACAGAACCATCTGCCATAATAAGCCTGATTTCGATCCGGCGGGACAGTTTTTCATTTTCTTGGCCGGTACCAGTTAGGATCGGTTGATTATCCGCCATACCAGCGGCAACCAGATGATTTTTCAGCCATTTCCCCTGCAGGGTGGGCTGCTGTAGAAGAAAACGGACCGTGTTGGCGGATCTTTCCTGGGAGAGAAGCATATTCAGATGATGGCGTTCCCGCTCATCACCGGCCAGCCTATAGCCGGTAGAGGCGTACCCCGTAACCACAATCTCTTCAACCAGGCTCTTATATTCAGGCCGACCAACAACCTTCACGAGTCTCGGGAAGAAGTCTTCCAGGATCCGGCGCAGGGGGCGATTGACCCAGGTTGAGCCATTTTTAAAAGCCGTGGCCGCACCAACAAACCGGACTGCCAGGGTTTCCCGGTCAATCTCAGCCCCCCAGCCATTCAGATCATCAGCAAATTCATCGACAAGAGCCGAATACAGGACCACCGATCCGGATCGCAAAGACTGACGGATATTTTTCAACCGGGCGGCATTAAGCCTCTCCCGGTTCAGGCTATCCTGCTGAGCAGTACTGAGATCCTGTTGACACTCTGCAACCGTCTGCCTGGTCGTCTCCCGCACATCAGCCTCAATCTCCTGGCGCAACCCGAGCAAAGTCTCAGCCGGGAGGTCACTGACATTAAGGTCTCGGGTATCGGCCTCCGACCAACCTGCTCCAACCATAACCAAGGCCTGCTCAGTTTCAACCAAAGCCCTCCGGACACTCTCTGCCGATTCTCTATTGTTATCGGATTTCTGCCTGACATTACTTGAAAGACGCCCACTCCGAGGATCGGAGTTGAGCAATAAACCAGCCCTATCAAGTTCACTACGGGCCCGGGCCATCTCAGCCGGGGCCTGGGTGTCTGCCCCGAGTATTTCAGCGGCCTTAAACATGGCCTCGGCCTCGGTAAGTTCGACCCTGATCACAGCCTGTTCTTTACTGACACAACCAGAAAGAGTCAGGACTAGCCCCATGGCAACGCAAGTCAAATGAAATCCGATTTTATTCCGCACCAAAGTCACCTTCTGCAAGCCCTCACGACAAGAATCGTTCCTCAGCCCCTAACTTACCGGCAACATCCGATCAAGCCGACACCTGAAAATCCATAACCATACAGAATATAACATAAACACTGAACATATCAAGCCAGACAGCCTGCCGGGAGCCACCATCAATGCCCGGAGGTAAAAAACACCGCCCGGATCGTTTTGAACAACAGCTTCAGATCAAGCAACAGTGACCAGTTATCAATATATTCAAGATCCAGTTTCATCCATTCCTCGAACGATACTTTATTTCGGGCCGAGACCTGCCAGATACAGGTAAGGCCCGGTTTCATAGAAAGACGGCGGCGCTGCCAGGCTTGATAATGCTCAACTTCAGACGGAATAGGAGGCCTGGGCCCAACCAAGCTCATCTCGCCCTTCAGTATATTAAACAACTGGGGCAGTTCATCCAGGCTGGTCTTACGGAGAATCCGACCAAGAGAAGTGATTCGGGGATCCTGTTTGATCTTGAAGACCGGTCCATCCTGCTCGTTGACCTCTGCCAGCTCATCCTTAAGTTCTTCGGCATTACGGACCATAGTCCTGAACTTGTAGAGCTTGAAAAGGCGACCGTTCAAGCCACTACGTTCCTGGGTAAAGATGACCGGGCCAGGAGAGGACACCTTGACCAGAGCAGCGATCAGGAGTAGTAAAGGGGAGAGGAGCACCAGGCCGAAAGCCGAACCCAGGTAATCAATAAGCTCTTTGACGAAAAGCTGGGTTGTTTGCCGGGGAGTTGATGAAAATGACAAGGTTGGCAAGCCGAAGAACTGTTCAAAGACAATATCTGCGGTGGCGCCCTGATACATGACTTGCTGAATCTGCCAGTCCGGCAGAATCCTGATATGGACGCCAATTTCCTCGGCAATCAGGATCAAGCTGTTAGGATTGTCGATCTCATTCATCGGAACGGCAAAGATCACTTCATCAACCGCATTGGCATATAAAATGTCCCGGAAATCGGCCAAGGTTCCAATCACCTTTACCCGGTCGGCAACAACTTTACCCAGACTGGCCGGGTCCACATCCAGACACCCAATGATCCGAAATGGTTCACCCCGGGCCGACAGTATTGTCCTGATGGTATCCCTAGCCCTGGCCCTGCTGCCAATAATCAGAATATTTTGTGAGCCGAATCCATGGAACCGGTCATTCAATAAATCAAGCAAACGACTTTTCAAGAAGAGGAGGCCGACGGTCTGGCAAAAAAACAGGATCAAGAACAAACGACTCAGATCGGTAATATGCAGGGCATAGACTGCGACAATGAAAACAATTACCCCCACAAAAACGCCTTTCAGTTGCCGAAGCAAGAGCTTTATCACGCCTTCCGGGCCACCATCAGACACTCGGAAAAACTTAAAGCTGAAGTTACAGGAAATAATCATCAGGAGCAAAAGCAGGTAGTAATTCGGCCCGGCTGAGAGGCCGGCCATCCCCAACGGCAAACGCTGTTTAAGGAAATAGGCCAGGACAAAAGAAAAAGCCACCAGACCCAGGTCAACACCCCTTGAGATCTGGCGATATATTTCAGAATAGCGATGAGCCATAACCAAATTATATAATGGAAAGAAAATAATAGATCAGGAAAATCTCGCCTGAAATGAGCTTCCCCTACAGCAGGGGCCAAATTATTTAGCTAAAGATTGTTCAGTAACAAAAAAAACAATATCTATCACCAAAAACCTGGGTTCACTTATTGCTTTTTGCCGTTATGTCTTCTGTAGATTTAGAGCTTAAACCTTCAGCTAACGGCCAACAAGGCTCACCTTTTCCATGGTATGGCAAACAAGTCTTTATTATTGATAATACATCTTTTCCATGATATCTTGCGGAAATAAGGTTAGCGACAATTCATAGCTAATCTCAATATCAGTAGAGACCGCATATTATGAAACAATTATTTACCGCTATGCTCACAGCCATGGCTCTGCTTATGTCATTCTCCTTGGCCCAGGCCAAGCCCTGCGACGTTTTCAGTTCTTCCTTGAAACAGGAATTTGCCGGCAATGCCGCCGCAAGCGGGCTTAATCAAGCAACGGTAGAGGCCCGGGCCGAGGGAAAGTCGGTTGGCGAGGTTGTCTGTGCGGCGCTGGCCGCCGGTTTTAGCGATCAGGCGATTATTCTTGCCCTGATTAACGCCAATATCGGCCGAGCAGAGATAATTCCAGCCGCCTCTGCGGCCGGAATGGACATGCGGGTTGTCATCGCCGTTCTGGCTGGCTCAGAGCCCCCACCAGAACCAAGCCACCCTGATAGCACTGCCGGTGGGGCAGACATACCTCCACCTGCGAGCCCATCAACATTCTAGGTAATTACACTCTGAGACGCGCAGCAGACCAATGCCCTTCTCCTGCTGGAATCGACAAACATGCCCCCTATCCGCCTCTTGCGTTACGGTAAAAACCAAATTAAATCTCACCACCAGGGATTACAGATCATAAATCCCGGAGACACCGATGTTGTGCCCTAAACAGACAAGAAAAATTCTTCTCTTCTGCTTCCTGACCGTGACCACCCTAACGAGTGCGCTAAACGTCTTCGCTGAAGACATCCGGGCCAGCAACAAAGTGACGGCTGACGACGATCTCGGTCTGAGCCAGGACGTCAACCGCCAGAAGACTTTCCGGCCAGTAGCAGGCCGCGGCTCTTCCGACCTGCTCGGGACCAGCGGTGGTTATATTCATCCCTATATCTCCCTGACCGGTCTTTATTCTGATAACATCTATAACGCCTCAACCAATGAGGAAAATGACTACCTGACAACCATCTCTCCAGGTCTTATGTTGGCTTATCCTGGAGTGAAAGATATGCATGGCGCCTCTTTCCGCACTTCAAACCCTTCCCCCGGCGGCCTGGTGGGTGAACGTGCTTCCAGCAACAGTTTCCATCGGTTCCAAACCTCGCTCCTTTACCAGGCCGACGTTGAAAGCTACACCGATAATTCCAGCGGAAACATGGACCATCACCGGGCGGAAGCCCTTCTCCAGTTTAATCTGAAGGGCGGGGTGAGCTTTGACTTGGCCGGCGAGTACAAGGTTTCCGCTGACGCTTTTTCCGGTTCCGCCCTGCTTGATGAATATCAGTCTGATCTTCTTGACCTGGTGGTTGGCATTAAGTTGGGCAGCAGGACGGATCTTGCCTTGGGCTACAGCGGCTTCCAGCTTGACTATGACGCGCTCAGAAATGATGGCCGTGACCGCCAGGACATCTCTTATAGCGGCCGCCTTTCCTTTGACATGTCGGCCAAGACCGCCATCTTCGCAGAATATCAACTTATCGATATCGACTACGATTTCCAGATTTTTCCGGCCAACGAGATTCAGAATGGCAATGTCGGAATCAAGTGGCATCATACCGCCAAATCATCCGGCCAATTAAAGATCGGGGTAAGTTCTAAAAGTCATGAGGATGCCAGTCTTGCGGATGCAGACACAGATGAAGTCTTCTACGAACTACAACTGGCTCACTCTTTTTCAAGCAAGACCTCGATCGACCTGACTGGGACCAGGAGGCTGACAGAATCGACTGTTGCCGGCACCAATTTCATTATTAACAACCAGGTTTCATTGAATTACAGGCAGAAACTTTCCGCCAAGATCGTGGCGAATCTTGACACCTCCTATTACCGAGACGAGTTCAATGGGTTTATCTCGGTTGGACCTGTTACTGCGGAGAGAGAGGATACCACGATCCTGGTTACTCCTACGATTGATTACCTGACGAAGGACTGGTTCATTGTCAGCCTGTCTTATTCCCTCGCTGAACGTGACTCTAATTTTGATAATTATGACTTCACGTCCAATTCGGTTTTCTTGAGGTTAACGGCCTATCTCTAAACACCAACGACAAGCAGCCAAATACCCAGTGATCCACTCACCCTTCCACAATTATGAAATTGATTTTTCCCGATATCCGGTTAAAGTCAACAAGATGAGACAAAGTTACCATCTTACAAAGGTCCTTCTCTTGGCGCTATTGGCCATTTTCCTGGCAGCCACGCCTGCCACCATGACAGCGACAGAATACATTGTCGATGACGGTGATGTTCTCCAGATCAACGTCTACGACCATGAGGACATGACCACCACCGTCCGAGTCTCCGGGCGCGGCACCATAATCGTCCCCCTGCTGGGCCAAATGAAAGTTGAGGGATTGACCATTCCCCAGATTTCTGAGATGATCTCCACCGCCCTATCCGGCGACTACATCATTGACCCCCAGGTCAATGTCTTCATTACCAAGTTCCGAGCCCAAAACATCTTTGTTAATGGTCAGGTTAAAAATCCAGGAGCCTTCGAATTTGAAAATGGCATGACCATGGTCAAGGCCATTACCCTGGCTGGCAGTTTTACAGAACTTGCCGCCAAAGACAAAGTCCAGATCATCAGAGAGACTGATGGCATTGAAACCATTCTGGAAAACACCAGAATGGATGAATCGATCCTGCCCGGTGATGTTATTATCATCCCGGAGAGCATCCTGATCTTCATAAGCGGCCAGATAAACAAACCGGACGCCTACCAACTGGAAGCAGATATGACCCTGATTAAATTGGTATCCAAGGCCGGTGGTTTTACCGACCTGGCAGCCAAGGGCAAGGTCAAAATAATTCGCCAAACCAACGGCGAGGAGACAACAATCGAAAAAGCCCCTTTTAACATACCGATCTTGCCCGGTGATGTGATAATAGTTCCGGAGAGTTTCTTCTAAACCATGCAAAAGCATAGCAAGCAAATAATGACGCATGAGCCTGCGGAAGAGGAAATTCACCTCCGTGACTATATTAAGGTGATCCGCAAGAGGCTTAACACGGTGGTGATCTTTTTCATCCTGACCTTTACTGTGGTATTAATCGCAACCCTTGCCGCCACTCCTATCTACCAGGCAGGCGCCAAGGTTCTGATCAAGAAGAGTCAGGACAGCTCTCTGGACAGTACGGGGGGCTATTACTCCCGGTTTGATCCAAGTTTTGAAGGGACCCAGGTCGAGCTAATCAAAAGTTATAATGTTGCATCCAGAGTCGTTAAGGCCCTTGCCCTAGTCAATACTACAGAGCAGATTATCGTAACCTCATGGCTTTCACCGGTTAAATCCTTTATCTTGGCCCTGCTGCCGACCTCGACAGTTAAAACCGGTTCTCCGACAGCCGCTTCAGAACAAATTTCAGATGAGGATCTCCTCGCCTACGAGATCATGGAGAGCATCACGGTCAGCCCGATTCGGAACAGCCAGATCTTCAAGATTTCATACCACCACCCTGACCCGGTCATCGCCCAGAAGGTCGTCAATGCCACCGCCAAGGCCTACATGGACGAAGTTCTGGAAATGAAAATGGCCTCCGTTGGCTATACCCTCCAGTGGATGACGGAGAAGGCCGCCGAAGAAATGCGGAAGCTCGAGACTTCCGAAAAAGCCATGCAACAGTACATGGCCGACAGTAAGATCGTTACCCTGCAGAACAAGATCGCCGTCCTGCCAGAGAAGCTTTCAGATTTCAGCAGCAAACTTTCCGAAGCAGTAACCAAGCAGAACAAAGCCGCCATCATCTACAACAAGGTTTTAAAGGCTGGCAATAATTTCGACAAGATCGACGCCATCCTCGATATATCAGCCAACACCCCATTACTCCAAACACTGACCCAGCAGCTCCTGGACACTAAGCAAAAATATACTGAGCTGTCAAAAAGATACGGGCCGAAACACCCGAAGATGATCAATATCAACGGCGAGATCACCTCACTCACCCAGACCCTCGAATCTGAAAAAGAGAAGGAACTGCAACGCAGGATTAAGCTGCTGAAGAGCAAGACCGAAGTCGGAGTCTCGCAAGTGGCGAACCTCCAGCAGATCGTTGATCAAACCAAGAAAGAGGCCCAACGATTCAACCAGAAAATGATCCAGTACGGGATGCTGCAGCGGGACGTAGAAATCAACCGGGCTCTCTACCAATCACTCCTTACCCAGATTAAGGAAAAGAAGGTGACCGAGCAGACCAGCAATATTAATATCTGGATCATCGAAGAAGCGAAAAACCCTCGTAATCCCGCCAGTCCGAAGAAGGCCAGAAATCTTCTTCTGGGTATTATCCTGGGGTTATTTGGCGGGATCGGTCTCGCGTTTTTTATTGAGTACCTTGACAACACCATTGGTTCTCCTGATGAGGCAGAATCCAGGCTCGGTGTCTCCGTTCTGGGCGTAATCGACCAGTTCAGAAATGATGAGTTCGATCCCGAAAAGGGCACCATGGCCAGTGAGTTCTCTTCTTTCTCCGAAAGTTTCAAATCGATCAGGACCGCAATCCTGCTCTCGGCGGCTGATCAGCCGCCCAAGAAGATCGTGATCACCAGCATGTTGCCCCAGGAAGGCAAGACCACGACCACCGTTAATCTGGCCCGGACCTTTGCCCAGACCGAATACAAAGTCCTGATCATTGATGGTGACCTCCGAAAACCGAGAATTCACAAGATCTTTGCAACTGATAATTCCACGGGCCTCAGTACCTATCTGGCCGGGGTGGAAGGCGACAAGATCATCCACAAGGTCAAAGAGGAGAACAACCTCTTTATTATCCCCTCAGGCCCGATCCCGCCCAACCCTTCCGAGCTACTGGTGTCTGACAAATTCAAAGCCCTGTTGACCGGTCTCGAGGAAAAATTTGATTTTATTTTCATCGATTCCGCCCCGCTGTTCAGTGCCACAGAAACCCTTCTTCTGGGCCAGGCTGCAGAGGGGACCCTGATGGTCGCCAAGGCTGGCAAAAGCACCTACGAAATTCTGACCAGTGGTTTCCGCTCACTCAACGAGTCCGGCGCCCATCCGCTGGGCCTGGTTATTAATGCCCTTAATCGCAAGAGATCCGGCTACGGCTACGGAAGTTACTACGGCGGCCGATACTATAAATATTCCGCCTATTACACTCCCGGCCAAAACGGAAACTGATCATCTTTCCAGGACAGCAGGACCATGATCGACCTGCATTGCCATATCCTGCCGGGCCTTGACGACGGCCCAGCTTCGCTACAGCAATCCTTGGCCATGGCTGAAATTGCCGAGGCCGACGGTATAACTAAAATCGTGGCCACCCCACACATCCGCAGCGAGGTTCCCTCCCCAGACCAGATAGCAACCGCATGCCGGAACTTAAATGGGGCCTTACGTAAAAAAGGGCTCCAGCTGGAGATTCTGCCCGGGGCTGAGACCTACGCTATGGCCGCCCCGGCCCTACTTACCGACCGCACCATCAATTCCACCAGATATATCCTGATCGAGTTCCCCCTGACCCATCTGCCGGTCGGGGCCGGCCAGTTTATTTTTAATTTACGGGTGCATGGCTTCAAGCCGATCATCGCCCACCCAGAACGGATCCCCAACATTATTGCCAGACCGCAGTTACTGAAAAACCTGCTTGATGAGCAAGTCTATGTGCAACTAACGGTCGGAAGCCTGACCGGCAGCTTTGGCCCAGACCCGGAAAAATGCGCCCGTTACCTTTTGCAAAACGGCCTGGTCCATTTTCTTGCCTCAGACGGTCATGGGGTTGATTACCGCCAGCCACTACTGGCCAAGGGCCTGAAAATCGCCACCAAACTGATCGGCAACAGGGAAGCACAGCGTCTGGTTTTTGCTAACCCGCAAGCTGTCCTAGCGGGGCATGATATCTATGGCTAAGACATCATTCTTTCTCTATCTCCTGGCCCTGATTATTGCCCCCCTGGCCTTCGGCACCTGTGAAACCTGGTCCCTGACCTTTATGGAAAGCACGGTATTTGCAGCCACTTCCCTCTTCTTCCTGGCCAGATACCGGAACCAGACCCGGCCGCTACGAAAGACACCAGGCCTGTTATTTATCCTGCTGCTGCCCGGATTCTTCCTCCTCCAATTACTGCCGCTGCCAGGGCCGGTTCTTAAGTTTTTCTCCCCGGCCACCTACGAACTCTATGCGAGCAGCGTCGGCCTGATCTCGCCGCTCAATTGGCTATCAATTTCTCTGCACAAGAAAGCCACTCTGGCTGAATTTTTCCGGTTTGCAGCCTATAGCGCCATCTATTTCCTGACTATCCAACTCACCGACAAACGCCAGCGGTTAAAAACAACCATCTACACCATAGTATTTACCGGCGCCTCTATAGCCATCCTGGCAATCGGGCAAAGGGTCTCGGCAGATGGCCTTATCTACTGGTTCCGCGCCGCTCCCGGCAAAACGGTTATGGGTCCATATGTCTATCACAATCATTTTGCCGGCTATATGGAGATGATCTTCCCGCTTGCCCTCTGCTTATTTCTATGGACCAAACCTACCGGAGAGGGGCTGACCACCTTCAGGGAGAGTTTTATTGATTTTTTCAACAAACCCGGAGTCAGCAGTCATACTTTGCTTGGGGTAGCGGCCACCATTATGGCCACCTCGGTTTTCTTCAGCCTCTCCCGTGGTGGTATTATCAGCTT
Organism: Thermodesulfobacteriota bacterium; assembly: GCA_039714535.1. Classification (GTDB taxonomy): domain Bacteria; phylum Desulfobacterota; class Desulfobulbia; order Desulfobulbales; family JAGXFP01; genus JAGXFP01. The sequence continues at coordinate 7,100 of JBDLJC010000059.1, read as the reverse complement.
ATGTATTGCCCTGTTCGGTTTGCTTTTCGTCCTGGCCCAAAGAAAATCTCTCCGCAACCAGAGATTGCGCTTCATCCTGATACCGATCGCCACCCTGATCTTTGTCGGCTGGTTCGGCTGGGAACCGATTATTGAACGATTTCTCCAAATCAAAAGCGCTGGCGGCATCGATAACGGCCGGTTCCTGATCTGGCAGGATACCCTGCCGATGCTTAAAGATTTTATCCTGACCGGCAGCGGCGCCGGTTCTTTTGCAACAACATTTCCAGCCTATCAGACATTTAGATTCGTCAACAGAATAATTACCCATGCCCACAATGATTATCTCGAATTATTGAGTACCACCGGCCTGGTCGGTACGTTTCTGGTCGTGGCCTTCCTGTTCAATGTTATCAAGGCAGCAGGCAAGATTATTCGTAATCGCCATGACCAATTCGCCATTTATCTGTGGGGTGCCAGCCTTACCGGGATGTTCTCAATCTTCCTGCACAGCGTAACGGACTTTAATTTTTATAACGGGGCAAACGGCCTTTATTTCTTCACCATCTGCGGCCTACTCGTCTCTGGAGCGGCAAGCAGAAGACAAACCGGTAAAAGATCAATGCTAGCAACTTATAACTTCACTAGGCAACAACTACTGCTCCCAACCGTGGTCGTCACCCTCTTACTTCTGGCCGGGCTCTTGCTCAATATCAGGGCCATGATGGCAACCGGTCATTTTAATGCAGTCAGGCATACCTCCCTGAATACAAATATTTCCAAAGAAAAACTATTGGCCATGAAAACCCGGGCCGACCTGGCAGTGCAGCTTGACCCTCTGGCAGCCAGAAACTTCTATCTGCAGGCCAATATTGAGTCATTTCTGCACAACAATGAAACCGCTACAACGGCGTTTCGCCAGGCCATCGAACTGGCCCCGCTCAAAGGTGAATACCTGCAACGGTACGGTACCTTCTTGAACACGATCAAGACCGGGATCGACCCGGAACCGCTGATTAGGGCCGCAACCCTGATCAACCCGGTAACCCCTGAATTTCACCTGCTGTACGGCAACTGGTTGATCGACCATCAGCAACCAGCCAAGGGCTTCAAGCAGTTGCAGACCGGATTAACCCTGAACCCGCGCCAACTGACCAACCAACTGGCCATCCTGACGACCGCCGGGTTTAAAGGGGAGACATTGCAGAAAATCTTGCCGGACGGGATTAGACCCAGGCTGACCCTGGTGCGTTTTCTGGATCAAATCGATCGACTACATGAAACTACTGCGGTCATCCGCCAGATTGAGTCCATGCTTGAAACCAGCGAAGAGATAACGCCTGGAAGATATCGCCTGATCACCAATTACTACACGCGGCTCAAGATGTTAAAGGACGCCTTACGGGTAGCCCGGCAGGGCGTCGAGCGTTTTCAGGATGATAGCCGAAGCCGGATCCAGCTGGGAAACCTCTTGCATAAGAGCGGACTACATGCAGAAGCAGAGGCTGCCTTCGGACGTGCAATATCCCTGGCCCCTTCTGACATTTATCCCCGGATAAAACTTGCTTCTTTCCTGGCCAGCACCGGCCGCGCACCTGAAGCAGCGCGAATATACCAACAGGCGGTCAAAATCATGGCTAGAGCGGAGGACCTCAAACCGTGGCATATCAAAACAATATTTAATTACTATTACCGGACCCGTGAATACGATCTGGCCCTAACTGTGGTCAACAAGGGAATTAAAGCCCTGCCAAGCACCTCCGCAGTCCGGATCATCCTTGGTGATGCCTACCGGCAGATGGGCAGGAAACTTGATGCCCGTGTGGAATATCAGCGGGTCCTGGCCAGAGATCCGGGCAATAGTGAAGCCCGGCTGCGGCTGAAAAACTTGGCTGTTCCCCATTAAGGGCAGGAGTTTAATCGACGGAGTAACTTTAGACGTAATGGGAGCAGGAAGACTCTGGATGATTACCGATTCATTTAAGAAGAGCCAAATAATTAATTACAGCTGAAGATTTGGCGTCCATATTCACATGCCAGAACATTTTTAAAGGTCGACCATGGCAGGGGATAAGAAAGGGTCCTTGGCCCAAATCCAGTCTGGTTTATAGTCAAGCGGTGAATAGATACTGTTGCACTTGGAACTTGTATCTACAGATAGATTTAGTCTAAGATGATTCCACGGGCAAGATGTTCGGTTACAGAATAAGACCGGAACGTCTGGAGTGATATGACTTATCGCGCAGCACTTCCAATAAACAACAGGCGGAGTAATGGATACAACCAAAACCTACATCGATGACCAAAGAAATACTGCCAGCATAAATTGCCCGAGCTGCCAAAAAATTACCGAAGTATCAATATCAGCCTTGGCCTCCAAGCACCACCTCAAAGTAAAATGTTCCTGTAAAAATATTTTTTTAGTGGAAGTTGAATTTCGCGACAAATCACGTAAGCAAGTGGATTTCACCGGATTTTACGAGATCATCGCCAACTGGCAGGAGGAAAAAAAGGCTCGCGCCGATATCCAGTGGGAGAATATCCAAGCCGACCCGGAAAAACCCAACTGCCTGGTAATTGATTTATCAAAAGGCGGAATCGGCTTCATTGTGCTAGACAAGCAGGAAATAAATGTTGGCGACTTTGTCCTGCTGAGTTTCAGATTGGACGGCAACGCCAAAGGTAAAATCAATCGGATCTGCCAGGTCAAACATATCAACGATAATTTCGTGGGTGGCCGGATGCTGGAAGAAGAAACAACCTAGGCTCTGCTCTGCCGGTAACGGAATAGGGGCTTAGGACGCAAAATCACCGAAACTGGTGAGACTAAACCTCTGAGAACAGTCCGTAAATCCAGGCAAAACCTGTCCCCACTTTACTTCCCTGCCATTTGCGCCCGGACCCTCAACTTGGCATCGATCATCTGTTTATGGCTCAGACGGAGGAGGTTGGCAAGTTTATGGGCATAATGATCTTCATGCTTTTCCAGTTGTCCGTCTAAAAGGACAATTCGCCAAACATCTTCCATTACCGCTAATTTTTCCGCCGGAGGGAAATGCTGGTTTATATGGTTGGTAAATTGCCAGAGATCGACGGCCTGCTCTCTGCCATCATGGGCCAGTTCGAGTAAACCGGCGACACAATCATCAGACAGATCAAACTTGGCTCTAAGAGTTGCAACAATATGCTCCATCTCTTCTTCAGTGCATTCATTGTCGATATGGGCCGCCTCCAAAAGCAGCACTCCGGCCGCGACATGCTTTTTCTGTTCCAGATCTTTCCTGCCTTCCTTACCATTAGCGCTCTTACCCTCAATGATATTTCTAATCACGGCAAACATGCCTTAAACCTCCCGCTTGACTAACTATTGCCTTTTAAAAGATAGATGTTCTTCCTGACAAGCCTCAAGCTCCTCCCAGCAGTGATATGCTTCCGCCAGCAACCCCTCAAGTTCTTCGAGACGAACCTTGGCTTGAGCAACAGCACCGCCATCACCCTGATAAAAATTCTGCTCACCCATGGTCGCGTAAAGTTTTTGTTGCTCGGCCTCCATCTCCTCGATTCTGGCCGGTAAAACTTCCAACTCCTTGGCTTCCTTGAAAGTAAGTTTGCGGGGCGACTTTGAGTTGGTTGGCGCCTGCTCCTTTACTGATTCCTGTTTTACCGCTTTTTCCTCAGTAACGACCGGACGCTGTTGCAACCAATCATCATAACCACCGGCATATTCCTGGAGCCTGCCCTCACCTTCAAAGACGATGGTGCTGGTCACTACATTATTGATAAAGGCCCGATCATGACTGACCAGCAGAACCGTCCCCTTGTATTCCATCAATAGCTCCTCAAGAAGCTCCAAAGTCTCCATATCAAGATCGTTGGTCGGCTCGTCAAGCACCAGAACATTAGAAGGTTTGGCAAAAAGCTTGGCGAGCAACAGACGGTTCCGCTCACCACCGGAGAGGATCCTGACCGGCGAGCGCACCCGATCCGGGGTGAAGAGGAAATCCCCCAGATAGCCAATAATATGACGTTGCCGACCATCGATTTCAATGGTGTCACCACCATCGCCGAGATTTTCGAGCACGGTCTTGTCCGGATCGAGCTGGGCGCGCTGTTGATCAAAATAGACCGGTTGCAAATTGGTTCCGCGCCTTATCTCACCATGATCAGGGGGTAGATCGCCCAGCATGAGCCGTAACAGGGTGGTCTTACCGGCGCCGTTGGGACCGATAATGCCAATCTTGTCCCCCCGGATTACGGTGGTGGAAAAATCCTTGATCACCGGCTTATTGTCGTAGCAAAAACCAACTTTTTTCAAGACCGCCACCAGTTTACCGGACACCGCCGCCGTGGAGATATCCATCCGCACCTTGCCCAGCTGCTCGCGCCGGGCCTGACGGCTACGCCGCAGCTCCATCAGTTCCCGGACCCTTCCTTCGTTACGCGTTCGCCGGGCCTTGATCCCCTTACGGATCCAGACCTCTTCCTGGGCTAATTTCTTGTCGAAGCGGGCATTATGGGTAACCTCCTCGGCCAACATCTCCTCTTTCCGCCTGAGATAAGTGGCATAATCCCCCGGCCAGCTCGTAACCCGGCCCCGTTCCAGATCAATAATTCTGGTGGCAATCTTTTTAAGTAACTCCCGATCATGGGTCACAAATAGAAGTGCGCACTTGCAAGACAAGAGGAATTCCTCCAGCCAGGAAATTGCCGCCAGATCGAGATGATTAGTCGGCTCATCGAGAAGTAACAGGTCTGGCTCATTGACCAGAGCCCGGGCCAGCAGAACCCGCCTTTTCATCCCGCCGGAGAGGCTGGCGAACTCCTGATCGGCATCTAGCTGCAAGCGGGATAACACCGACTCAACCCTTTGCTCGGCCTGCCATGCATCAGCCGTAGCCATTTCCTGCTCCACAGCCGCCAGCTCGTCAAGCAACTCGGCATCGTGGCCGTCAGCCAGCCGATTGATGACCGCGTGGTGTCTGGCCAACAACTCCAGCAACTCGCCAATCCCCCCGGCCACCACATCATAGATGGTACCGGAGATATGATTAGGCACCTCCTGGCGCAACCGGGCAATCACCAGCCCCTGCTGCCTGAATATCTTGCCGCCATCGGATTCAATCTCTCCGGCGATTAATTTCATCAGGGTCGATTTCCCCTCACCGTTCCGCCCGATCAGACAGACCCGCTCACCTGCCTCAATCTGCATACTGATCCGGGCAAACAAAGGAGCCCCGCCAAAGGCGAGGGAGATATCCTGCAAATCTATTAACGCCATAACTTAAGAGAAACCCCGTGCTGAAAGTACTGCCACGCGCAAAAGAATTGGCCGCAACCGTTTATTGATTCCCGCTAAAAACACCTGCCAACCACACGCCTGCCAAAACACTGACCCCGTCTTTAACCATCGCCCCTTGCCCGTGTTTTTGGCCATTCCGCCATTCCCCTACATACTTACTGCCATCTGCGTAGGTAAACGTGCCTTGTCCATCCGGTTTACCGTTTTGCCATTCACCCACATACTCCTTGCCATCGGGATACCCATATGTTCCCCAGCCCTGGCATTTCCCCTCTTTGTATTCCCCCACGTACTTTGCGCCATTTGCATACTTATAAACACCTTGCCCGTCCGGCTTACCGTTTTTATGCCCCCCGACATAGGTGCTACCTCCAACAGTTGTCAAAGAACCATGGCCGTGGAATTCACCGTCCTGAAACTGTCCCTCATATGCTGCACCATCAGAAAAGGTATATTTACCCTGACCGTGGTACACCCCGTTCTGCCACGCTCCTTCGTATGCACTGCCATCGGGGTGGGTAAAACTTCCTTGCCCATTTGGCTTCCCATCCCTAATGCCCCCAACATATTTGGACCCGTCACTATTCAGCAGGGTTCCCTGGCCATTTCCCTGCTGCTCTCCATACTCCCATTCACCGACATAACTGCTGCCGTCAGAAAAGGTATAGGTCCCCTGGCCATGCTGCCTGCCATCATCTACGGTGCCGACATATTTTGAACCATTGGGATAGGTCAAGGTGCCATAGCCCTGGATTTTATCATTTTCCCAGGATCCATCATATTTAGAGCCGCCAGGCTGTGACCAGTTGCCCTGGCCCTGTCTCTGTCCATCCTTGAATACACCGGCATACAGGGATCGATCCGAATAGATGACCAAGCCGGTCCCATTCACGCAGTCACCCTCAACACACTTTCCCTGCCTTACCCCATTTTTATACTCACGAACGTCCTTTTCGCCTTCAACCGAAATCCAGATTACCTGGCCATGTCGCTTGCCATCCTGCCAACCGCCAACAAATTTAGACCCGTTAGGAAACACCCAGGTCCCCCGCCCATTCTGACAGTCACCTTCCATACACCGCCCCTCAATCCCAAAAGAATTAACCGGGATCGATAAGGCCACAACAATAAAAAAAGACAAAATTTTCAGCTTCATAAATTTCCTGAAATATCGGCAGATAAATACGGTATGGACTGACAAGAAAACTTAAGCGGTCGTTTATCCGTTGTCCAGAAGGACGATTAATCTAGCAACCAGCTAAAAAGGCGTTTTGATAGGTAGTAATAATGGCTTTAATATACTCCAGAATTGCAGCAGGGGAAACGAGATAAACTGGATCTCGCGGCCCTTAAGAGAGAAAACCGAAGCGAAATCACCACCCATTATAAATAATAGATGGTGATTCCGGTTAGGTGATGGTGGCGGCGTCTATCATATTGCGCCGCCAAAAGTACCGTCGTTTTTTCTTGGCGTTCTAGTATCTAACTCTTCAAGCCAAACCCGTAAATCTGCGACAATTGGATTCTATATATACCATATAAATCTCAATTGAGCCATGGCAACCCCTCAGACCTTAAAACTACTTCCTGTAACACCAGCCCAGTCGTTATAAAACGATAGTCAAGTAACAATCTCAAATCAGGAGAAATTCACGATGTATGTTGCGACTATTAACTTTTGTATAAAACTCAGCGGTAGGATTCGTAGGAATAATGCAACAACTCAAGCCTGATAATCATCTAAAAGGCACCCCCATCAGCATATCAGGAGATAGACCTCTGATAAACTGTATTGAAAGAACCCAATCTTTCAAAACGGAGG
>JBDLJC010000058.1:0-22083 GCA_039714535.1 Thermodesulfobacteriota bacterium | reverse complement strand
GGAAGGCCGAAGAAGAGGCTGCAGCGAAAAAAAAGGCCGAAGAAGAGGAAGCGGCGAGAAAGAAGGCCGAGGCAGCAGCCAAGAGGGAAAAAAGAAAATCCCGAATAATCCACACCGGTCTGAAAGACCTGATCTCCAGATTAGGCAAAATTGAAGGTTATATCGCCGCAGGCGTTCTGTCGCCCTCGGGCAAACTGGTTACCCACAATGCCACAGACCAGAACATTGACCTCGACAAACTCGGTCCCACCTTCAACACCCTTTTCCGCCAAGCCCGCAAAACCTCAACAGAGCTCGGCTTTGAGCCATGCCGGGAAGCCGTGTTCAGTTATGCAGAAAGGGCCGTTATCATGCGGTGCTCTGGAGCGGAAGCAGTTATTCACTTCCATTTGCTGACAATAATGGCGTCCTGCCGAACCCTTGATCTGGTCATTAAAGAAATGAACGCTTTTCATTCCCAGATCCAGGAAGAACTTGCCAAAATATAACGCTATGCCATCTCCGTTCCGCTCACCATTGCCCATCTTTACATATCGGCCATTTTGAACAATAGGCCCCTCCCACCACCAACTCCATAAATCTTATATTTACCGAATATCCACATCATGCCTCAGGGGCTCCCCGACCATCTCAGCCGATCTCCGCCTTGGCCTGTGGATTAAAGGGGTTGGTGCGCACCGCCAGCGAGAAGAGGAAGGGGTAGTCCTCCTGCAGGTGCTCCATGTAGTCCAGCCATTGAGTCAGAAGCAAGACGTTGACCCGTTTGATATCACCGATGAGGTGCTCATAATCACCGATAGCCAGTGTTGACACATCGCTGCGGCTGCCAAGCTCTTCGGCAAGGTGGAATACCGCCCACAACAACTCGGTAAAGGTCTCATGCTCTAACAGGTTGGGGTTGGCCAGCAAACTGAGCAGAAAACTTTTCTCGGCCACCATGAAGGCGCGCAGCCCTGGCCAATCAATCCCGGCGTGGCTGAAACTGAGGTCACATTTCTCTAAATGGGCAATAGCTCGCTGGTAATCTGCCGCCCCCCAGTCCGCGTCGACCAGCAGAAATTGGCGGGCCTCCTCCTGGTTTCCCTGGCCGTATGAGATGAGGCGTAAAAGCTCGGTGCCCACCTCGCTGAAGAAGCTGCCAATCACCATATTGAGCTTTTTGAGCATGACCTGCTTTTCCCGTTGGCCCAGGAGCTGGTTGATGACCACGGTGACCAGGTAAACCGAGATAGGCAGAAAGCCCAACTGGGCAAGGATGAACTTGAAGATGTAGTTGAGGTCCCCAAAAAACGCATAGAGGATCAGGTTAAAGCAGATAGCAACCAGCAGAAAGATAATCGCCAGTCGTCCCCGCCAGGGGAAAAAGTTCATAAGCACCACTCTTTTTTCGGTTGGCCGAGCAAGGGCAAGGGGGGAGCAAATCTGCCGGAGACCTTTGTGGTAAGATCTCAGCCAAGGACAGCCCCCTCTTTAACTGTGCGTCCGTCTGAACGGACCGCCACCATACCCCTTCTGTCGACAGAATTTATTCTTTGGCAACAAGGACTATCTCAATTCTTCTGTTCTGCATCCTCCCCTCCTTGGTTGCGTTATCGGCCACGGGCTTGAATTCGCCGTAAGCATTAGCTGAGAGGTTGGCGGGGTCCAGTCCCTGCTGCTGCAGGAACCGAGAGACATTGATGGCCCGGGCCGAGGAAAGCTCCCAGTTGGTCGGATATTTCTGAGCCAGCTTCCCGCTGATCCGGACGTTATCGGTATGGCCCTCGATGCGAATGGCTTTGTCAGTAACGCTCTGCAAGATATCAACCACCTTCTGCAAGATCACCAGACCTTCGTCCTTGACCTCGGCCTTGCCCGAATCAAAAAGAACCGCATCCACCATATTAACCGTGAGTTTGCCCTTAAGTTCGGAAATGGTCACCTGTCCCTTGTCGATTTCACCCTTCATCGAATTGATGAGATCGCCGTAGGTCGCGCTCATCTTTTGAACCTCGGCCTCCTTACTTTGTTGGAGGTCTTCGTATTTTTGGTCACGCATGGCGACTTCGTCCTTCAAGACGGTGATGGTCTGCTCACGATCCGCGCCAAGCTGAACTGCTTCATCTTTTTCTGCGGTCAGGTTCTTAATGGTTTCATCTCTTTCCATGAGCAGAGCGTCATAACTCTCTTTCTGCTCTTCAAGCTTACCGCTCAGGAGCTTTGCTTCAGCGTCTTTCTCCTCAAAGGTCGATTTACTTACGCAACCATGGGTGGCCAGGGTCAAGACTACGGCCATTATTGTCAACACTATTTTCTTTAACATGATGTCCTCCTGTTACTAAAAACCATTTTTCAATTACGGAACGGCCAATTTACCAAACAAACAACTTCTCCCTGCATTATCACTCATAGGTCAGTGTGTCAAACAAATTATAAGGGCAGGGCCAGCCATTTTAGAATGATCTAGTCAACTTAGAAAGATCCGGGGACATCCATGACGAGGTAAAGCCAAAGGGAAAACGGAGATTTCCCCAGTCATCGTGCTGAAAATTTAATTGACAGAATATTTAATCAGGTTATTCTGTTCTGTACCGAACGGTCGGTTCAAACTATCAACAGGTGCATTAATGGCAAAAGGCGCAGATACCCGAAACAGGATTCTGAAAAAAACTCGAAAGCTCATCGTCAAGAAGGGCTTCAACAATACCAGTATCAGCGATATCATTACAGCGACCGGGGTCAAAAAGGGCAACCTTTACTACTACTACGCCAGCAAAAATGAGCTGGGACTCGCGGTCCTCAAGGATGCCGAGCAGGAATTTTTTGATCTTCTCTCTGCTTCCTTCAAAGGGGAAAAACCACTGGAGAAGCTGTGGAATTCGTGCGCAGCGATCCTGAAGGCGCAGCAGAAAGCCAATTTTGTCGGTGGTTGTCTGTTTGGCAACACGGCCCTGGAAATGAGTGGCGGCAACGAAGAGTATGCCGAGATAATCCGGGAGGTTTTCCGCAAGTGGACCGCTCTGCTGGCAGACCATTTGCGTCAGGCCGTAAGTGCAGGCGATCTTGCCCAGGTGCATTCCCCGGAGTCCCTGGCCAAGATGATTGTTGCCGTGATCGAGGGCGGGATAATGATGTCGCGAGTAAGTAAAAGGAAAACTGATCTGGAGGATTGTCTCCAGACCCTGAGGGCCATTCTGGCCAGGTAGTTTTTTTATTCATAAAATATACCGGTCGGTCGGTATATTGCAACCAGCCAATTGCGGAGGAAGACAATGGAAAAGATGGCAATGGTGATTCGTGACGACAGTTATGACAAACTTCTGACCCCCCTGGTTTTTGCTTATCTGGCAGCAGGTGCGGATGAAACCCAGGTAGATATGCTTTTTGTCAATTGGGCAGCAAAAGCCCTGACTGCAGAAGGGGCAAAAGCACTGGTGGTCGACGGGAGGCATGGTGACCAGGACGGCTGGCTCCGCGAACAGGTGGCTAAGGCAGGCCTGCCAAACGATATCTATGAAATTCTCAAGGCCCTGAAGGAAACCGGCAGGGTCAATATGTATGTCTGCAGTATGGCGGCCCAGATCTTCGGGGTAAACGAGGACAATATGATCCCTGAGGCCAGAGATATCGTTGGCGCCAACTGGTTCCTCAATAAAAAAATGGCCAAGGCCGATCATTGCCAGTACTTCTAAACTCAAGATCAGGCAGATGCAAGATGCAGATAAACAAAAATCTCGGCAGGCGGCGGCAGCAGTGGTTTCTATTGTGGATCATGGTGCTGACTGTCGCCCTGGGCTGGAAATATCCATTAATGGGATTTGCGGTGCCAGTAGTTATCATCACCGGCCTGACCAGCAGTTTTTTTCGGGGCCGTTACCTGTGCGGCAACCTCTGTCCGCGGGGCAGTTTTATGGACAAGGTGATGGTTCTTGCTTCTCCGAGCCGAAATATTCCAGCTTATGTCAGAAATATGTGGTTCAGGCGGGCGGTGGTGCTCGGCCTGATTGGCTTCATGTTTTACCGGGGCTTTCAGGAGCCACTCAATCCTTACCACTGGGGTAATGTTTTCTGGATGCTCTGTGCGGTGACCACGGGCGTAGCCATTTTCCTAGGCCTGTTTGTTCATCAGCGGACCTGGTGCTCATTCTGCCCGATCGGCACGCTGCAGAACATAATAGGTGGTGGCAGGGAGCATCTGCAGATAGACGGAGAGCGCTGCCGGGAATGCCGGCTCTGTGAAAATGTTTGCGCCATCAATTTGAGTATCATTGATCATAAGGACAGTGGCGAGTTGGCCAACCGGGACTGTTTGAAATGTTCAAAATGCATCGGGGTCTGCCCGAATGGCGCTCTGTCCTGGCCAACTGGCTGACGGAACACGGAACAAAAGAGGGGTATTGATATGCTGACTAATGCACGGAACATCTTTTCGCTTTTACCACTGATATGCCTATTCATTATAGGTTGCGCCCTGACAGGCACCACAACTCTCACCACACGAAATGGCGTTATGGAGGCGAGCTCTTCACCGCTGATGTGGCAACAGGACAGAGGCCCCCTGTTCACCTCATGGGAAAAGGCCAATAACTATGTAAATAAACTGGAATTGGGCGGCTACTCAGACTGGCGACTACCGACCAAGGAAGAATTCCTCGAGCTGTATTTTGCCTTTGACTATGGCAGCGCCAACACCAGGGATCTGGGCATTGTCATCGAAGGAAATTTCTGGTCTGCCGAAAAAGGCGGTATGGGATTCAGCGGGGCCTGGAAGGATGGGGACAGTTGCGAGATCAGCAGAGACTATAAACTTGCCCGCAAAGGCTATGTTCGGGCGGTACGGCCATAAAACACCATGATTACATGGTAGCCTGCTTATTCGTTATGGGCAAATAATTAGGTAGGTGTCCTCAGAATTCCATGCAGAATCCCTGGTATTTCCGGGGCGAAAACCATCAAAAGCCAAGAGCAGCCCCCTTTACCCTTTGCAGTCGGGCTAGATGCCGAATTGATACGTAAATATGTAAAATATCAAGAGGAACAAGAACGAAAGGCAGAGTAGCCACTCAAAATTGTTTTAAATTACCAAAGGGGACAATCAAACCCGGCCCCCTTTGGGGGGCCAGGGCATTCTTACCCTTTTCAGGGGTTGACCAATACCGCCACCTCTGGTGGTGGATGGTTATTTATTGATGTTGTAAATAGAGATTTGCCCCTCATCCCTTTCATCCTTTAAACCCTTTTCCGAAGCAGGGTCGGGGAGTTTAACCCCGGCGGGCATTTTTTTTAAGCATCAAGCAAAATCGGTTATGAAAACCGGCCGGGAACTGCTAAGGTAAGGGGGCAAAAGACAAATAACCGCCCGGATTACGGGCAATAGATCTGGACAACCTTATTAACGGTCAACGATGCGCATTGCGGTAATCGCCGACATCCATGGCAACTTCAAGGCCTTTGAGGCCGTGCTGGCCGATATTGAGCAGGCCGGGGCGGACCATATCGTTTCCCTGGGCGACAATATCGGCTACGGCCCCGAACCGGAGGAGGTGGTCAGGACCCTGATCGATCGGGAGATTGACTCGGTGCTCGGCAACCATGAACTGGCCCTTAAGACCGATACCTATCTGCAACGCTTGAATCCCGCCACCCGTGAATCCATAGAGATTACACGGAAGCTGATGAGCCGGGAAACCATGGATTTTTGCTCCTCCCTGCCCTTAAGCCTCAAGAGGCACGGCGCCCTTCTTGTGCATGGCTGCCCGCCGACCTCCTGCACAACTTACCTCTGGAGCCCTTCCGCCATAATGCTGGAGAGGCTTTTCTCCACCTTTACCGAAGCGGTCTGCTTCTACGGACATACTCACAACCTGACCCGCTTTGTCACTAAAGAAAATGAATATCTGACCGAAGTGGCCCAGCCGGGTCTTAGCGGCATTGCTCCCGGCAGCCGCTTCCTGAGCAATCCCGGCAGTGTCGGCCAGCCGCGGGACGGGCTGAACAACCACGCTAAATATCTGATCTGGGACACCGGCGCGGCCACCTTCGAGAACCGGGCGGTCCCTTATGATGTCCAGGCGACTGTTGACCTGATCAACGCCCGGGGCTTTCCCGAATTCAACGGCATAAGGCTCCTCTGGTGAACGGGCTATGAGGGAGAAAATCGGCCGCTACCAAATTCTGCGCAAGGTCGGGCGCGGCGGCATGAGCGATGTCTTCAAAGCCGTGGATCCGGCGGATAGGATGGTGGTTGCCGTCAAACTTCTCCGGCCCTTTGAGGCCTTGCTGGAGATGGTCGGCTATGACCGGCTTGAGGAGCTCTTCGTCGTCGAGGCGGAAACCATGTCGTACCTGGACCATCCGGCGGTGACGGATGTGCTGGATGTCGGCCGGGACGAAGAGGGCAAGCCCTATTTCGTCATGGAGTTCCTCTGCAACAATATCGGAAAAATGATCGGCGAGAGTTTCAGGCCCGACCAAAGGACGCGGCAGATCAGTCCGGCAAAGGTCTGCGATTACGGCAGCCAGCTCCTGGAGGGACTCGCCCATATCCATAAATACCGGGTGGTCCACCGGGACATCAAACCCGGCAATGTTATGGTAAGCGATGACGAGCGGCTGCGGATCTGCGACTTCGGGATGGCCCTGGTTGATGAGGTCTCTTTTTCAGGGCCGGAAGGGGTGCAGATCGGCTCGCCGTTCTATGTTGCCCCGGAACAGCAGCGTGAGCCGGGCCGGGTCGATGGGCGGGCCGATCTCTATTCCGCCGGGGTGCTCCTCCAACGGATGCTGACCGGAATGGTGCCATCCAGCCTTGAGGCGGAGCGTGCTACCGTCCTGTTCCCCGAGTCCGGCTGGGAGGTTTTTTTTGCCCGAGCCCTGGATAGCGATCCGGCCGGCCGTTTCCAGTCGGCGGGCGAGATGCGGGAGGCACTGGCTCGATTGCGGCCGGAGGACTGCAAGGGGAAAAGTCCCGGCCCCGCTCGCGGCCCCGGCCGGGAAATAGCCGTCCCCAGGAAGGAGCCGGTCAACGTCTGTGGTAAAGAGGCCTTGGCGGTTTTCGGTCTTAATGAGCTGCACCAGCCTGAAAAATCTTCAGCCAATTATCCGGCTGTGGTTGGCGCGGGAAAGATTATCGACCGAACCACCGGTCTGGCCTGGCAGGCCGGGATCAGCGAAGAGGCGCTGACCTTTGGGGAGGCAGGCTCCTATATAGACTGTTTGAATAAGGAGGGCTTCGGCGGCCGGGACAACTGGCGGCTGCCGACGGTTTCCGAACTCCTCTCTCTGCTTGACTTTCCGTGGTTGGGCATCGAGACTAAGACGAAACCCCGGCAAGGCTGGCTCTGGAGCTCCGACCTGCACGGCAGGCAAGACGCCTGGTACGTGAATCTGGAGATGGGCTATGCCGACTGGCAGGATGTTGGCTGCCGCAATTTTGTTCGGGCGGTGGCTGATGAAGGTTAAGCAGAAGTTATGACTGGCAGTTTAGGGTGGTGAGCAATCTGGTGAAATGTTTAGACTGCGTTTTATGCCGTAACAGTTGTCTGCAGGATGCTCACTATGATGACCCGGGAATATCCTTTCCTCTTTTGTTTTTGATTGTGATCGTTTTACCTTTATTTTGTCAATTGATCATTGTCGGTTAAATTGAGTGGGTTTGTCATGAATAAAGATTCGCCCCCATGTCCCGAAAATAGGGGTCTGCTCTGCTCTTGGCTTTTGCTTTAGTTCCACAAGGACACTAACCTCTATTGATGACGATCAAATTAAAACACTCCATCAACATTCAATTTGACAATCTAACAAATAAACACCTTTCACGAATCACTTTGCCTGGGGGATTAAGCATAAAATGGTCAGGATGATGCGAGGGGTCGTTCTTTTTAGTGACTTAACAGGTCTTTCAGTTTTCCCGCCAACTAAAAACGGCCCGATAATATCCTTTTTGCTTTAATCCCATAAGGAAACTCCAGTTCCGGGGCAGGATGAATGTTTCCTGTTGATTAACGCCCTTGCCGTTGTGATATTATTGATTTGAAAGGGGCAAGCTGAATGACCTGATTGGTGGGGAGGGAAAAGAGATGAACAAGATGGTAGATCCGCGCTATTGCAAATACTTCCGCAAGAAAGACGTCTGCTCCAATCAAAACCAGGAACTGTTGGCCTACCTCGATAATCTGGTGATCACTAATATGAGCCTTACCTTTGAACCGGAAGAGTTTGATAAGGCCTTCGAATACTGTGCAAGTTGTGCACACTTTGCACCATTTGCCCAAGTTCACGATTCTGGTCAGGCCAGTCATTAAGTAAAAAGAGGCCTGTAGCTGATCAACACCGTGTCATTTCGCCTTCTCCACCCTGTCATTTGGGGTCTTGGCTACCTCGAACGAATGTGAAAAACCTTATCTCCAGAGTTGTAAGATCTCTTTCGTTGAGCCCAGAAATCGCCAGGCAAAAAAAAGGAGGACAAAGGCATTTGCCCGTGTCCTCCTTTTGTAAAAACTACTTACTTAAATCTTAACTTACATCAACTTGCTGCGTTTGGAATGTATTGGGTCAACGGACAATTCTGGCAACCTTCCGCAGGCAGGTCGGTGTGGTCATGGACTTTGCCAACAAGTTTGGCAACCGCATCTTCGGTGGTGGCATAGATGTTTTCCATACCGATCTTGTCCAACAGATGGGTGCGCTCCATTACCGCCATTACCTGACCTTTAACCCCGCTCATCGCAAAACCAAGTTTGGCGCTACGCAGCCGTTCAACGATCATAGCCAGAGCCTCTTCACCTGAAGCATCCATGTCGTTAATCCCTTTAGCGTCAAGAAGGATATAACGTAGATCGGGTTGCTCGGTCCGGAATTTGGCAACCTGCTCGTCAAGGTAGCTGGCGTTGGCAAAAAACAGAGCGCCGTCAAAACGAACTACCGAGATGTGGCGACAACCCTTGAGGCGGTAATGCTCGGCACTCGTCAGGACCTTGTCTTCGTTCAGGGAGAGGCTGGCCACTACCGGCCGCATGGATTTGTAGAGGAAAACTGCCATGGACAGCGCCACACCGACGATGATGCCCTTGTCGAGATGGGGGGCAAAATATAAGGTCACCAGGAAGCTGAAAATGGCAATCGCGCCATCATACCACTGGGCCTTCCAGGAATGGACAAAGCCCTTGACGTTAACCAGCCCGATAACCGCCATCATGATAACCGCTGCCAGGGTGGCCTGGGGGAGATGATAGAGGAGAGGGGTGAAAAAGAACAGAGTGAGGACAACCATCAGAGAGGTGACCACCGAAGAGATACCGGAAACCGCCCCTGCCTGCAGGTTGACCGCTGAACGGGAGAAGGAACCGGAAACTGCGTAAGAACCACCAAAGGAACCGAGGATATTACCGAGACCCTGACCAATGAGTTCCTGGTTGGGGTCAAGCTTCTGACCGGTTTGGGCGGCCATCGCCTTGGCGATTGCAATAGCCTCCATGAAACCGAGTAGCGAGATAATAATGGCGATTGGCAGTAGCTTCAGGAAGGTTTTCATACTAAGAAGACTCTCGCCAACAATTTCTTGGGTAGCAGGATCTTTAACCGTCCCAGGCATGGCGAAACTTAAGCCTTTAGGAATATCGCCAACGATAGCTCCACCACCCATTATTTTCAGGTTCGCAGTATCAAGCGGTTTATTGCCCACCTTCAAACGCCACGTGCCGCCATCTGTTTCAACAGCACCACTATCGCCTTTAGGATAGAAAGTATATTGAACCTCATCACCTTCGCCGGTCTTTACAGCCTCAAATTTCATGCCGCGCAGGTCGGTCCGGATAAGATGAGCTTCATGCTTGGCCGTATCCATGCGGGCGGTAAGCATGGCTACCTCTGATTCGAGCTTGATCAATTCCACAGATTTCGAGCCATGACCACCTTCGGCGTCATGCTTCTTCTGTTCATCAACCTCTTTGCCAAGATTAGCACGCTTTACACCCAGGGTCTTAATCTCAGCAACAGCATGGTTGAACTCAACAAGCTTCTCTCCAAAACCATCCATCTTCATACTGCTGACATCTACAAAGGCATCGTTATTAAAGCCGGTGGCAACGGAGAGCAGGGTGGTGACAGCTACCGCCACCAGAACATTGGGAATACGTGGATTAACCTTCTTCAAACCCACCATGATGGCAACCGCACCAACTCCATACAGCAAAGTAGGGAGGTGGGTATAATCCATGGCGGCCTGAGCAACTCTGCCCATAGTCTCATAATGATGAGGGGCTTTGTCCACATAAACTCCGAAAAATTTGGAGAACTGGGACGAAGCAATGATGATGGCTGCCGCATTGGTGAAACCATTAATTACAGGATGGGACAGGAAGTTAACCACCAGACCGAGACGCAGGACACCCAGGGAGAGCTGAAAAACACCGACAGTAAGGGCAAGAACAATAGAGTAGGCAATAAACTGAGGGCCACCAGCTGTTGCAAGCGGTTCGAGGGATGCCGCCGACATCAGCGAAACCACCGCTACCGGGCCGGTAGCCAATTGCCGACTGGAGCCGAACAGGGCCGCAACCATGGGAGGCAGAAATGCGGCGTAGAGGCCAAAATAGGCTGGCAGGCCAGCAAGCTGGGCATAGGCCATGGACTGGGGGATCAGGACCATGGCCACGGTGATCCCGGCCAAAAGGTCAATCTTGAACTTACCGCCGTCATAGTCCTTAAACCAGTCTATGAAAGGAAAAATTTTAGTAATCATATTGAACTCTCCTAAAGGTGTTTAACCGGAACTCGGCAAAAAATTGAGCCAAAATGGCGCCAGGTTCCTTATTTAAATTTACGAATTTATTTCGTGAAAATGCTGCAATTTGCAACAGATTTACATGAAAGGTGCACCCTATTTACTTCTCTGGCATATACCTGTCAAGCGGAAATCAGTTAGTTAGAAATGCGAACTTACTTGAAACTTCGCTGGGTTGGGCGAGACCTAGATAAACTTTTAACTTGGAAACCCCGAGTGTCAAGACAGGATCGACCAATGCAAAACAGACAGTCTGATCTGACAAATTTATCGTAAGCAAATTTATCAGGGGATATGATATCATCGATATTCTAAAAGATTAATTCGCCAGCAATACCTGAATCGGCAACACCATATACTAGGTATGTTTATCATGAGTAGCTCAGTGCAGATCATTCCCTTTGCCAATTTAGCCCTGGCCTTTGCCCCTGTTTTTGTGGTGGCAGGGATCCTTTTTAAGTGGACAGCGGAGGGGCGACACACCCTCTACGCTGTTTTCAGAATGCTGACCCAGTTGCTGTTGATTGGTTATTTCCTGATCTTTATCTTTGAGTCCGATAACGGTTGGGTCGTGCTGGCCGTTTTGCTTGTCATGCTCTCTGCTTCGAGCTGGATCGCCCTGCGGACCATACCAAACCAGCGCCGCCGGTTGTTTAAAAAAGCTTTCATGGCCATAGGGTTGGGCGGCGGCATAACCTTGCTGCTGATTACCCAGGGAGTCCTTAATCTTTCGCCATGGTACTGGCCCCGCTATATAATCCCGTTGGCCGGGATGATCTTTGCCAATGCCATGAATAGCGTCAGCCTGGCGGCGGAACGACTGACCGCCGAAATTGACCGGGATGTTCCATATGTGCAGGCCAGAAGTGTTGCCTTCCGGGCCTCGCTGATTCCGAAAACCAATGCCCTGTTGGCGGTGGGATTGGTCTCTCTGCCGGGGATGATGACCGGCCAGATCTTATCCGGAATCTCCCCGTTAATCGCGGCGAGGTATCAGATCATGGTTATGTGTATGGTCTTTGCCTCAGCCGGAATCTCTTCCGCCTGTTTTCTAAAATTTCTTGAGCCCCGCCAGTAAGGGATAATTGTAGAAATTAAATGTGATTATGTTATTAATTTTTATCTATGTCCTGCCGAAGAGGGTGGTACTGCTTTTCATAAGCGGTCCGGATGATTTTATAACTATCAATTTAATGAAAGAAGATCCCTATGCGCTATCTGTATACTGCTCTTCTCATGTTTTCTTTTTGGCTCTTACTGTCGGGAAAGACTGATCTGTTCCACCTGACCCTGGGCCTGATCTCCAGTCTGCTTGTCTCCTGGATGTCGGCCGACCTCCTGTTTATTGATAACGCCAAAAAAGACCGCCTGACCGAAGTATATCGCTTCATTCTTTATATCCCCTGGGTACTCAAAGAGATTGTGCTGTCGACCCTGCACGTCACTTGGCTGGCCCTGCATCCGGCCATGAAAGAAAAGATAGCGCCCCGGATCGTTACTTTCAAGACCAGCCTCAAAAGTGATGCAGCCCGAGTAACCCTGGCAAATTCAATCACCCTTACGCCGGGGACCATCACTGTCCGGATAGAGGATGATGTTTTTACCGTTCATGCCTTGAGTGATAAAGTGGCCAGCACCCTGCCCGGCGAAATGGAAGAACGGATCACCCGGATTTTCACGGAGGAGCGGCCATGAGTAATTTCTTTATTGCCAGCGGCGTCGTTCTTTGCCTGTTCATGCTACTGGCCCTCTACCGGACTATATTCGGGCCGACCATTATCGATCGGATGATGGGAGCCAACATCATCGGCACCAAGACCACGGTACTGTTGATTATCATCGGCACGATTTATGAACGGGTCGATATGTTCGTTGATATTGCCCTGGCCTATGCGATGTTGAATTTCATCGTCACCATCGGTGCCTCCCGATACTTTGCCCACCACAAGAATATCAGGGCCGAAGGTTACGGCGTTCTTAACCACACCCCAGCCAAGGGGCAGATAAATGATTAATACCCTGACCATAGCCCTGATGATCGCCGGCCTGTTCTTCTTCCTGGCGACAACTGTAGGGGTGCTGAGGTTCCCGGATTTTTACACCAGAATGCATGCCGCCGGTAAGGGAGATACCCTGTCGTCATTGCTGATTCTGGTAGGTCTGGCACTCTATAATCTCCACCTTCTCTCTGCCGGTAACATCCTGGTGACGATCAAGATCCTCTTCATTCTGATGTTCATCTTCCTGGCCAGCCCCACGGCAACCCATGCCATTATCGATGCCGGTTACGAATCGGGGATAAAACCCTGGGCCAATGAAAACAACAGGGAAGGACAAGATGATCTGGCAGATTGACATCATGATCCTCACCCTGATTGTGATCTGTGGTCTGTTTGCCATCTCGGTCAAAGATCTGCTCGGGGCGGCGGTTGTTTTCGGGGCCTACAGTTTTTTGATGTGCCTGTTGTGGACCGAGATGGGCGCAGTTGATGTCGCCTTTACCGAAGCGGCGGTCGGGGCCGGGGTCAGTACGGTCTTATTTTTTGCCGCGGTGCACCGCTCCTCCCGACAAGTTAAAGCACGAGTCTCAGGGGCCATGCTCTATAAGGGCCTCGGTCTATTGGCCTCCGGCCTGATGGGAGGCGTGCTGTTTTATGCTTCGACCGACTTTCCGGACTGGGCCGATCCTGCTTCACCGGCCTCGAGCCATCTCTCGCCGCACTTTATTACCCAGACCATTGCCGAAACCTCGGTGCCGAATATCGTCACCTCGGTGCTGGCCGATTATCGGGGCTTTGACACCATGTTTGAAACAGCCGTGGTCCTTACCGCCGGTCTGGCGGTACTGATCATCCTGCGACTGGGTGGTTGCCGGACCGCCGGACCGATTCGGGAAAAAAATGCGGCCATCCAGGCGGCCTATAAAGATTCGATAATTCGTTTTGTCACCAGAATGGTTGTCCCTTTCATGCAACTCTTCGCCCTGTATGTCGTGGCCCATGGCCACCATAGTCCGGGCGGCGGCTTCCAGGGTGGGGTCATCCTCGGCGCTTCCTTTATCTTGCTGGCCATCAGTTATGACCTGAAGATGGCCCTGAATCGCATTAACGAAAAAGCGGCCCTGCTCCTGGCCAACACCGGCGTGTTGATCTATGGTGGGATCGGCTTTCTCTGCCTGCTGCTGGGCGCGAACTTCCTCGATTACTCGATCCTGCATCGCATCCTGCCAGCTACTGATGAAATCGCGGCTCGCTCCCATGCCATGCTCGGGGTTGAAATCGGGGTGGCCCTGACCGTTATGGTGATCGTCATGATCATCTACAATAATATTGTCTCAAACGGCTCTTACGAGAAAGGCTTGTAATATGGAACTGCTGCTGGCCAAATATAATTATTGGATATACGCCTTGATCATGATGATCGGCCTTTACGGTATGCTGGCCAAGAACAACCTGATCAAAAAGATCATCGGCATGGGCATCTTCCAAACCGGGATCATCGTCTTCTATGTTTCCACCGGCGCCAAGCGCGGCGGCACCATCCCGATAATTGAGCATGGCCATGGCGAGGAAGTGCACGAGGTCATCAAGGCCTTGGATTATGTCAATCCCCTGCCCCATGTGCTGATGCTCACCGCCATTGTGGTCTCGGTGGGAACCCTCGGGGTGGCGCTGGCCATCGCCCTGCGGATCTATACCGAATACAACACTCTCCACGAAGATGAAATTCTGGAGCGGGTCAATGATTGATACCACCCAATTTCCTGCCCTGATCGTCGTCATCCCACTACTCAGTGCTTTCATCGTGTGTATGGCTGGCTGCTTTAATCGCCGCCTCTGCCAACCGCTGACGGTTCTGGCTCTGGCCGGATCCTGCTGGGCCTCTTTTGCCACCCTTGGCCAGGTCGTCAAGAGCGGCGCTATTCACTATCGGTTGGGCGGCTGGGCGCCGCCAATGGGGATCGAGTATGTGATCGACCACCTGAACGGTCTGGTACTGGTGGTTATAACAACCGTGGCGCTACTAGCCGCGGTCTTCGCAAAAATCAGCGTTGCAGAAGAGCTGCCGACCCGAATCAACCTGTTTTATACCCTGTACCTTTTATTAGTCACCGGCCTACTGGGGATGACCATCACCGGTGATGCCTTCAACCTCTACGTGCTCCTGGAAATATCAGCCCTGACCACCTATGCCCTGATCACCATCGGGCAGCCCCGAGCCCTGCACGCCAGTTTCAACTATTTGATGATCGGGACGATCGGCGCCAGTCTGTACCTGCTGGGGGTCGGCCATCTCTATATCATGACCGGCTCGCTCAACATAGCGGACCTGGCAGTGATCCTGCCCGAGCTCTATAGCTCCAGGGCCATTCTGGTCGCCTTTATCCTGATAATGGTCGGCATCTGGGCCAAGATGGCCTTTTTCCCGATGCACTCCTGGCTACCCAACGCTTACACCTACGCGCCAAACGGTACCAGTTGCCTGATCGCGCCGCTGATGACCAAGGTCTCGGTCTATATCATGCTGCGGGTCATGTTTTCGCTCTTTACCCCGGCTTACGTTTACCAGTATTTAAGCATGGCTAATGCGATTGTCTGGCTGGCGGTAATCGCCATTATCAGCGGTTCTCTCCTGGCCCTGGCCCAGAAAGATTTCAAGAAGATGCTGACCTATCTGATCATCGCCGAAGTCGGTTACATGGTCGGCGGCGCTTGGCTGGCCAACGAGTATGGCATAACCGGCGCTATCCTCCATATCCTTAACGATGCCTTGATGACCCTCTGCCTGTTCCTGGCGGCCGGGGCCATAATTTATAAGGTCGGCGGCCAACAACTGACCGATCTGAAAGGAATCTTCCACCGGATGCCGGTGACCATGACCGCCTTCATGGTCGGGGCCCTGTCGATGATCGGGGTACCGCCTACGGCCGGTTTCTTCAGTAAATGGTACCTGATTCTGGGCGGCATTCAGGCCGCGCGTTGGGAATTCGTTACCGCCCTGCTGTTCTCCAGTCTGGTCAATGCGGTGCTCTTTTTCCGGATCATCGAGATCGGTTATTTTGAAACACCAGAGGACAAGGGTGTCAACGAAGCACCCTTGTCGATGCTGGCGCCGCTGCTGCTGGTGGCTGTGAGTCTGGTCGTAGTCGGCATCTATTCCGGCGATATTGTCAGCACAATTATTCAGTATGCCGTTCCAAAGGGTATCTAAGAAATGCTCGAGTCAATTAC
The DNA here is from genome assembly GCA_039714535.1 of Thermodesulfobacteriota bacterium. Classification (GTDB taxonomy): domain Bacteria; phylum Desulfobacterota; class Desulfobulbia; order Desulfobulbales; family JAGXFP01; genus JAGXFP01. Next base: position 6,090 of record JBDLJC010000058.1, on the reverse strand, counting down.
TTCGATAAAACCCCTGTTGGCCTCTATGGTCTCCTTGGCGACAGTACCGCTGATCGTGCTGGCCGGGAAGCATAAACCGAATCTACGGGAAGGGTTCACCTTTGGAGCCGGGCTGATCAAGTTTGGCCTGGTGGTTTCAATGCTCGGGATAATTCTTGACAGCAAGGTTATTGAATATTCTCTTTTCGAAGTACTGCCCGGCCTGGCCATAGCTTTCAGGGTTGATAGTTTCGGAATGCTCTTTGCCCTGGTTGCCTCCACCCTCTGGCTGGTCACCTCGGCCTATTCGATCGGCTATATGCGGGGCCTCGACGAACATGCCCAGACCCGATACTTTGCCTTTTTTGCGGTGGCCCTGTCGGCGACGATCGGTGTGGCGTTTTCCGCCAACCTTTTCACCCTCTATCTCTTCTATGAGATACTATCTCTGGCCACCTATCCGCTGGTTACCCACCACCAGGATGGCGAGGCCCGGGTCTCCGGCCGCAAGTATCTGACTTATATCTTAGGTACCTCCATCGGTCTGGTCCTGCCGGCCATGCTGATCTGCTACAACCTGGCCGGAACTCTCGATTTCAGTAGCGCTGGGATCCTTGCCGGTGTCGATTCACGCGGACTGTTGCTGGTTCTGCTCCTGATGTTCGTTTTCGGTTTTGCCAAGGCTGGGATCATGCCCTTTCATGGCTGGCTGCCGGCGGCGATGGTCGCCCCGACCCCGGTCAGTGCGTTATTGCACGCCGTGGCGGTGGTCAAGGTCGGGGTCTTCTCGATCTTCCGGATCGTCACCGGGGTATTCGGTGTAGATCTGCTAAAGTCGATGCACTTAAACGATATTGTCCTGATCATTGCCGCTATTACCGTAATCGTTGCCTCGCTGATTGCTCTATCCCAGGACGGTCTGAAGAGGAGGCTCGCCTTTTCGACCATCGGCCAGCTCTCTTATATCGTGATGGGCGCGGCCCTCCTTTCCCCCAAAGGATTGACGGGTGGAATGCTCCATATCGCCATGCACGCCTTCGGCAAGATCACTCTCTTCATGTGCGCCGGGGCAATTTTCGTGGCCACCGGCAAAAAATACATCAGCGAGATGGTCGGTATCGGCCGCCGGATGCCGCTGACCATGTTTGCCTTTTTAATCGGCTCCCTGTCGGTGATCGGCCTGCCGCCCACCGGTGGTTTCATCAGCAAATGGTTTCTGGTCCTCGGCACCCTCGAGGCAGAGCAACCAGCCATGCTCTTCGTCCTATTGGGCAGTTCCCTGCTGAACGCCGCCTATTTTCTGCCTATTGTCTACAAGGCCTTTTTCTGTACCCCGGAAGAGTCGATGTTTGCAGAAAAGATCCAGGAGGCGCCGACCTGGTGCGTCGCCCCGCTGCTGCTAACCGCCCTTGTTTCCATAATGCTGTTTTTCTATCCCCAGCCCTTTGCGAATCTGGCCATGATGGCGGCGCAGGGTTTTACCGGAGGCTTAAGATGAAAGAGAAGGAAATAATGGAACTGGCCCATGAGCCCGTACCGGGCTACCGAACAGATTTTTATATCATCTTTGCGATAAGTCTCATCTATCTGGCAGTTATTTTTATCCGCAGCTAGATGGCTAGCCATCAAAAATTATAAGCATACTTTTTATGAGAGCATCAACCATGGCTGACGAAAAAAAACATATCTTCGACAACCCGAAAAATATCCAACGGGTACTCTCCGGGCTTTTCGGTTCCCTGCTCCTCCTGCTCGCCCTGGAGCCCTTTGTCGACAAACACCCCTATTTCCCCTGGGAAGAATGGCCGGGGTTCTATGCCATCTTCGGCTTTGCCGCCTGTGTCCTGCTGGTGCTGGCCGCCAAATATATTCTCCGCCCCCTGGTGAAAAGGGACGAGGACTATTACGATGATTGATCTACTACCACCCGCCTTCATCTTTATCTTCGGCGCTCTCCTGGTCCCGCTGCTGCCGGGCAAAATCAAGTCCGTCTATATGCTGATGCTGCCGGTTCTCAGCTTTTTTTATCTGGTAAACATGATGCCGGACAGTAGCTGGCAACTGGACTTCCTCGGCTTCGACCTGATGCCCTTCAAGGTTGACCGTCTCTCGTTGCTCTTTGCCTATATCTACCACCTCATCTCGCTGATCGGCATCATCTATACCCTTAATCTTAAAAACGATCTGGAAAAGGTCAGCAGCCTGGTCTATGCGGGCAGCGCTCTGGGGGTTGTCTTTGCCGGAGATCTTTTTTCCTTTTTCGTCTTCTGGGAGATGCTGACGGTCTCCGCTCTAGCCCTTATCTGGGCTCGACGCACCAAGGGTTCCCAGGCCGCCGGTTTCCGCTATCTGATGGTCCATGTCTTCGGTGGCCTGGTCCTCCTGGCCGGGATCATCATGTACATCAACGAACAGCAGTCCATCGCCCTTGGCTATATCGGCCTTTCCAACCCCGCCACCTATCTCATCTTTTTTGGTATGGGCATCAACGCCGCCTGGCCCTTTGTTCATACCTGGCTCACCGACTCTTACCCGGAGGCCACGATTGGCGGCGCGGTGTTCCTGAGCGCCTTCACCACCAAGACTGCAGTCTATGCCCTGGCCCGGGCCTTTCCCGGTACCGAGATGCTGATCTGGATCGGGGCGACCATGACCGTCTTTCCCATCTTTTTTGCGGTGATTGAGAATGATTTGCGGCGGGTGCTCTCCTACAGCCTGATCAACCAGGTTGGTTTTATGATGGTCGGGATCGGGATCGGCACAGAACTTGCCATTAATGGCACCGCAGCCCACGCCTTCGCCCATATCCTTTATAAGTCGCTGCTCTTTATGTCAATGGGTGCGGTGATCTTCCGGACGGACAAGATCAAGGCCACCGACCTGGGCGGTTTGTACAAGTCCATGCCGTGGACGGCGTTCTTCTGCATTATCGGTGCGCTCTCAATCTTGGCCTTTCCCCTGACCAGCGGGTTTGTCAGTAAAACCATGGTGATAGATGCCGCGGCCCACGGCCATCTGGCCATCGTCTGGCTGGTGCTGCTCTTCGCCTCGGCCAGCGCTTTCCTCCCCGACATCAAGGTCCCCTTTTTCGCCTTCTTTTCCCGCGATGGTGGCCATCGGGTCAATGAGGCGCCGCTGAACATGCTGCTCGCCATGGGGGCAGCTTCCTTTTTATGTATCTTCATCGGGGTCTACCCCCAGCTGCTCTATGCGATTCTTCCCTACCCGGTAGATTTTACGCCCTATACTTTTTCCCATGTCATAGGCAAGTTGCAGCTTCTGATATTCGCGGCCCTGGCCTTCACCCTGTTATTGCAGGCCGGGATCTACCCGGCCGAAATCAGGGCGATTAATCTGGACAGCGATTTGCTTTACCGCAAGGGTGGCCGGTGGTTCTACCTGTTGGCCGACAAGTTGTTCAACGGCCTGAATCAGGTTGCGGAACTGGTGTTTATTAAAGGAATTACCGGCACCGTTGCCAGATTCGGCCAGAATGGCCCAGCCCATCTGGCCAATCTGGTCATGACCCCAGTCTGGTTTCTTACCCTTGATCAGGAGCAACGCCGGAAAGAGAAAACCCACCTGTACCGTAATTTCAGTTCCGGCACCATGGGACTGGCGGTTATGGCTGTTTTTGTTTCACTATTTTTGGGGCTAATATTTGTTTTCAGTTTCTAGGTAATGATTCTTTACCGATCTTGGTTGAGAAGCAAACCCGGAATTGATCGTGACCGTAACTACTTGAAAAGATTAGGGGAAGATTGATGGACATGACCTTACTGGCAATCCTCGCCAGCGGGATAGTGGTGGGGATCGGCGCCTCCTTCACCGGATTAGGCGGCGGTTTCCTGATGGTGCCTATTCTATTGTATCTGGGTTTTTCCGCCCAGAAAGCGGTGGGCACCTCCTTTCTGGGTATTCTGATAATTTCGGCCTCGGCCCTGATTGCCCATAACAAACTGGCCCATGTCGATTATAAATACGGCCTGTTGCTCGGCGTAGGCGGCATTATTGGCGCTCAGATCGGCGCCCGTTACATCGATCATGTCCCAACCGACAGTTTCAAAAAGATCTTCGCGGTTATCCTCGTTTGTCTGGCGCTATACCTCTTTATTAAAAAGTAAAAATGTACTTTCCGGTTGCCGACATAGAGCTTAACCCCCTCATCCCTCCAGCATTAGCCTTCGTCATTTCCTTTTTCACTTCGATGGGCGGAGTGTCGGGCGCCTTTCTCCTGCTACCATTTCAGGTCAGCGTTCTTGGCTTCAACAGCCCGGCGGTAAGTGCGACCAACCAGCTCTTCAATATAGTCGCCATCCCCAGCGGGGTATATCGCTACATCAAGGAAGGCCGCATGGTCTGGCCACTGACCTGGGTGGTCATTATCGGCACCCTGCCCGGGGTCCTGATCGGTGCGATCGTCCGCATCCGCTATCTGCCCGAGCCCCGCAATTTCAAAATGTTCGTTGGCCTGGTTCTCCTCTACATCGGTTGCCGGTTATTAAGGGATATTCTGGCAAAGAACCGCACTGGCAATGGCCAGGGGGAGACCGAGGAAAAATTTCAGCAACAGGTAAAAGATTTTAAGGCAAAACAGGACAACGACCGGCTGCCGGCCGTGACGACCAGAAAATTCAACCTGACCTGCATCTCTTACGATTTTTATGGCCGGAATTTCACCATCAACACCGTAGTCGTCATGGCTTTAAGTTTAATGGTCGGGATTATCGGCGGGGTGTACGGGATCGGCGGAGGCGCCATTGTTGCGCCGTTTTTCATTACTTTTTTGGGCCTGCCGGTTTATACCGTGGCCGGTGCGGCCCTGATGGGTACCTTTATTACCTCGGTGGCGGGGGTGATCTTCTACCAGATCATCGCCCCCTTCTACCCCGATATGGCTATCGCCCCCGACTGGCTACTGGGATTTCTGTTTGGGTTGGGGGGATTCGGCGGGATGTACTGCGGGGCCAGATACCAAAAATTTGTCCCGGCCAAGACCATTAAATGGATGTTGACCGGCTGCATTCTGCTAACGGCAGCAAAGTACGTAATCTCGTTTTTTTCTTGGTAAATCTAAAGCCCTATTAATAGAAAAACCGATTCCCACCGGAGCTGTGAAAACCGGTTTTCTCTAAGATGCAGCTTTTAAATTGTCATGGTAAAAGCCATCCTTCCTTGGTCTAACTCCCCTCACCGAACCTGAAGATGAGGGCTGCGGTAACTAGGGTGACATAGTCGTCCGTCGAGATATCATCGGTAGTCAAACCCGTTACCGGGTCATCGTAGGTGAAATCACCGTTCATCACCTGATCCATCAAACTTGTCTTAAGGCCGATGGTTACGGAGCCAGGAAGATTGATGTTGAGGCCGAGAGCAAGGCCAACGCCAAACCCGGTCATATCGTACTCAATTCCATCTACCTCATCATTTGTCCTGGAGATCCTTATCTCAGGCCCAAGCCAAAGCCTGACCGCCTTGTTTCGGAGGATACCGAAACCGAAATCGTGTGTCATAACTGTTTGATTTAGCTCCGTTTCCATACCAGCGGGGAAATCTTGCCATGTATAAGTCCCCCTGCCAAGCTCCATCCTGTAATTGAAAAGGCGGTTCTTGGAGAGGTTGGTATCAAATACCAGGCCGCCGCTAAGCAGTTCCAGGTCGGAGTCATGTGTATCGGTAACGGACCACCAGGGCCCGGTTTCAATGTCGGAGTCCCCGAAGCCGCTACTCAGATAAACGCCAAGCCCGCTTGCATGGGCCGAGGTAGTTGCAAGCGAAATCACGATTAGCGCAAATGCGATAATGAATATTTTCTTCATAATAAATCCCCTCTTTCTTAATTAACTACTGCCACGCTCAATTGCGAATCCAATGTAATTGTAATAAAAATCCGCGAAAGATCCTGACCAGCCTTTGCCGGACCATCTCATCTAATAGCCTCTGAGCTGGGTGTCAAGATAAAAAGGGTCATACTCCCGGACGCGGATCATGATGGAAGGAGAACGACAGGCAAACTTTTACAAATCCCCAATTGCCTCAACCATTTTTGCGATAAGAAAATCCAGATCATCTTCATCGATAATGTAGGCAGGCATGATATAGACCAGCCGA
>JBDLJC010000057.1:0-22685 GCA_039714535.1 Thermodesulfobacteriota bacterium | reverse complement strand
TTCCACTCAAAGTCATCATGTTGGCGGGCATCAACTTTATCTTCAACGTATTCCATCACCAAGCCCGATCGAATCATCAGATCACAGATATCTTCATCCAGATGGTTATCTTTGACCATAAAACCGATAATCCTTATTGATTCGGAGAGTTTCTTGCCATGTTTGTATGGCCGATCGGCAGCGGTCAGAGCCTCGAAAACATCGGCAACTGCAAGAATCCTAGCCGGCAAGGGTATGTCGGAAGCACACAAGCCGTTGGGGTAACCGGAGCAATTCAGTTTCTCATGGTGCATCCCTGCTATATCTGGCACTTTTTTAAATTTCCCGGGAAAGGGCAGGTTAGCCAGCATCTTCTGAGTCAAACGGACATGATCATTGATAATCATCCTTTCATTTTCATTAAGAGTCCCCTTGCGAATGGAAAGATTTTTTATTTCTTCATCATTAAGCAATGGCACGCTGGTGCCGTTCGCTTCATAACCTTTTTCGGAAAGTTTAATTATTTTTTCAATTTTTTCATCAGAGAGGTACTCGCTGCCGAGGTTTACTCCCTCCAGAAATTCCAACAGTCCATCCAACTGTTTTGCTCCATCAGCGGGGTCATCACAAACACCACCTTTTTCGGCAAGCTCAGCCTTTAGCCTTTTTATCTCCGCATCGCGTTTAATAATTTCTACACGAGCCTTGATTAGCTCAATCCGGTCGAAGATAGTCTCCAGCTTTGTCGACTTATCGACCACATGCTCCGGGGTCGTGATCTTACCAATGTCATGCAACCAAGCCGCCATTTTCAACTCAGCTAACTCATCCTCTGAGAAATCGATCTCAGCAAACTTACCCTGTTGATCCTTATTTATCTCCTCCGCGATCCGGAGGGTTAATTCAGAGACATTAGTCACGTGTCCGCTGGTATAAGGCGACTTTTCATCAATAGCCGTCGCTATTACCTTAAGGAAAGCATCAAATAAAGTTTGCAGATCCTTAACCAGCCGCACATTCGTAATAGCAATTGCCGCCTGGGAGGCAAGGCTTGTTATGTCATCTACTCCTAGTTCACCAAACCCCACGATTTCACCGGTGACCGGGTCCTGGGCGTTCAAAAGCTGCAAAACTCCAATCACGTCGTTTTCGTGGTCCCGCATTGGCACCAACAGCATTGACTTCGAGCGATAGCCGGTTTTGGCGTCAAATTCTCTGGTTCCCTCAAAATCAAAATCGGCGCCATAAACGTCATCAATATTAACCGCACTACCAATTAAGGCGCAGTGGGCCGAAACATTGCGATGATTTTCGCGCCCTTTCGCATCCTTGAGAGAAACCGGTACCCAGTCAATATGTTCCCCCCCTATCCCCCTACTCACTCCGAGAGAATCATTCTGGATTATCTTGAACTCAAGTTGTTCCTGATCATTCTTAATATAAAGGGTACCACCATCGGCATTGGTATAGCGTCGAGCTTCGCAAACAATCATCTCGAGTAAATTTCCCAATTTTTTTTCGGCAGAAAGCGCCATCCCGATTTTAACCAATTCCTGGTTCCGAGCCAGTTGCCCTTCGGCAAAGTTCCGCACCTCTGCTCTAACCTCATCGGTAGCACTGCGCATAATCTCAGAACCTTGCAACCACAGCTCTATCTTGGTCATTTCCATGTTCCTCTTGCCCGGTTTTTACGTTTTAGCTGCGACCGGCGATATGCATCCTTCCTCGAAATAATTACAACCTATGATGTTAATTTCAGATTAGGCATTATACTCTTAAATAAGATAACCCCCAACCGGGCCCCCAGATATTTTTATCAGTAAGGTCAGGAGTACTATGCACTCACGAACAACCAACAAAAACCTGGCATTATTAGCAACATCAGTCATCATCGTATTGCTGGCCGTGTCAAACACCTGGGCCGAGCCGAGACTGATTGACGATTTTAAAAACTCCCTCCGCTCCGGATGGAAGCTAAAAGAGTTTGAAGGCATTACCACCTATGAACCGGTAGTCGAAGACGGCGTGGCATGCCTGAAAGCTTTTGCCGAAGGAACTGCCTCGGGCATGTTCTATAAGATCACCTACGACCCTCAACAACAGCCAATCCTGACCTGGAAATGGAAAATAGATAATATCGTCGAGAATGGTGATGCCCGCACTAAGGACGGCGACGATTATGCAGCCCGAATCTATGTGGTCTTCCCGTCAATTTTCTTTTGGAAAACCAAGGCTCTCAATTACATCTGGGCCAACCGGCTCCCCAAAGGTGAAGCGGTTGCCAACAGCTATACCGCTAACGCCATGATGGTGGCAGTTGAAAGCGGCCCCGGCAACACCGGTAAATGGATCGAGTACCGCCGTAATATTTACCAAGACTACAAGAAATACTTCGACTCGGCGCCGGCCAAGGTCGGCGCCATCGCCATCATGACGGATACCGACACCACCGGCAGTAAAGCCTCTGCATGTTACGGCCCTATATATATTGATACCGAATAGAGACAAGGCCAGCAAGAATTGTCTAGGGCCGGCTTACATCAACCACTTAAACCAGCTTACTCTTTTCAACCAAAAAAACACAGACAGACGCAAAGACAACCCGTTAGCAGAAGAGAGCCGATAATCGGGAAATATTCGGGTGGTTGACTTCCTGAAATCTAAATGATAACTTGACCGCGATTGCATACAACCTGCCTGTACCGCCAGGTTTTATCTGAGAATCCATTATCCACTAGAGGGTGACCATGAATAGCTCCCATCCCGCCATTTCCAGGATAACAATAGCCGGTTTTGCTGTCTGCCTCTTGTTCGTCTTTGCCTCTTCTGCGCTGGCAGCAGAATACGTCAGTATCAAGAAAAACGGGGTCAACGTCCGCTCCGGCCCCTCTACCAAAGAGCAAGTGCGCTGGGAAGTATTCAAGACCTTCCCGCTCAAGGTTTTAAAACGAGAAAAAGATTGGGTAAACTGCCTTGATTTTGAGGGCGACAAAGGCTGGGTCCATGAAAACCTGCTGTCCAATAAAAAGACGGTCATTGTCAAAAAAAAGAAAATCAACTTGCGCGATAGCCCATCCACCGCCGATGATTCAAGGATAATTGCCGTGGTCAAATACGGCGTGGTTTTTAAGGCTATTGCCAAAAAGAGGGATTGGCTGAAGGTCAGGCATCAAGACACCACCGAGGGCTGGGTCCATAAAGACCTAATCTGGCCAAGCGATCCCCTCGACTAATCTCCTCGCCACTGAAAGAATTATGCATGGCAACACGCTACGTTGCCATGCTTCTTTTTTTAGCAACAACCTGCCCTGCCAAGACCAAACAGATCCAGACACCTGGTTGTCTCTCCCACATTATTTTGTACCTTATTTTGTTAATCTCACAGATTAGCCCTAGCAGACCTATCCTAATGCCATCCTGGCCGCCACCGGATTTTCTGTTAGTAAACCCCATAAACGAGTTGACCCAACGCCCCGAAACAACTAGATAAGTATGTTTTAACCTTTGACCTGCAGACAATAATAGCATCCAGGTATTTTGAAAAATGACAATCATCGCGACACTAGGCCCGGAAAATTCCCTTGATTGGCAAGCAGCCCGCCAGTTCCGACCCGAGGCTGAACTTATCACCTTTGCCAATACCAGCGCCCTGATCAGCGCCTTCGGCCAGGGCCGGGCAGATCTGGCCGTAATCCCGGTTTACAATACCAGGGACGGCGAAAGCCGGGAGTTCTTCCGAGCCATGGCCATGCTGAAAGACGGCTACTGGGTAGACAACCTGGTCCTACCGGTTCATCTTTCACTGGGCACCATTGACAGTAAAAGCAAACTGGACCTGATTATCGGCGAAGCCCATCAGTTAAAACAATGCTCCGAGTTCTTCGCCGATAATTTCCCCGATATCTCAATTATGGCCACCCACAATCGAGAACAGGATCTGGTCGCTATAGGTCAAAATAATCTAGTTAACCACGGCGTGATTGCCCCGGAACAGGTCCTTAAAGCCCATAACTTAATCGTCCGGGAGCGGGAAGTTGCGCCTTACAACCGAACCCGCTATGCCATCTTGGGCCGCAAGCCCACCCCGCCCAGCGGCTACGATGCCACGGCCATGATCACCGCCCCCCTGCAGGACCGGGTGGGCCTGCTCTTTGACACCCTGGGAGAATTTTCCCGGCGAGGCATTAATATTCTCGATATGCGCACCGAAAATGACCTGAAGACCCAACGGATGCAATTCTACGTTGAGGCGGAAGGCCATATCGATGATGAAAATATCCAAAAGGCCCTGGCGCGAATCGAGAGCACCATTATTCAGGAACCTGGCGCAATCAAAGTACTGGGCAGTTTTCCCAGGGTGGATATGCGCACCAAGCTGATCAGCTCCGCTGGTTTCATCGGCACCGGTGATATGAGTATCTGGTTTGCCGACCGCCTGAAAAATGAAGGCTACCGCGTTATCATGACCGGTCGTTCCACCGCGCTTAAACCGGAAGAGATGATCAAACAGGTCGATGTTGTGATAATCTGCGTACCGATCAGCGCCACGCCAAGTGCTATCGAAAGATATGCGCCACTCCTGAAGGACGGCCAGGCCCTGATCATCATGGCCGGTGAGGCTGAGACCCCACTGGCAATTGCCAGGCAGAACTGCCGCTCCGGGGTCGAGTTGGTGCTGGTCCATAACCTGTGGGGCCCTCAGGCGGCCTCCATGAAGGACAAAAACGTCACGGTAGTCCGGACTCCCCAAAGCGGCGTCTTGTGCAGTGAGTTCGAATCATTCCTGTACAAACATGGGGCCATTATCAGTCGCGACACCCCGGTCAAACACGACAAATTAATGGGAGTCAGCCAGAAACTACCCACCGCAATCTCGATGGCCATGGCCATGGCGTTGCGTGACAACAAAATTGATCCAGAAGATATTGGCAACCACTCCACCCTGACCTCCCTGTACGGCATCCTGGCCATGAGCCGCCTCCATGCCCAAAGCCCCAGAACCTACGGGGAAATCCTCGCCAGTAAAGGTGCAGGGCGAACCATAGTCCGTGATTTTGTCAATAATCTGACCAGCATCCTAGATCTGGCCGAAGAAGATAAGATCCCTGAATTATGCGAAATCATCGATGAAAATCGCAAGTTTCTCACCGATGACTTTCTTAAAGACCGCATGAAACAATCACTGGCCGTGGATGAAACCCTGGGCCGAATTATTAAATCCTGAACTTTGATGACCTAAATAATGAATTTCCCCTTCACCTGGCTGGCACCACCCCTCGTTGGCGCTTTTATCGGTTACCTGACCAACTATGTGGCAATCCGCATGCTGTTCAGGCCCCTGAAACCCTGGCGCTTATTCTCCATCCGCATCCCAATGACCCCGGGGGTAATTCCCGCCAAACGGCATGATCTTGCCCAAAACATCGGCCGAATGGTCGGTGACCATCTCCTTACCAGCCATGATGTCGGCAAGGCGCTAGGCCGTGAATCTTTTCAGGATGAGCTTCGCAGCCTGATCGGCAACCGGGTGGAACTTTTTCTGCAAAGCGACCTCGGGCCGCTGCCCTCTTTAGTCCCCGAGCGGTTTCGCTCATACTTTACCGCCTGGATCAAAATCAGCCGCGAGCGGGCTCTTAATCATCTCCATAACCATATTGACAGCCAAGAATTTACCGAGGAACTGAGCAAGGCGCTGGAGGAGAGATTCTCAGACCTTCTCGATCGGAACCTGAATGAGCTGGTGCCCGGGGAAATGCTCTCCAGTTTCAGCGAATTTATGGAGGACACCGTTGGCAACCTGCTGATCAGCCCGGAAGTAGAAAAATGGCTTACCGCCTATATCGATCATAGGTTAAACAAATTCCTTGAAGCTGGCCGGGCCCCGGCCGATCTTATCCCCAACGACCTAAGCAACCAGTTACTCAACCGCCTTGAGCAAGAGACGCCAGCCCTCCTCCTCAAACTTGCCGCGACAATCCAGGAGCCCACCATCCAGGACAAGATCACCAACGCCCTCAGCCGGGCAGTTGCAGGGTTCACTGCTTCCCTCGGGCCCATGGCCGCCCTGCTGGGTAATTTCATCAAACCGGAAACAATCCAGGCCAAGATCAAAGATTACCTCAGCAATAACGGTGGCGAACTTTCCCAGTGGCTTTTGGATGAAAAAGTTCAGGTCAGGGTCGCGGAGGTGCTCAGGGAAAAGGCCAACTCCCTGCTCCACACCCCGTTGGCCGAATTGCTCAAGGATGTAGATCAGAACAAAATCACCAGTGGTAGAAGCGCAGTCGCCGGCCAGATCATGTCCTTCTTGCGAGACCCAGCCACCACCAAGGCGGTCAGCAACCTGCTACAAAACTCCTTTAAAGCCCAGCAGGATCGTGATCTTAACGAATTGCTCACGATTCTGTTCGGGAGCAACGGCCCCCAAGAAGCCAAGAACTGGGCCACCGTTGAGATTATCAGTATGATCCGTTCCCGTAATTTCAAACGGTTGCTGGACCGGCTGCTTACCGACATGCTCGAAAGGAAATTACTGACCAGCCCCATTGGCCGCCTGCAATCTTTTCTACCCGAAAAGGTCAAGGAAGGGATCAACGATTTTCTTCTTGAACAGATCAGTAGTATCCTGGTTAAAGAGGTCCCTGGCCTGGTCGACTCGCTGAACATCAAAGAGATCGTCACCCGTAAAGTCGATTCCCTCGACCTTTTAAGACTGGAAGAACTACTGTTAAGTATCATGCAAGAGCAGTTCAAATACATCAATTTGTTCGGGGGCCTGCTCGGCTTCATCATCGGTCTCTTCAACCTGTTCTTTTTACTTAGCCTCTGACCCAATCCAAATCAGCAAAGGAGACCCGCAGGGTTGATAGCCAGTAATCATAAGAAACTAGTTGGATAATAGGATAAAAAGATGGCTGGGAAGGTGATAATGAACTGCCGGAGGTATTTAAAGGGGTTCCTGCCAACTTGCGCTTCCTGTAAAAATTAGAGCTGACAACGATTACCGGAATCAGATTTAATCTTATCTCCAAAAGCATTCAGAACACAGAATTCCAGTCACCCCATTTGCCATAAATTAACTAAAAAACTTTACCCTGAACTTATTGATAAAATTTAGGTGGAGTTGGAGACGCACTTCAGATTATAACTTTCTTTATGTTTGCCAATCAATTGTTCCCGCAATCAAAGCGTTGAACGTACCCCAAAGAGGAATCAAAATGAAATATCTGGCCTTTTTAGCACTTATCTTAGTTATTACGCTCTCGCTTTCCGGATGTGGTATCCCCGACCTCCCTGGCCCCATCGGCATACCAGGCATTTAGTTTAAGGGGGGTGAGGGCCTGTGACGTCAATATATGGCGCACTGTTGGGGCCGGGTATAGCCCAGATGGTCTCGTTATGGACCAGGAACCACACATCCGACAACTAAAATTAAAGGCAGACCATGCAAACCCTAAATGCACTTATAACAGGAGCAAGCAGTGGAATTGGTTTAGTCTTTGCCAAAGAATTAGCCAAAGAAGGTTACACAGTCACTTGCATTGCGAGCAATGAAGAAAAACTTAAAGAACTGGTAAGTGAACTTGGTGATCATCATCGCTTCATCAGAGCTGACCTGACAAACGAAGATGATCTGACTGTCATTTGCCAGGACGTAGAAAAAACGAAATATTCCCTACTGGTAAATAATGCCGGCTATGGGATATACGACAGGTTTGTCAATATTCCTCTGGAGGAAACCAGCAATCTTATTCAACTGAATATTAGCTCTTTAGTGCAACTATCCCATGCATTTCTAAAGACTGCCTCAGCAGGAGATGCCTTAATAAATGTATCATCGGTCCTGTCTCTTTTGCCGTTTCCCGGCGGTGCCGTTTACAGCGCGACCAAAGCCTTTGTGACCAACTTCAGCGAAACGCTCTGGTATGAATGTAAAGATAAAGACATCTATGTCATGGCCCTGTTGCCCGGAGTAACCGAGACAAATTTTCACCGGGTTGCCATAGGAGAAACGAAAAAAGGTGATCCCAATGGCCCAAGTTATCCCCCTGAAGTTGTGGTTAAGGAAGCCATCGTTGCCCTGAAAACACGCACCAAACCCACAATAATCAGTGGACCCCGCTGCAATAAGTACCAGACTCTTGAGCAGAGCCAAAATGATCAAATTGATGGGTGGCAACAGCCCCGGCAGGAATTGACCCATGTAAGCCGAGTTTCGGCAAACGGGATCGGGCCCAAGTGAAGTAATTGATAATTAATTTGCTTAGTCCAAAAACATGTTGTGGTTTTCATCCCTGAGAGTGCTCATTGAAATACCCCAACAAAAGGCGCTTTAGGCGAAAAAGGAATTTGCAATTGAGCAACATAAGTAATGATGTTTTAACTGGTCCGGCCTTGTTTTGAGATGGCTCGATTAACAGGAATAATTACAGATGCATAATAAGCTAGACTTAAAACCAGGCCAATCCATTGAGCTCTTAAAGGAGCTGCACATTCTCACACGGGACGGCAAACTAAATCAGGATAGCAGACGCAAGCTCAAGCAGGTTTATCATCTCTATCAATTTATCGAGCCGCTGCTAAAAGCAATTCACAAAGACCATGGCGCCATCAAGCTGGTTGATCACGGGGCGGGTAAATCGTATCTGGGCTTCATCCTCTACGACCTTTTCTTCAAGGAATTGACCAACTCATCCCATATTTATGGCATTGAGACCCGTGATGAGCTGGTCAGTAAATCTCAGGAACTCGCGCAAAAGCTCAACTTTCCAGGCATGTCTTTTTTGAATATGTCGGTAACGGAGTCAATTGAGTCCACAACCCTACCTGCTGAAATCGATATGGTTTCTGCCCTCCATGCCTGCGATACCGCCACCGATGATGCCATTAATTTCGCCCTGCAGAAGAGGGCTAAATACATGGTCCTGGTACCCTGTTGCCAGGCCGAAGTAGCCTCGATACTAACTAAACACAAGGGCAGAGCACTGGCCAAAGATCCCCTGGTCGAGATCTGGCGGCATCCCCTCCACACCAGGGAATTCGGTAGCCATATCACCAATGTCCTGCGCTGTCTCCAGTTGGAGGCCCACGGTTATCAGGTCAGGGTGACCGAACTTGTCGGCTGGGAGCACTCCATGAAAAATGAGCTCATTATTGCCACTTATAAAGACCTGCCGCGTCGACGTCCGAGCGAGCGGTTAATGGCAATATTGCAAAAGCTGGGTATTGACGAGATGAGCCAACGGTTCTTTATTCCAGCTCAAGTCTAATTAGGCTGTCTTACGGGCGCTGAGCCAATATTTTCCACTAAAACTCTTCCTACCAGCTAAGGACATCTCCCTGAAATAGCCCTACAATACCCTGAATAAAGCGGATTATTCGGTCCTTTTGGTAATTTTTACTTTGCCAATAAAATTCTCCTTTTTTTTATCTGTGCAGTGCTACTAAAATCGGGTATATTGCCGACCCTTCGACGTTAACTAATACTGATCTTAAAAAATATTTCAGGAGGATTTATCGATGAAACTTATACTACTTGGCGCACCGGGCGCCGGCAAAGGCACCGTAGCTAAATTGTTGACTGCTATTGACGGCTCCGTTCAGATCTCCACCGGCGACATCCTGCGCGGGGCGGTCAAGGCCGGCTCCGATCTGGGTAAAGAGGCCCAAGGTTATATGGATCGTGGCGATCTGGTTCCGGATTCTCTGATCATGGGTATCATGGGAGACCGACTCCAGGAGCCTGACTGCGCCAATGGCTTCCTACTGGACGGCTTCCCCCGGACCATTCCCCAGGCTGAGGCCCTTACCGAGTTGCTAACCAAGCTGGATATCAAACTCGACATGGTTGTCAGCATCGAAGTTCCCCGCGACGTGATCTTCGATCGTCTCTGCACCCGACGAACCTGTGAGAATTCCGACTGTCAGGAAATTTACAACATCAAGAGCATGCCCTCCAAAGTTGAAGGTATCTGTGACAAATGCGGCAGCGCTATCATCCAAAGGGCCGACGAGACTGAAGAGGCAATTGGCCATCGCCTTGACACCTACAACGAGAAAACTGCACCACTGGCCGGCTTCTACGAAAAATCAGGGCTACTGAAACCCGTTACCGGCACCTCAAGCGATGCCGTAGTTACCGCGATAAAAGCTGAACTGAACATCTAACAGGTTGTGGGTGGTTCCTGTTCTCACCACATTTTTTTACAACCTGTAACTGCTAGTATCAAAAAAACCGGTCTTATCATTTATATGGTGAGACCGGTTTTTTTGTTGTTCTGCAAAGAAAATGATTATAGTAGTATTCGCCTTTGTTAAATCTTCTTGTGGATTCGATCCGCCGGCAACACAAAATTTAACCCCCAAAGAGTTTTTCTAAATTGACTATCACAAAAAATGAAATCACTATTATCGGCGGCGGCCTGGCTGGCTGCGAAGCGGCTTGGCAGGCCGCCGCACGGGGCTGTAAAGTTAACCTCCATGAGATGAAGCCCCACCAGTACAGCCCCGCCCATAGCTCTCCGGACCTGGCCGAACTGGTCTGCAGTAATTCCCTGCGCTCCGACGACACCAACTCGGCGGTTGGTCTCTTAAAGGAAGAGATGCGCCGGTTAAACTCCCTGATCATTGAGGCGGCCCATGAGACCAAAGTCCCGGCCGGCAAGGCCCTGGCCGTCGATCGGGATAAATTTGCCGAGTACATTACCGCCAAATTAAAGGCCAGCCCGAACATCACCATCTGCCGGGAAGAGGTGCCGGGCCTCCCGCCGGTCGGGAACACCCCGATCATTCTGGCCACCGGCCCGCTGACCTCCAGCTCTATGGCCACCTCCCTGGCAGAACTTACCGGCCAGGAGCATCTGGCCTTTTATGATGCCATTGCCCCGATTGTCTCTGCCGACTCACTGAACATGGAGATAGTCTACCGGGCCTCCCGCTATGAAGACGGCCCCGGCGATTACCTCAACTGTCCCATGGACAAGGAGCAATATCTTGCCTTTATCAAGGGGCTGGCCGAGGGAAAGAAGGTACCCCTTAAATCATTCGAGAAGCAAAAATATTTCGAAGGGTGTCTACCCATCGAGATCATGATGGAGCGCGGGGAAGACACCCTGCGTTTCGGACCAATGAAACCGGTCGGACTGCCCGACCCCAGAACCGGCAAGGATCCTTATGCGGTTGTCCAGCTGCGCATGGAAAACCAGGAGGGTACCACCTACAATCTGGTCGGCTTCCAAACCAAGCTGACCTATTCCGCCCAACGCGAGGTGTTCAAACTTATCCCCGGCCTGGATCAGGTCGAATTCACCCGTATGGGCAGCATCCACCGTAACACCTTTGTCTGCGGCCCTGCCGTGCTGCGCCCCACCCTGCAAACCAGGAAACGTCCCGATCTACTCCTGGCCGGCCAGCTTACCGGGGTCGAAGGCTATGTGGAGTCAACGGCCATGGGTTTACTGGCCGGACTTAACGGTTGCCGATTACTGGCCGGAAAAGAACTACTCGTACCGCCGGCAGACACCGCACTCGGGGCGTTGATCTGTCATCTGACCAAGTCCGAACCAAAAAAATTCCAACCTTCAAATATCAATTTCGGTTTATTCCCGGCCATAAAGCTGAGAATGCCAAAAAAACAAAGAGGACAATACCGTGCTGAAAAAGCCCTCAAATCCCATGAAAAATGGCGCCAGGACTCAAGTCACTAGGATCCTGATTATCTTCGGTTTGCTAATCTTTAACGCGACCAGCTCCTCCGGCTCCGCCCACTCGCCGGTGCATCGACTCCATATCTCGTTCGACATCGCCAAATCAACCATGCACGGAACTTCGATTATTGAGATCCCGGCCAACAGCGGCGCAATTTACCATACGCCCGGTCTGGCGATCACCGGCATCTGGATCAACGATCAAAAAATCGATCTCGATGACCAGAGCCAGACATACTTCACCGATCCCGACCATGAACTGACCATCAGCCCAACCGCCATGCCAACCGTAGTCAAAGTCACCTATGAACTTGATCTGGCCGTCCGAAATTCACCGATGAGTGACTTGATCAGCGGAGACGGAATTTCCCTGACCGGGGTCTGGCACCCCTTCCTGCATCAGGATCAGATCTTCGAGCTGACCGCCGAAATTCCGCTTAATTTCGAAGCAATTTCCGAGGCGGAAGAGATTGTAACCGTAGTCGGAGCTAAGCACAAAACCACCACCTTTTCCTTCCGCCACCCCCTGTCGGGGATCAATTTCATTGCCGGTCCTTTTCTGGTTGAGAAGAGCAGTTTCGGTGAAGACCGAGAACTCTACACCTATTTCTTTGCCGAAGATAAGGATCTGGCAGCAGATTACCGGCGGAAAACCCTCGCCTATCTGGCTAGGTATGAAAAAATGATCGGTCCTTTCCCCTACAAGCGTTTCACTGTGGTTGAAAACCGCCTACCGACCGGCTACGCCATGCCAACTTTCACCGTGCTCGGTCAGTCGGTGATAAGACTGCCGTTCATCACCGATACTTCTCTGGGCCACGAGACCCTCCATCAATGGTTCGGTAACTCAGTCCGCACCGACCCGGCCGATGGCAACTGGGCGGAAGGCTTGGTCACTATGTTGGCCGATGCCCTCTACCAGAGCGAACAAGGGAATGGCCGTGAATTCCGCAAGAACCAGCTGATCAAACACCATAGTTATGTCCACCCTGATAATGAGCTTACCCTGCAGAACTTTACCGGAGCCCAGAGTCATCTGCTTCCCGGCCAGGAGAGTCGCCGGGCCATAGGTTATACCCAAGGTGCCATGCTCTTCCACATGCTGCGCAACAAGATCGGGGCAGAAAATTTCATTGGCGGCCTCCGCGACCTCTACCATCGCCTGAAGCATCAGAAGGCTGGCTGGGCAAGCCTGATCAACAGCTTTGAACAGACAACCAACAGCAGTCTCCAGGACTTCTTCGACCAGTGGTTGAGCCGACCCGACCTGCCTGTTCTGAATATCAATAAGTTCAGAGTAGATGAAGATGGGGGCCGACCGGTAATGCGCTTCAATTTGCACCAAGCCAATGCAGGTGAGCCCTATCAACTATCGGTACCGATGACCGTCGTCACCGATATTGAGACGGTCCACCGAACCATTGATATTGAGGAGCAAGATACCGAGGTTGAAATTCCCCTGACGGCTACCCCCCGGCAACTGATCCTCGATGAAGACTATGAACTGATGCGCCGCCTGGCGCCAACGGAACTGCCCCCGGTCTGGTCGCGATTTGCCGGAGCCAAGGAAAAACTGGCCGTCCTTGACCATAATCAGGGGCCCGATCTCTTTCAGCCCATACTGGATATTCTGGCGAGAATGGGCTGCCGGATTGTTGCCGCCGAAGAGGTAACAAGCAAGGATATCGCTGGCGCCGCTACCATCTTTCTGGGCCTATCATCATCCGCCTCGCGGCAATTGTTCGCCCAGCCCAACCACCCCGCCACCGGCATGACCGTCGACATCAGAGCAAACCCTCTTAATCCCGCTCTCACCGCCATCCTGGTCTCGGCCGCCAACCAAGATGAGGTCCGCCGCGCGGCCCGTAAAATAAACCATTACGGCAAGTACAGTTACCTCCACTTTGAACAAGGCCGGGCCGTTGTCAAAAGAACCAAGCCAACCCCAGACGGGCAACTCTTCACCCTTGCCCAACCGCCCGGCGGCATTGAGATCGGTGCTAATTTATCCTTCGATGGCATAGTTGAAAAACTGCAAGACCACCGAGTGGTCTACATCGGCGAAAGCCACACCCGCTATGAAGACCACCTCCTGCAGCTCCGCATAATCCGGGCCCTGTACCGGCAAAACCCGGATCTGGCCATCGGTATGGAGATGTTCTCCCGAACCGACCAGGAGGTCCTGGATAAATACGTCCTCGAGCAGACCATCGATGAGGAGGAGTTTCTCCGCCAGAGCCACTACATGAGCAAATGGGGCTACGATTACCGCTTCTACCAGCCGATCATTAATTTCGCCCGCCGTAACCGCATCCCGGTCCTGGCCATCAATCAGGATAAAGCTATTGTCAGCAAGGTCTATAAGGAAACGGGACTGGACGGACTTGCTGAAGAGGAATTAGCCGTTATCCCGGTCGATCTCGACATCGCCATGCCCGACTACCGGCAGCGGATAAGTTCGGTATTCAGGATGCATAACGGCCATAATAACAAGCAAGAGCAACTAAACAAATTCCTCCAGGCCCAGTCACTGTGGGACGAAACCATGGCCGAATCAATTGCTTCCTACCTGGCCGACAATCCCCAACGGCGGATGGCGGTTATTGCCGGTCGTGGTCATGTCAACAAGAAGAATGCCATCCCGCCCCGGGTCGCGCGGCGACTAGCAGTGAAACAGGCAGTTGTCCTGAATGTCGAACAACGGGAAGTTGATGCGGATACCGCCGATTTCCTGGTTTTTTCAACCCCAGCCAGCCTGCCGATGGCAGCAATGATGGGCGTTGTCCTGAAAGAGAAGGATGGCAATGTCATAGTCGACAAACTTTCCCCGCACGGGATGGCCGGGAAATCCGGAATAAAGAAGGGTGATATAATCCTGGCCCTTGACGGCAAGCCAACCGCCACCATCGAAGAACTTAAGATAATTCTCTTCTTCAAGAAAAAAGGTACAAAAGTAATCGCCAAGCTGAAAAGAGTGCGCAGGTTCTGGCCTGATTCCGAGCTTGAAATTGAAGTGCCTTTATAACGATAAAAGCCTGCCGTTGAGCTTTATAATTACAGCCATGCGGTTGTTATATAGAAGGTATTCAGGGGGAAGTTCGGTTCGGAAGGGAGAAATTATCCGGATATAGCGGGAAATGATCTGTGATGGCAGACAGATATCTGATTGTTATTATGCCTTTCTTTCTGTCATTTCGACCAATGGCAATCAGCGTGATCCATGACAACGCTCGCCAGGGAATGACTTAAATCAAGCAAGAATCTTACTGACAACCTCCCGCAGCTCCTGTAGTTTAAAAGGTTTGACCATTGCCGCACTGAAGCCGTAATCACGATAATCAGCTATGATCGGATCGTTTGAATAACCGCTGGACACTATGACCTTTGCCTCGGGGTCAATCTTGTGTATTTCCTGAACAGCCTCTTTGCCGCCCATGGCTCCGGGAATAGTCAAATCCATAATTATGACCGCGATGGGCTCATCACTTTCCTTTGATTCCAGATACAATTTAATAGCCTCTTCTCCATCCTGGGCGAACACAGTCCCATACCCGAAGCTATCGAGCATATTACCCACAAGAACCCTGATCATATCATCATCATCCATGATCATGACAAGACCTTTCCCTTCAGCGTTATCGGCCACTAACTCCTGCTTTACAGAGGCTTGGGATATTTCCCCTGATGCGGGTAGATAGAAGGTGAAAGTCGTTCCTATCTCCGGCTTGGATTCCACCTCGATATGGCCGCCATGACTGTTGATAATCGAGTGAGAGATGGCCAGCCCAAGTCCGCTCCCCGTTTTCTTAGTCGTAAAGAATGGGTCGAATATCTTGTCAATCTTATCAACAGGTATACCGACACCCTGATCGGTGACGCTGACTTTCACATACTGCCCACCCTTCAGAAAGATTGTGCCTTTATCATTAAAATGATTAGAGCACTTTACCGAAATCGTCCCTCCACCTGACATAGCAGCAGCAGCATTTAAAATAATATTCTGAATGACCTGACTGATTTGGCCAGTATCAACTTCAACACCCCAGAGGTCTTCAGCAAAGAGATATTCGCATTGGACATTACTACCACGTAGCACAAATCCGGCAGAATCCTTGATTATCTCTTGAATGGTTGCCACACTCTTGATCGGCTCACCACCCTTCGAAAAGGTAAGCAGCTGTTGAGTAAGATTTTTGGCCCGGGCCGAGGCCTTTTCGGCGGAAGACAACAGCTCATATATTTCATCTGCCGGCTCAATCCTGGTCAGAGCCAGGTTAATGTTACCCATAATAGCCGTCAGGATATTATTGAAATCATGGGCTATGCCACCGGCCAGCACTCCCACCGACTCAAGTTTTTCAACCTTACTCAACTCTTCTTCTGTTTTAATTTTCTCGGTAACATCACGAAAAACCAGGACCGCCCCGATAGCCTGACTCTCCATGTTTCTTATTAGCGTACTGCTATCGGCAACAAGTCTTTCCGTGCCATCTTTTTTCACCAATATTTTGGGTGCGGAAATTGTGCCGGCGGGGACAGAACAGGTTTCCAGCATTAAATCCTTACCCGAGGAACCATGATCTTTATCAATGATATTAAAGACCACGTCAAATTGCTTGCCGACCGCCTCGATCTGTGTCCAACCGGTAATTTCTTCCGCAGCCTTGTTGATTAAAACAATATTCCCCAAAGTATCCGTAGTAATCACGCCATCACCAATACTGCGCAGGGTGACATTGAGCTGTTCCCTCTCGGCAGCAAGTTTCCTGGTGGCATTAGTCTGGGCAGTAATATCCTGAAAGCTTTCGACTATCCCGACAATATCATTATTAATATCCCTAAACGGCCTGGCGGTTATTATGAACTCACCTATCTCGCCATTGTCCAGTTCCTTACTGAATTGCTTGACCACCTCATCCGTCCCCTGACTAATCAAGTTGACCGGACAGGAATCAGTGCCACAGCCGCTGCCACGCCGGGAATCGAAACATTTCAACACGCCATTATCGGCCTTTTCTTTAGGCCAATAGTCGTAGTAGGCCTTATTGGCCTTCAGTATTTCAAAATCAAGGTTAACCAGACAAATCGGGTTGGCACTGTTCAGAACCGTTTCCAGGGTGATATTTGTTTTTTCCAGTTGTCTTGTTCGCTCATCTACCAGGTTCTCCAAACCTGATTTGTATTTTTCAACTTCACCATGAACTTTCTGGAGACGATTGAAATAGAGACTGAAGGAGACGATAATCACGAAGGTCATCGTGTTGACCGAGCCACTATATGGCGCAATCGTCATCCAGACACTGCTGAGATCACTGAAATGGAGAAGCTGTTTAAGCAGATGGCCAACCGACCTGGAAACAGCAAACAGAACAAAAGTAAGAGTGAGTAAAAAAACGTAATGCCGAAAGATATCATTTGGTTTTTGCCTATACCATCGCGCTGAACTATAAGCGCAAAGGGAGGCAATGACTAAAGTCAGGAGAGAACCAACTATATCGACAATGACAACCGGACTCCACGGGAAAATCATGCCGTAGCTCTCCATTTACGCAGGGCCAAAAACAGTAAGAAGAAAGCAGGTACCAGCAGCAGGTGATCGAGTCTGGTCAGATAAAAGAAAATGTCCCATGGACCATTGATATTCATATGAACAACATGACCGGCGACTTTCGAGAACTTACCCGGAGCGACAAATTCCCTCATCAAATGACCGGTGAAGGTAAGCATATTCCAAAAAATCAGCACCCACAGAAAAGCTTTGAATTCAACCCAGCCCGGTTCATTAAAACGGGCCAGTTTGATTTTATAGAAAAGATAACAAAGTCCCATGACAAACAACGCATGGCCGATCTGGTGGGCAACCAAGCCCTCCGCACCACCGTGACCCTGCACGGCCAAAGCGGCGGCTGGCCACAGCAGTGTCACAACAAATAACCCTAACCTGAAATATGTTATTACTGGCCTCCTCATCGTCACAGCAGATCAAACTCCCTGGTGAATATTCTCGCTATCAGCGCTTGGAATAAGTAGATTAATACCTATGAAACTAAATTATCAATTGTACCATCAAAAAAATTCAAACTAACAGCTAAAATTCATTACGGAATTGTTTTTCCTATCTACCTATCATCATGTTTTAGTCTTTTTGCCAGGATAATTGCGATTTTGTCTTTGGTTCTGATTCTTCTTTTTTCTCAAGGTTATAAATTCTATCTCCAGAGGGACAAACACCATCCCTTGATCAAGATAACAGCCTTCAGCGAAGGTCTAGCTACCCTCCCCGCCTAAAACACTTCCTAATCACAGACAGTACAACCCTGATAAGACTTTTCTTGCGCAAAACAAATTCAGCCTGCATCTCCTCAACCTCTCGACCGATCTCTTTCTTGAAAGAAGAAGATTTCATGATGGCAAAAACCTGGGATGGATAAACGCTGCGGTGGCCGGTCATCAAAAAGCTGGTAACACAGGCGACGGCCGCATAAGGCGCCACTTTAGAGCCAAACATCTCAACCGCCAGAATGCTTGCGGCAATTGGAGTATTGGCGGCCCCGGCCAACAGACTGACCATACCGATGGCCGCGAAAGTTGCGGGATCAAGTCCCATAAACTGACCATAGAAACTGCCGGCAGCGGTCCCAACAAAAAAGATCGGCGTGACCACCCCGCCGCTGCCGCCAAACGAGAGGGTAACACTGGTAAAAACCACCTTACCAATAATATCCCACCACTCGGCCAAGCCCCCTCCCAGAAAACCTTCAATCTTGTCCAACCCCAACCCAAGATAACTGGTCGAAGTTGAGGTGACCATAATTACCATAAATATCCCACCAATCACGGCCTTGGCCGGTGTCTGGAAGGGGATAAAATCGGCAATTCTCCTGGCATATTTCATAATCTCAATCAGAAATAGCGCACAGATCCCGAAAAAAATCCCGCCCAGCATAACCTTCAGGAAAAAAAGTTCCGAAAATTCCGGCACAAAATCAATTATGTGATAGAAATAAGTGGCGCCGAAATATGACGATACCTGGTAGCTCGTGACTCCGGCAATAAAGGAAGGCAATAGGATATCGTACATGATCCCACCGACAAAGAGGACCTCGATCCCAAAGATTGCCCCGGCTATCGGGGTGCCAAACACCGAGGCAAAACCGGCACTGATCCCGCAGATCACCAGCTTCTTACGATCCGCATGACTAAATCTAAGCAGATTGGCAAAGATAGATGCCAGGCCACCACCAATCTGGGCACAGGGGCCTTCCTTGCCGGCCGAACCACCACAAGCCAGAGTGATAATAGTGCTGAGCAATTTCACCGGGACCACCGCTGCCTTGATATAGGCACCACGTTTATGGACCGCTTCAATAACCTTTTCAGTCCCGTGCCCCTCCGCCTCCGGTGCAAGTTTAGTGACGACGGCGCTCAGCAAGAATGCCACCGGTAACCACAGATAATAATAATTGTATTGGCCGGTGAAACAAATTGCCTTATCGAGGAGGAAAAGGAACAGCGTGGTAGACAAACCTATCAGGACACCGACAATGGAAG
Source organism: Thermodesulfobacteriota bacterium (assembly GCA_039714535.1). Taxonomy (GTDB): domain Bacteria; phylum Desulfobacterota; class Desulfobulbia; order Desulfobulbales; family JAGXFP01; genus JAGXFP01. Next base: position 3,450 of record JBDLJC010000057.1, on the reverse strand, counting down.
CCAGCACAAACCACTTTAAGATACTGATAAACAATACCGTTCCTTCGGTAATCCTGTGCATGGAAGCGGCCCTTTTTTTGACGAACTTGAAAGAATTAATTTCACCTTACCATATGGAGAAAGAATTCAAAGTTCGATTTAACCGGCTGTCGACAGCCATGAACTAAAAGGATTTTAGCTGATACTATTATTGCGGCCCCGAAGATTGCCGATTATTATCAACAATAAGATGATCAACCACGAAACCCAAAAACTGCTTCAAAAAGTCCGGGCGATCCTGAGCTTTCAGAAAGAGATGGGCGTTACCGAGATAGCGCTTACCCCGGAGATCGATGAATTCCTGGGTGGGCCTGCTCCCGCGCCTCCCAAAAACCAGGTCAGGCCAGCCAAACAGAGCAGCCCCAAAAAAAGCAGTCGAGCCCCTTCCCTGTTCAGCCCGGCGCCCGATTCGGCAAAAAATTTGTCATTAATCGAAATCTATCAAGAAATTGAAAGTTGCACAAAATGCCCTTTACACAAAGACTGCAAACAGATCGTGCCAGGTTGTGGCCCAGCCGGGGCCAAACTTTTTATCGTTGAAGACCAACCGACCGCTGCCGAAGAAGCAAGTGGTTATCCCTTTGCTGGAGAGGCTGGTGAGCTTTTCGCCAAAATGATGCAGGCCATTGGCCTGGAACGCCAGGATATATACTTAACCTCCATCGTTAAATGCCGACCTGCGGCAGACAAAACCCCTAGTCCCGATGAGATTCGGACCTGTTTGACCTATCTGGCCAGACAGATCGCTGCGGTTAATCCGGTCATCATCTGTACTATGGGGCCGCTGGCCGCCCGGGTTCTAACCGGCAACAACCAGTCATTATTCAGGTTCAGGGGCAAACTCCAAGATTTCCACGGCACCCCTCTGCTGCCATCTTTTCATCCCCGTTTTTTGCTGAAAAACAACGAGATGAAAAAAGGCAGTTGGGCGGATTTACAACTTATCCAGAAAGAAATTTACTAAGCGATAAAAGATCAAATGACAAAATACCGACTACTGATGCACGGCCAGAATTTTCTGCTCAACCAGGACGGCAAGACTGCCCGCCACGGTTTTTATCACAATTTTTTCATCGAGGCTGAAAACCTCCAACAGGCGCAATTAATGGTGACCAGCAAAATCTGGCACGACAAGAAACTAAAGGAGATGACCCTTAACTCCGCAAACAATCCCCCCAGGATTAGCCTAGAAACCTACTGGGAACTTGATAATTTCGGCTATGCAGGTAAACACCTGGCCACAGACCGCACCTTTTATCCGGAAAAAAAATGGTGGCAGTTCTGGAAATAGGCCGAGCAACAACCTGGATATAAAATATAATCAACCGCTCCTCAAGTAAGCCAACTTACATCTTATCGGCTACAAAAGAGATCATCAGGCAACCACTTTTATGTCAGCGATGCTTGGTGCAATAGTCGCCTACTGATGTATGACCTTTATCATGTCTGCCACTCATGTATGTCAGCATGCAATAGAAGGGTTTTCACTGAAGGACACCACTTGGGCTGTCCAGAGCCCCGTCCCTTGCCATGTTTGTTCCTTCCTCCTTCAGCGGCTGATAATCGACCGATTCAGCCTAGGCAGGGTTATGAAAATCGGCATCATCTTGTTGGCCCTATGCCGGCTTGAGGGCTTGAGGGTCACCCCTTGGCTTGAGGCTTGAGGGTCAAATCTTTATTCTTGACAACACCCAGTTGTTAACTTACGGGTATTGGCTACTTTATTTAAAATTTATGTCAGTTCCTATTATACTGAGCTTTTCGAGGAAACCTTTTAACGTTTTCTATGCTTTGAATTATCCTGGCTGCCAAAAGAAATTATCTATTTCCAAGAGCGAAGATAGCGGAACGACCCTGATTAATTATATTTATGACACCCAAGCATTGCGTGCCTCAATGGTTCATTAATGCCCGCCCAAAATTTCACCCTAGGTTTTCGCCCCAGCACCAAAGGCAATTATGCCGCCTAAAATTTAGCGCGGCCTCAAAAGAGATTACTTACCACCATCAACTATACACCTGTAACGATGCGAACTGCCCAAGCCCAATGATGAAAGGCCCCAATGATACCGTATTGTTTTGCCGGACATAAAAAAAGGCCTGCAGAACGCAGACCTTTTTTTCATTAACAGGCGGTGAGCAATAGCTTGTCAGCCGGTACTCAAATACAATACATTGACCAGCGACCAGCTATCTGTTCCTACCTAAGGCCCGGCCAGATCCCCCCAAAGGACAATTTTGATCATTATCTTCTTCGAAGAGATACTTTTGCGACTCTATATCATCTGAATCTCCAGCAATAGCCGCACAATAAGCATCTATTATATCCTGTGGGCTTCCTCCATCAAAACAGTCCCATACTGCAGCATTTAGCAGGGATGCCACTGCATGGCGTGTGAGAGAATATTCCCCGCCTCCCCCGGTTTTCAAGGCAGTAAGGAGAGTCATGCCACCAACAGGACCACATTCAAATACATCATACACCAAATCGTCAGGTGAGTACCCTACCCAGTCGTCGTAGTGTTGGGACTGCTTCCAGTAGCCCGGGGTGCAGCCAACGTTACAGGCTGAGGCACTGGTGGTAAAGGCGGTTACCAAAAAAACGGCGAGTCCCAGAGTCAAAATTGTCATTTTCATAGCGTTTTCTCCATTTGTTGATCATCATTTCTGTAAGTCGATTCATTGCCGCCACACAACATGCCTAATTTTGATACCTTGCGAATTCTCTCCCTCCTTAATCTGTTAATGTTCATAAACAGGTATCTGTAGCCGCTGGTCATAATAAGTGCAGCACAAAAACCCCCTTAGCCGATCTTGGACCGCAAGCATGCGGGAAACAGATTCAACTCTCCTTAAAATTTATTAAAAAAAATAGATGTAATGCAATCACCCACAGTATTGATTTTTGGCTTACAAAACGTACTATGATCTACACCCCAGGTTGTAAGCCCCATAAAAAACATATGGCTAGAGGAGTTATGGTCAATTCTTTATTCATGACAACACTCTGTTGTTACTTAATGGGCACGCTTTGCTTTGTTTAAGATCAATGTCATTTCCTTTTAAACTGAGCTGTTCGAGGGAACCTATTTACTTTTTCTATGCTCTGAATTCCCATGCTACATTCCGAATCTTACCAAGCAGGATGGTTTGGCATTTGAGAGCCGTTTTTCTGGAATTCAGACGAAGAATTTATCTCTTTTGGATATTCAGACAATACTAAGACACCGCAACCTGACGACCACCGAAAGGTACACTCGGAGAATCTCTTCATTACGTCCGGCGCTCAAGGTATTGCCAAGATTAAAAAGCCACCAAAACAAAAAAAGGACCTACGAAATTAATCGTAAGTCCTTGAATTTAGCTGGTGACCCCTACGGGACTCGAACCCGTGTTACCGGCGTGAGAGGC
>JBDLJC010000056.1:0-22734 GCA_039714535.1 Thermodesulfobacteriota bacterium | reverse complement strand
ATCTCATAGTGAAGGTCTCCTTTTGTTGAGGTTATTGGTCTAACTCTCATCATACTGGAATGGGTCCAGAATGATTAAGGAGGCCTTCACTATTATCAATGCAATTAAGAGGGACCGCTAGGGCGTCGGATCAGTTGGGAGCCGCTCCAAAGAATACAGTCGTCAAAACACTTAATAAGTAGCTGGACGGCGGCCCCTTATTGTGGACAAGAAAAAAAGTATGTCATCTCGAACGAATGTGACAATCTTGATTGTTTGGTCAATAAATCAAGAAGTTAAGTGATGTCGGCAAACCACCCTGAATTTGGTGGTAATCAGATAAAGAATTGGCCTGCCGGGGTAAACATCCAATCTGACTGAGGTCTTGGCTGTGGACGCCGGTGGTTGCTAGATGACAACGATTTCAACACCGGCGTTGAGAGTGCCGCTGGTCAGAACCTTGGCGAAGATGCCTTCCTTGGGCATAATGCAACTCCCTGCCCGTTCATGGATTTTACACTTGCTGTGACACTTCTTGCCGATCTGGGTGATCTCCAGTTCCACTTCGCCGATTTTTAATCTGGTGCCGATCGGGAGTTTAGGCAGGTCTAAGCCCTCGGTGGTGATGTTTTCCGCAAAAGAGCCGGGCTGCAGGTCCGGGTGGTCTGCGGCCATCTTCGCAATGCTTTCCTGGGCCAGCAGGCTTATCTGCCGGTGCCAATCTCGGGCATGGGCGTCACCGATAATGCCGTGCTCAGGTTTTACTATAACCGAAGCGACCTGTTCCTTGTCGGTGCCGGTCGTCTTACTGACGTTTAGTGAAATTATTTTTGCCATGATTTTTAGTTTCTTTATTTGAATGAATGTTATGTGGCGGCAAACCCGGTCAAGTGGGGTACCCTCTGCTCGCTAGTTTATGCCAGCACCAGTGGTGTGCTCAGATAACGTTCGCCGGTGTCGGGTAGGACCACGACTACGTTTTTGCCCTTATTCTCTTCCCGGTTTGCCACCTGCAAGGCCGCCCAGGTTGCCGCACCTGAGGAGATCCCGCACATGATGCCTTCCTCTCTGGCCAGGCGTCGGGCGGTTTCAAAGGCCTGCTCATTGGTGACCTGGATTACTTCATCAATGATCGCAGTATTCAGGACCTGGGGGACAAAGCCGGCGCCGATCCCCTGGATCTTGTGGGGGCCGGGAGAGCCGCCGGATAGAACCGGAGAATCGGTGGGCTCGACCGCAATGGCCTGAAATGAGGGCTTTCGGGATTTTATCACCTCGGCAACCCCGGTGATGGTGCCGCCGGTCCCAACTCCTGATATCAGGAAATCAACATCGCCGTCGGTGTCTTGCCAGATCTCTTCGGCGGTGGTGAGGCGGTGGATTTCAGGATTCGCCGGGTTTTCAAACTGGTTCGGCATAAAAGAGTTCGGCGTATTTTCGCTGATCTCCTTGGCCTTGGTGATCGCGCCATTCATGCCTTCCACGCCGGGGGTCAAGACCAGCTCAGCGCCCAGATGTTTGAGGAGCTTCCGCCGTTCTATGCTCATGGTATCCGGCATAGTCAGGAGCAGCCGATACTTTCTGGCGGCGCAGATAAAGGCCAGGGCGATGCCGGTATTGCCGCTGGTCGGTTCGATGATCAGAGTATCACTGTCGAGCCGCCCGTCGGCCTCGGCCGCTTCGACCATCGCCTTGCCGATTCGGTCCTTGACGTTCCACATGGGATTGCTGGATTCAATTTTGGCAATGATATTCGCCTGGCAATCGGCGGCGATCCGGTTGAGGCTGACCAACGGGGTTTTACCGACGGTTTGGGTAATGTTGTTGAATATCGCAGTCATTATTCCGCTCCTTTTAGCCTGGATTTTATACGGTGTGAAACCTGAAGGTTTAAGGGATTATGGTCTGCCCACGGGCCTGTTGCGATGTGTTGACCTTCAGCATTCAAACTCCTGTCCACTTCATTTGTTACCGGAGTAAAGCAGTTCCGGTTTTTTCAGGATGACCTTGGTGTCGGCAGGAACGCTTTCGGTCATCCAGATATTGCCGCCGATCACCGAACGGGCGCCGATTACGGTCTCGCCGCCGAGGATAGTGGTATTGGCGTAGACGATCACGTCGTCTTCAATGGTCGGGTGCCGTTTGACATTGCGGTAGCGTTCGCCGGCGTCACTTGGCAGGGAAAGGGCGCCAAGGGTCACTCCCTGATAGATTCTGACCCGGTCACCGATTGTCGTGGTTTCACCGATAACCACCCCGGTGCCGTGGTCGATAAAGAAATTCCGGCCGATGGTGGCGCCGGGGTGAATGTCGATACCGGTAACGCTGTGGGCGTACTCGGTCATGATTCTGGGCAGCACCGGCACTCCCAGTTTGTGCAGTTCGTGGGCCAGCCGGAAAATGGTGATCGCCCGCAGGCCGGGATAGCTGAAGATAACTTCGTCGGCGCCTTTGGCGGCGGGATCGCCATCGAGGGTGGCCTGGATATCATCGGCCAGCATCTCACTGATTCGGGGCAGGGTTTCGATAAAATCTATGGCTTTTTGGTAACCCTGGCTCTTGCACCTGGTGCAGGTCTGTCGGGCCTGAAAGCACTCGTGCTGGATGGCCTGGACGATCTGGGCGGCCAGGTTCTCAAAGAGCTCGGTGGTTTCCTGGCCGAGACAATATTCCAGATTAGCGGGATTGATGGCGGTAGTCGAAAAATAGCCCGGGAAAAGGATTCTCCTGGCCTGATTGATGATCTGGACCACCTTTTCATAAGTGGGGATCGGGATCGAGCCCAGATGGTCAAAGCAGCCATGCTTGTTGCAGGAGGCGGCCAGCTTTTTTACTACCGGGGGAATATCTTCGTAGAGGTGGTTGACGTTTTCGGCCTCGTCAACGCACTGGATGTTGTTTATGTCTTTCTGAAACATTTTGGGACCTGTTTTTAAGCTGATATAAAATGTCTAGTTATAGCTCATGTTATCACGAAACTATCTAAGTTCGAATATTATGATTGATCGTTTCTGCGGCTGACCATAAATATGCCGTAAGTCGCTCGCAGATTGGGGAGGAAATTTATTATGTTGCCCTGCAGGTTATCACTGTGGGTGTTGATATCCACCTCCCTGATGACCTTGCAGCCGGTTTCCCTGACAAAGCGACGGAAGTCCTTGATGGTGATGATCCTGATGTTGGGGGTGTTGTACCATTCATAGGGAAGCTGACGGTTCTTGGGGGCGTAGCCGAAAAAGAGGATCTGCAAACGGATGGACCAGTAGCTGAAATTCGGAAATGAAACGATGATCTTCTTGCCGACCCGCAGTAATTCCTTGATCAGCAGGTCCGGTTCCAGGACCTGCTGCAGGGTTTGGCTCAGGATAACATAGTCGAAGGCATTGTCCGGGTAATCCTGGACCTCTTCGGTGATATCTCCCTGGAGAATCTGCACCCCGTTTTCAATACATTTTGTGACCTTGGCCTCGGAGCTTTCGATACCGGTGCCGCTGACCTGCTTTTCTTTTTTGAGAAAGCTGAGCAGCTCCCCCTCGCCGCAGCCCAGATCAAGAACCCTGCTGCCGGGTTCGATCCATGAGGCTATTATCTGGAGATCATAACGCATTGTTTTCTTCTTCCGATACCCTTTTCAGGAATCTGTTAATCATGGTGCTTTGCCGCTCATTGGGGAGCAGGAAAGCATCGTGACCACATGTTGCCTCGATCTCGCAAAAACTTACATCGAGGCCATTCTTCTTCATGGCTTTAACCATGTTGCGGGATTGATAGGTGGGGTACAGCCAGTCGGAGGTGAATGAAATCGTCAATATCTTTGACTTTATCTTGGCAAAGGCCTCCACCTCCGAGTCGTGGCCGTGCTGCCGGCCGACATCGAAATAATCGGCGGCCTTGGTTATGTAGAGAAAGGAATTGGCGTCGAAGCGCTGGACGAATTTTGAGCCTTGGTAGCGCAGGTAGCTTTCCACCTGAAAATTGGCATCAAAATCGAAAGATAAATTGTCTCGATCCTGGAGGCGCCGCCCGAATTTGCTGCGCATGGCCTCGTCGGAAAGGTAGGTGACATGGCCGACCATCCTGGCCAGAGCCAGCCCAATATCAGGCCTTGGCCCGCCATAATAATCACCCTTATTGAAATTGGGGTCGGACATAATGGCTTGTCTGCCGATCTCGTTAAAGGAAATAGCCAGGGCCGAGTGGCGGGTGGTAGTGGCCAGTAGAATCGCCGAGGTGACTATCTCCGGATAGCTGATGGCCCATTCGATAACCTGCATGCCGCCGATTGAGCCGCCGACTACTGCCAGTAGTTTGGTAATGCCGAGATGGTCGAGCAGCCCTTTTTGGACCATGATCATGTCGCCGATGGTCACCACCGGGAAGTCCAGGCCGTATGGTCGGCCGGTGGCGGGGTTTTCTGATGATGGCCCGGTTGTGCCCATGCAGCCGCCCAGTACGTTTGAGCAGATGACAAAATATTTGTCGGTGTCGATGCCCTTGCCGGGGCCGACCATGGTGTCCCACCAGCCCGGTTTGGGGTCATCTTCTGAGTAATAGCCGGCCACGTGGGAATCACCGGACAGGGCATGGGTTACCAGGATGGCGTTGCTTTTGGCCTCATTGAGGGTGCCCATGGTCTCATACGCGACCGTAATTGGCCCGAGCTGGGCGCCGCTTTCCAGGACCAGCTCATGGGGCGGTCCGGCAAAGGTATGGAATTTTTTTTCGACCTGGCCGACGGAAATACCATCGCGATCGGGTTCGATATTCTCGCTCATAATCCGCTCATCATACTTGCTGCTCAGATGGTGTCCAGGGCCTGGCCGAGATCATCGCAGATATCAGCAACCGCTTCAATACCGACGGACAGCCTGATCAGATCCGCAGTGATCGACAGTTTCTGCCGGGTCTGCTCATCGAAGGCCAGATACTGTGATGAGTATGGGTGGACAACCAGGGTCTTGCAGTCACCGAGGTTGGCCAGGTTATAGGCCATCTTCAGGGAGTTGATGAATTTGAAGCACTCTTCCTGGTCGGCAAGGCCGAAGGACAGCACCCCGCCGAAACCCTGGCCGTTGAACTGGGTTGCGGCTGTTTGGTGGGAGGGGTGGTCGGCCAGGCCTGGATAACGGACCCATTTTACCTCGGGACGACTGGTCAAAAACTCGGCAACCTGTTGGGCATTGGCAAGATGCCGCTCCATACGTAGGGCCATGGTGTCAAGGCCCAACATGGTCAGGTAGGAGTGCAGGGGGGCCTGGGTGGTGCCGAAATTTATGTGATGCTCCCGCCAGACTTTGTCAAGGAAAGCAAGTGGACCTTTGCGGTCGATAAAGGGTTTTAGGTCCGGGAAGCGATCATTTTGCCAGTTGAATTTGCCGCTGTCGATCACTACGCCGCCGGTGGCATCGCCATGGCCGCTGAAATATTTGGTTGTCGAATGAATAACAATATCCGCACCCAACTCGATTGGGCGGCAGAGATAAGGGGTGGCCAGGGTGCTGTCGACCAGCAGCGGCAGACCGTGACGGTGGGCGATCTCGGCGGCTTTGGTCAGGTCCGGTACGTCGATCTTGGGATTACCGATGGTTTCCAGATAGATAAATCTGGTTTTGTCGTTGATCGCCTCTTCAATGGCCGCTAGATCGGTTGATTCCACCATGCGGGCGGTGATATCATATTTTTTGAAAATGTTGGCGAACAAAACATAGCTGGACATGAAGAGGGAGTTGCCGGTGACGAACTCATCTCCGGCCCGCAACAGGGCCATGCAACCATTGGTAATGGCCGCCATCCCGGAAGAGGTTACCACTGCCCCGGCTCCGCCTTCCAGGGAGGCGAGTTTCTTCTCCAGAACCTGATTGGTAGGGTTGGTGAGGCGCATATAGATGTGATCGCCGGTCTTGCCCGCGAAGCTATTGCTCAGATTTTCGGCGGTCTGATGAAAATTGGCGGCGGACTGGTAAATAGGGGGCAGGGTTGCTCCTCCCCAGTCGGCTGGCGATTGACATTCGTGGATAACCCTGGTCCTGAAATCCTGATATTTTGCAGATGACATTATAGACTCTTGTTGGTGGTGGATTTAATAGAAGCGTTAACTGGTAACATAACGGTCAAGCTGTACTTTACAAATAAAAGGGGGATTAAAGCAAGTCGGATAGCACTTCGCAGGAGCGGCAGATCTTCATCTTTTCCTGCCAATTCTTTTGCGTTTTGCATTCACAGATAGTGCCGTTAATGAACCAGCAAAGTTTGCCGGCCTGGAACTCCCAGGCAGGGCAATGCTTACGGCGTTGGGGTGGGCATTTTTTTACAGTCCAGCAGGGCTTAATGGCCTTGTCATTAACTCTGGTCCGGGAGAGAAGAAAAAATATCTGGCGCTCCACATGGGATGGGATTTTGCGCCAACCTTGCTCGTAGCTGTGGACCGCTTTTATTGAGATGCCCAGCAGCTCGGCCACTTCTTTCTGGGTTTTGCTCAATAGCTTACGAGCCTTTAAAAATTCTTCGCTTTCCACTGGATATTCCGCCTAAATCTTGCTGAATGTTCAAAACGGTTATTAAGTATTCGCTTAACTTACCACATAATACCACACAGTGGTATAAAAAAATATTGAAAATCCAGGAAGGTAATCTCTGACAGGCGAAGTCTTTCGAGAATACTTGACAGTACTGTTAGTCAATCTTACGGTTTCATAGGTCTCTGCCAGAGAGGCAAGATATTCAAAAGGTAAGAAAAATTCTGTATTTCTATCCACCATTATAAATTTATATTTTAGACTTTTTCGTAAGAACATGGAGGAAATATTGTGCAACTAGAGAAGCTTACCCATAAATCGCAGGAAGCCTTGCAGGCGGCCCAGAGCCTGGCATATGAGTATGGTCATCAAGAGATTGTGCCGGGGCATCTTTTGCAGGTTATGTTGGCGGATGGTGAAGGGGTGATAGCCCCGATTCTGCAAAAGATCGGCGTGAACCCTGCCGATCTGCAAAGGGGGGTTGGCGAGTTGCTTGACGCGATGCCGACGGTCAGCGGTGCAGGTTTCGGTCAGGTTGCCTTGTCGGCGGTATCCCATAGGATGTTGGAAGGTGCTTTTAAAATAGCTTCACAGATGCAGGATGAGTACATCAGCATGGAGCATATCTTATTGGCCATGACCGAGGTTAAAGATTCGGGAGTGGCTGGCTTACTTCAGAGCCACGGTCTTGATAAGTCGGTTTGCCTGAAGGCACTGACCGAGGTCCGCGGCAATCAACGGGTTACCGATCAGGATCCGGAAGGGAAATATCAGGCCCTTGAAAAATACACCCGCAATCTCACCGATGTGGCCCGCCAAGGCAAGATAGATCCGGTTATCGGTCGTGACGACGAGGTCCGGCGGATTATTCAGGTCCTTTCCCGACGCACCAAGAATAATCCGGTGCTGATCGGCGAGCCGGGGGTGGGGAAAACCGCGATTGTCGAGGGCCTGGCCCAGCGGATTATTAACGGTGATATCCCCGAAACGTTGCGCAACAAACAGGTGTTGTCCCTGGATCTGGGTGCTTTGATCGCCGGGGCTAAATACCGGGGCGAATTCGAGGACCGTCTGAAAGCGGTCTTAAAGGAAGTTCAGACCAGGGAAGGGGAGATAATTCTCTTTATCGATGAGATCCACACCCTAGTCGGGGCCGGGGCGGCGGAGGGCAGCATGGATGCCTCTAATATGTTGAAGCCGGCCCTGGCCCGGGGGGAATTGCACTGTGTCGGGGCCACCACCCTGAACGAGTATCGTAAATATATCGAAAAGGATGCCGCCCTGGAACGGCGCTTTCAACAAGTCCTGGTCCAGGAGCCCTCTATTGAGGACACTATCGCCATCCTGCGGGGGATCAAGGAAAAATATGAGGTTCACCACGGCGTCAGGATTCAGGATGCGGCGACGGTGGCGGCGGCCACTTTGTCTAATCGCTATATTACCGACCGCTTTCTGCCGGATAAGGCCATCGATCTGATCGATGAGGCGGCCTCCAAGCTCAGGATTGAGATTGACAGTATGCCGACCGAGATCGATGAGATAGATCGGCAGCGGATCAAACTCGAAATCGAACACGAGGCCTTGCAGAAGGAGAAGGATAAGCTTTCCCGGGAAAGGCTTGGCAAAGTCGAGGAGGAGTTGGCCAATATCAATGAAGCCCTGCGCGGCATGAAGGGGCATTGGCAGCTGGAGAAGGACATTATTCAGAAGATCAGGGGGACCAAGGCCGAATTAGATAAAGCAAGGGTTGATGAGCAACAGGCTCTGCGGCAGGGGGATCTGGGCCGGGCCGGTGAGATCACCCACAGCTTGATTCCCGATCTGGAGAAGGGTGTTGTCGATGAGAGTGCCCGTTTGGCCGAGATCCAACAGGACCGGCAGATGCTTAAAGAAGAAGTCGGCGAAGAGGATATCGCCGGGGTGGTGGCCAAGTGGACTGGTATCCCGGTAGATCATCTGCTGGCCGGGGAGCGGGATAAGCTGGTTCATGCCGAGGAGGAGCTGGGTCGGCGAGTTGTCGGTCAGGCAGAGGCGATCAAGGCGGTTGCCAATGCGGTTCGTCGGTCCCGGGCCGGTCTGCAGGACCCCGATCGGCCGCTGGGTTCATTTATCTTCCTGGGCCCTACCGGGGTCGGCAAGACCGAGTTGGCCCGGACCCTGGCCACGTTTCTGTTTAACAGCGAAAACGCCATGATCCGCATGGATATGTCCGAGTTTATGGAGAAACACTCGGTGGCCCGGCTCATTGGGGCGCCTCCCGGTTATGTCGGCTATGATGAGGGTGGTTATCTGACCGAGGCGGTCCGCCGCCGCCCTTATTCGGTGGTGCTTTTTGACGAGATCGAAAAGGCCCATCCCGATGTTTTCAATATCCTCCTGCAAATTCTTGATGACGGCAGGCTGACCGACGGGCAGGGGCGGACGGTTGATTTCAAGAATACCATTTTGATCATGACTTCTAATCTTGGCAGCCAGATGATCATGGAGCTGGGTGAGGGTAATCGTCAGGAGGCGACTCGCCTAGTTGAAGAGATCCTCCAGAATAATTTCAAGCCGGAGTTTCTTAACCGAATTGATGAAACCATTATCTTTCACAGTCTGGCCAAGGAACACCTGAGCCGGATTGTTGATATTCAACTGGTTTTACTTAAAAAAAGGTTGGCGGAGCAGCATCTGGAGATTGAGTTGAGCGATGCTGCCCGAGAATATCTGATTGAGGTGGGCTATGATCCCACGTTTGGCGCCCGGCCCCTGAAGAGAGCGATCCAACGACATATTCAGGATCGCCTTGCCTTGCAGCTCCTGGAAGGCGCTTTTGTTGCCGGGGAGCGGATTATGGTGGACCGGGTCAAGGATGAACTGGCTTTTAGTAAAGCTTGAGGGCTTTGTAGCTCCTAATTGTGTATTTTGTATTGTTTTGCATTCTGACTAAGGGGAAACTTGTGATTTTGAAAGGACTTAAGGGCATCTTTGCCAAAACCGGCGGGGAAGAGCCTGGGTTGGACATTTCTACCAATAAACTGGTGGAGTTGACTGCCCGGCGAGCCGAGAACTTCTTCAGGGAACATCGGTTAAGCTGTTCGGAGGCGGCTCTGCTTACTATTAACCTTGGCTTTAAAGGTGGCCTGACGGCAGAACAGTCGCTCTGTCTCGGTAGTGGTTTTGGTGGCGGGGTTGGCGGTTCCGGCTGCGTCTGCGGCGCGCTTTCCGGGGCGGTGATGGCGCTGGGGCTTTTTCTGGGGCCCGCTTGCAAGAATGGGCTTGGTAAAAATAAGTTCAGAAAACTGGTTGGTCATTTTCATGACAGCTTTCGTGAAGAATCCGGGACGGTCTGTTGTCGGGACCTGATCGTTGATTTCAGAAAAAACCGTAAAGGTCAGGCTCTTTTCTGTCGAGGTCTCACCGGGCGTTGTACCGGTGAAGTGGTTCGAATTATTCTGCAGGAACGACCGGAACTGGCGGGGAGAGTGAATCTGGAATTTCTGCAAGGCCATGATTCCGGAGCAGCCGCTGTTTTGCAGAAATTGTTGGGTCGCAGGATAGGATTGCACTGATAATTAGTAGCACTAAAGCATGATTGATGGCGCTAGATATTAAAAAGTTGAATTAAATTTCTTCAAATGAGACAATAATGAGGTAGGTATTTTTGGCTGGGTGCAGTACCACTTAGTAGTAGAGCTTCGAGTATCTGTCGTCAGCCTTTTGCAGTGTTGGACAGCGTTCAGATTGAGGGTTATATGGAAATGACTGGTAATCTGGAAGAGATTGAGAAAATATATGTAACCCCGGCCGGGGTTGCGATCATCAAATGCCCCGATTGCGAAAAGGTCAGGACCTTAACGGTCGATAAGTTTAGGGGGACAAAGCATACTCTGAATATCAAATGTAGCTGCAAGAGACGTTTTCAGGTCAACCTCGAATTTCGTAAGTTTTATCGAAAAACGGCAAGGTTGCCCGGAGACTATGTTCTGTTACCCGGAAAAATTCATCGGGGCAAGATGACGGTAGTCAATATTTCCCAGGGCGGGGTCGGCTTACAGGTTATGGGTACTCATCGGTTGAGTCCCGGGCAGGAGATCCAGATCTGTTTTACTCTCGATGACAAACATGAGTCTGTGGTAGACCGGCGGGTAGTGGTGCGTGTGGTCTCTAAGAATAATGTCTGTTGTGAATTTGCGGGCAATGGTTCGTCCCATGAGCAGGCTCTTGGTTTCTATCTGATGGTTTAAGGGAAACGTAACGTATCTCTCCTTGCTTAAGCTAGGCCCGGCCAGGTGTTCGGGGAAAGGCGATGACATCTCTGATATTAGTCATGCCGGTTATAAATTGCACCAGACGTTCAAATCCCAGGCCGAAACCGGCATGGGGGGCTGAGCCGTATCTTCGCAGATCCAGATACCATTGGTAATCATCCAGATCTACACCCTGCACGGTCATTCTGTTCTCTAAAACTTCATAGCGCTCTTCCCGTTGGCTACCGCCGATTATCTCGCCGATTGCCGGCAAAAGCACGTCCATCGCGGCCACGGTCTTGCCATCCTCATTCAGGCGCATATAGAACGGTTTGATTGAGGCGGGGTAGTCGGTTACCACCGTGGGTTTTTTGAAGATCATCTCGGTCAGGAACCGTTCGTGTTCCGAGTGGAGGTCCGTGCCCCAGGCGACGGGATACTCGAAGGGTTGGCCCGAATCATTAAGAATCTTGACGGCTTCGCTATAGGATACTCTGGCGAAATTATCGGTGATGACCGACTCAAGCCTGGTCCTCAGATTTTTGTCGACAAATTTTTCGAAAAGTTCCAGATCTTCCTGGCAATTATCAAGGGCATGATTGACCAGATACTTAAGGAAGTCTTCGGCCAGATCGATGTCCATCTGCAGGTCGTAGAAGGCCATTTCCGGTTCAATCATCCAGAATTCGGCCAGGTGGCGGCTGGTGTTTGAATTTTCAGCCCTGAAGGTCGGACCGAAGGTGTAGACCCGCCCCAGAGCCAGGGCATAGGTCTCGGCTTCAAGTTGGCCGCTGACGGTCAGTCCGGCCTGCCGCCCGAAAAAATCTGCCGAGTACGAGGGGGCGTTGGCCTTTTTTCGAGGATCAAGAGTAGTGACGGTGAACATCTCCCCGGCCCCTTCGCAATCGCTGGTGGTTATTACCGGCGTGTGGATCTGCACGAAGTCTTGCTCGTGAAAAAAGCGGTATACGGCCAGGGCCAGGCTGCTGCGGATTCTCATGACAGCGCCGATACTATTGGTGCGGGGCCGTAGATGGTTGATCTCCCGGAGAAATTCAAAGGAGTGTCTCTTCTTTTGCAGGGGATAGGATTCGGCTGGCGCCCAGCCGTACACCTCGAGGTCATCGGCCAGAAGCTCTACCTCTTGGCCTTTGGCTGGCGATGAAGTCAGCTTGCCGGTGAAGCGCACAGCGCAGCCGGTGGTCAATTTGAGCACCAGTGCATCGAAATTTTTCATGCCGCTTTGGGCCACGACCTGTAAATTTTGTCGGCAGGAACCGTCATTGATCTCAATGAAGGAGAAACCCTTGGCGTCACGGCGGGTCCGGACCCAGCCTTTTACTTCCATGCTGGCATCACTAGGGTCGGTTTTAAGGATATCTTTAATCAACATATTGGCCTTGCTCCCTTTGGTTATTCGCAGTATTTTTTTACAGCAAGCAATTTAATGATAATTAGTGATTTGTCTCAATATCTTTTCGGAAATTAGGTGATAATAATGGAAGAGCTGGCCCGTCTGCGCCCTGAATCTTGCGCCTTAATGGTGGTTGACATCCAGGCCCGCCTTATGCCGGTGATTAATGGCCGGGAGGAGATGACCCGAAATTCGGCCCTGTTGATGAAGGCGGCTGAGGTCATGAAGATTCCCCTTGTGGCTACAACCCAATATGCGGCAAGGATTGGCGAGTTGTTACCGGAGGTTCAGGCTGAGCTTGGCGGTGTGGTCCCCCTTGATAAGATGGAATTTGACTGTTTTGCCAATCAGGTGATCAAAGAAAGGATCAAGCAGCTGCCCCGGGAAATCAACACCCTGATAATCTGTGGGGTAGAGACCCATATCTGTATTTATCAGACGGTTCTGGGAGCTCTACAGGCAGGTTACAGGGTCTGGATCCCGGCTGATGCTGTGTCATCGAGAACGCTGGCTAACTACGAAACCGGCTTGGCCAGAATTAAAGAGCTGGGGGCCACGGTCGGCAACACCGAGATGATTATCTATGAGTTGTTGCACAGGGCCGGCACCCCAGAGTTCAAAGAATTACTGCCGTTCCTGAAGTAGGGCTGCTTGCTTAAGATGGTGGTGGTAAACGAAAAAAAGGCTGGTCCTAAGACCAGCCCTTTGTTATTTCTGGAGGCGGCGATCGGAGTCGAACCGATGAATAAAGGTTTTGCAGACCTCTGCCTTAGCCACTTGGCTACGCCGCCATTTTCCATTGCTTAATGCGGCCCAATTTTAAACATAGTTTTGGGTTTTTGACAAGTGTAATTATGGATAAAAGATCTGCTCTGGCAGATGTGTGGCCTCTTGTTCATTAAATTGGTGGTAGGGGGCGGCCCTATCGCAAACTTATAGCTTATATCCGGATTTTAATTATGGAACTTTTAAGTTCACTGATAGATAGCAACAAAGATCTGCTCAACGAGCTCGAAAAAGACCTGGGGTATGGTTTCAGGGACTTGGGGCTATTGCAGCTTGCCTTGATTCACCGGTCATTCTCGTTTGAGCATGATGGCCGTCAGGATAGTGATAACGAACGGCTTGAATTTTTGGGTGACGCGGTCCTTGACCTAGCCATCGGCCATGCCCTTTTCGAGAGGTATACGGCCATGCGGGAGGGGCAGTTAACCAAATTGCGGGCTATGCTGGTCAACGAAGGCCATCTGGCCGAAATGGCGGAGAAGATGTCCCTCGGGCGTTATCTATGCCTCGGCAGGGGTGAGGATTCCTCTAGCGGGCGCAGCAAGCCCTCGATTTTATCCTGTGCTTATGAGGCAGTGGTTGGCGCGATCTTCAATGACGGTGGTTATGGCGCCGCCGCTGATTTTGTCGGCCGTCATTTTGTTCCTTGTCTTCTTGACGCCCAGAAAGATAAAATGCACCTGGCCGATGCCAAAAGCAGTTTGCAGGAGTTGACCCAGGAAAAATACAACGAGGCCCCGGTTTACGTTATCGAAAATGCCGAAGGCCCGGATCACCGGAAGATCTTTACGGTATCCGTTCGTTTCCGCGGTGAGGTGCTGGCCTATGGTAAAGCGACCAGTAAGAAGGAGGCAGAGCAACAGGCTGCCGCCGAGGCCTTGGTCAAATTTGCCGAACTAGATATTCCTCCTTCACCTTGAGCTCCGGTCAGATGATCCGACCTTTTGTTATTCCCTTCTTTATAAGCCACCAGGGCTGTCCCCATCGTTGTGTGTTTTGCAATCAACATGTGATCACCGGACAACCTGCCGGGCCGGGTGCGGATGCAGACCGGATCCGGCCCGAGATTGTCGAACACCTGCAGCGCCCCCGCCGGCCAAGTCGGCAGGGGGTGCAGGTGGCCTTTTATGGCGGCAGTTTTACCGGTCTACCCGAAACCAGGCAACGGGAATTGTTGGGGGCCGTGCAGCCCTTTCTCGAAAATGGCAAGGTAGATCAGATCAGGCTTTCGACCCGGCCCGATTACATTGACCCGGATATCACCGCCTTCCTCAAATCCCACGGGGTCGGTATCGTTGAACTTGGTGTCCAGTCCATGGATGATACGGTGCTGGCCGCCAGTGGTCGTGGCCATACAGCTGCTGATTCGGAACGGGCCATTAAATGTCTGCAGGATGGTGGCCTTGAGGTCGGAGTCCAGCTGATGGTCGGTCTGCCCGGTGATCGGCCCGGCCTGATCTTCAAGGGAGTCGAGCGTCTGGCATCTTTACGGCCTGATCTGGCCCGGATCTACCCGGCAGTGGTTCTCAAGGGCAGTGAGCTTGAGGATCAATATCGATCCGGAGGCTACCGCCCCTTGGGGTTGGCCAAGGCGGTGGTCATCAGCGGTCGGGTAAAGGAAATACTTGATGCCTATGGGGTCAGGGTGGTGAGGATTGGTTTACAGGAGACGGACGGTCTGCAGACGGATATTGTTGCCGGTCCCTATCATCCGGCCTTTGGCGAGATGGTTCTGTCCAGAAACCTGTATCGCCAGGTAATGACTGCTCTGGCAGGATTAAAAGGTTCGGGCCGCTGGCAATTGCGGGTGGCTGCTGCGGATCAATCGGTGTTGCGCGGTCCGGGTAATTCCAATTTGAGAAGGCTGACCGCAAAGGGGTTACTTGGTGATGTCGAGCTGGTTTTTGAAGAAAAACGGCAGCGGGGTACAGTTGCTGTGGTGAAAGTGTAGGGGGAAGAATGGCCAGTCTTAGGTGAAAGATTAAAAATGGGAATTCACCCCGATTCTTTCTGTATAGCTTCCACAGCAACACGTGTACGTGCTGCTAGTAAAGATAATTTGGACAAAAACGATTTTATCTTCAAGAAATCCTGCGCCATACTAATAAACGGGGTTAAAGTGATCTCGACTTCCCAGCAATTTCTTCTTTTCCCATACGTAAAATACGGGCATGAATCTTTTCTCTTAAGTTAAAAAAACTCATAATACTTGATAGTTATTGCCTCACGCACACATTGATAATATATTGACTAATATTGCTATCATCACAGTTTTCTTCGCCTTACAGTAAGGGCTTAATCTAACGAATAATCAGATTTTGCCTAGAATATACTTGCCTGAAATAAATCCGTAGGTTAGCTTGCTGGGGCAACACCAATTTAATGAGAGGCAAGATGACCAATTGTCATATTGCGTTTGTTAGTTTCTTCGTAGCGCCCCCTTTATCCATAAAGTTTACGTCAACATCCTGTTGATCATTTTTGTTTTGTGTATATGTTCAGGATGTGGGTCAATACGAACTTTACCCCCAGGTAGCGCATATGATTTGAAGCATAACGAAAGGTATGAAACAACATACTGCAACAAAATTCCTAGAATTTACAGCGGCGTATTTCTCAATTTTTGTTTGGCTTTCATCGGACCAGCTGCTCCTGAAGACTATGATGGACCTGACTTTTATGAATATGTAGGCGATATGATGCTTTGCTTTATCGCTGATACTTTGGTTTTACCATACACTGGATTTCGCCAAATAAAAGATGGTAGTTTGCGTCTTAAACGGAGATCTGATAATTGACGTTAAAATTCAGGGCTTACACAGAAGTATTCGATAAACATTTAGGAGGCTAATAAAATGTTTTGGAAAATGAAAATAGTATGTCTATGTACAGTGATGCTTCTTGTTTCGACACAAACATATGCAGCAAATAACGAACTGTCTTTCGGTACAGGAATAGGAGCATTGTATAGTGGACTTGGTATTAATATTAGTCTACGCGGAGAAAGTGACTTTCGGTTCATTTCCGCTGGGTGTGTTGAACTCGGTTACAAAACTGGTCCTGGATGGTACTCTGCTTGCGGGGGTGGTGCAGGCTGGATTTGGTCGAACATCCTTTCAAAAGAGAGCAATAAGCATGGCATAGGTTTTTATCTGGGGCCGGTATATAGTGGAGGCAGTGATATTGATCCTGAAACAGTATATGGTGCTGGCATCCCCTATGTTTACTTTTTAAGAGGGATCGATGAAGGTGGTTGGAATTTTGGGTTCACCCCTGCCCTTGGGCGTCACAACGGAGATACTAAAGGTTATTTGTTACTTCAAGCGGGATATCAATTTTAACTTACCTGACCATGATTTTATCCTTTCGTAGATTCGACCTGAATTGATCAATAATCATGAAAAAATCGTGTCGTTCTGACTTTTAAGCCTATTCTTTTTTACGGGCCTTGATGAAAACCCGGATCGGGGCAGGGTAGCCTTCGATGGTCAATTCCGGGTTGACTGGATCGATGAAGTCGTCGTAGGATTCGAAGTCCATCCAGTCGGTGCAGCGTTGTTCATTGCTATCCATCGGGTGGCTGCAGAAGAGTTCCACATCCTTGAATCCTGCTCGGGTTAGCCAGTTGGTCAGGCATGCGCCGGTGGGAACGAAGTAGGTGCCGGGTACTTTGGCGTAGGTCTTTTCCGGGAAAAGGGCGATCGGCTCCTCGCCGGGAATGGCCTGTGATTCTACAATCAGGGTGCCGCCGGGGTGCAGGGCTTTTAGGGTCTCTTTTAATACCTCAATCGGGGATATCCGGTGGTAGAGGATGCCCATCATGAAGATTACGTCAAAACAGTTTTCGAACAGTCCAATTTGTTCGACCCCGAGCATCTCGCTCTTGAGGGTGTCTTGCCCGGCCAAACTGTTCAAGGTCTTGAAGGTGAAATGATGGTGGAGATGGGGCTCAAAACCCAGGGCAAGGCGGGGCTGGTGGGCAGCCATCCTGAACAGGTAGTAGCCGTTGTTGCTGCCGATGTCGGCGATGATTTTATCTTTAAGGTCGGGCAGGGCCTGCTGTAACCGTTGCCACTTTCTTTCACTGCGCCATTCCGCGTCAATTTCAACCCCGAATACCTCGAAAGGCCCCTTGCGCCAGGGCATGAAGTTGCGCAGCACCGCAAGGACCTTTTCGTGGTCAGCTTCGGTGAGTTCGTCCCGGTGGCCGATCTTAACCGTGTCGCCGCTGAAATCCAGATGTGCGGCCCTGAGGTGCTTGATTGATTCAAAGGGGTGGCGATAGCGGATTATGCCTTTTTTATCGGAGGCCTCCAGTGCATCACATTTGCCCAACAATTTTTTAATCTCTAGTTTGTGAGGTGTTGGTAGTAGGTCTAGATAGTCGCGCATTATTAATGGCCGTTTAGTTTTTAACGGCCACAATGGCGGCGAAATTGAACCACTGGAAAAAGGTCTCGTGGGAGGTGAACCCGGCCTCGGTCAGGAGGTCGATATTCTCTTTGATTGAAAAGGGGATCAGGACATTTTCGAGGGCCTCCCGCTTGCGGGAAATCTCCGTTTCGCTGTAGCCGTTCCGCCGTTTGAAATCCAGATAGAAATCGATGAAGGCCCGGTTTAGATCCGGGGTGGGGGACAGAACTTTTTCACTGAGAATCAGGATGCCGCCGGGCCGCAGTGCTTCATAGACTCTGGCCAGGAACTCTGGCCGCTGGAGTGGACGGATGAACTGTAGAGTGTAGTTCATGATAATCGCTCCGGCCTCTGAGATATCCAGGGCGACTATGTCTGTTTCCCTAAAATCAATGCGGTTGGCAAGGGCAAACATCTCCGCTTTGTGTTGGGCCTTGCTCAGCATGGCCGGGGAGTTGTCGATGCCAGTGAATTTGAGATCAAGCTGGTCAAGCTGTCGGGCCAGTTCAAGCAGGGTTTCACCCGTCGAACAGCCCAAATCATAGACCCGGTCGCCGTCCTGGAGGAATTTATCCAGAATGGTCCCCATCATTTCGATGACCATCCGGTAACAGGGGACGGAGCGGTTCAGCATATCATCAAAGACATCAGCAACCTTGCCGTCGAACTGAAATTCCCGGTTCATGTCCTGGTCTTTAAAAATATCGTCTTTGGCCATAATATACGGGTGATGAAAGTGTTTGTTCTAATTTACTTTGGCAGGTCAATTTGCTGGTTGTCCGGCAGATCGGGGTTGCCCCTATAGAGGATGGCAACCCGGCCGATGACTTGGACCAGAGCGGTTTGGGCTTTGGCTGCCAGCAAGGCTCCTCCCTCTTTCCGGTCATGGGGGAAATTTTCCTGCATCTTAACTTTGACCAACTCCTGGGCGTCGATAACTTCGTTGAGGGATTTTATCACCTGCTCGGTAATACCTTCTTTGCCCACCGTTGCTTTAACTTGCAAGTTGTGGCCTAGACCCCGCAAAAATCGTTGTTGTCTGGAATTTAAAGTTGTTTTCTTTTTACCCTTACCTGCCATATGTCTACTCCAATATATCTCGTAATGATTTTTATCTAAAAAAGATTGGATATTATCTCATATCCGCCAATATAGGTGCCGATCATGCTGCCGAAGCCGGGTAGGATGAAGGCCAGAAAAACCCTGAGCAGCTTGTTGCGCCACCAGCCGGTGAAGGATGACATATCTTTGAGGGCTGATTCGAATTCGCTGACCATGGGTGGTTGGAAAATAACCTGCAGGAAAGCGGTAACGTAACCGGCGCCGATTACCGGGGTCAGGCTGGTTATCGGCGCGGCAATAAAAGCGCCGATGATGGTAAATGGATTGGCCAAAGCCAGTATGGCGCCGATGGAGGAAGGGATGCCGTTGGCTAGAATCCAGTAGATGATGTTGTCGCCGGCCACTGAGCCACCCTTACGCAAGCCGATGGTTACGATTGAAGCGATGATAATGGCCGGGATCGACCAGCCCAGAATCTTCCAGATTTTGGAAACCGGCGGGATGGCGTTGATCTCCGCCATTTGCCCGGAGCGATCCTCGTTTAAGGCCAGTTTGATGCCGGCCACATGGCCGGCGCCGACCACGGCGACTATCTTGGCGCCGTCAGCACCCTTTATCTTCTCGGCCAGGAAGGTGTCCCGCTCGTCAATCAGGACCCTTTTCAGTTCGGGGAGGGATTGGCCGAGTTCCTCCATTAGCCCTGAAATGACATCGGACTTACGCATTTCGCTGAGTTTTTCTTCTGTAATTTCGGTATCGTCAAAAAGGCTGGCCATTAGACTTGCCAGCAGGTAGCCTTTTTTCCAGATTGAGGTCGATTTCCAGGCCCGGCGCATGGTGACGCGAACATCCCGGTCACAGAGGGCAATCGGAATATCCAGTCCCTCGGCGGCCTTGGCGGCCTCAAGCAGTTCGGTGCCGGGTTGAATGTCAAGCTGGTCACCCAGTTTTTTCTGATAAGAGGCCAGAACCAGATTGGCGAGCAGGGTGCTGAGTTGTTTGCGGTAGATAATCTCTTTCAGGTTAAGATTTACCCAGCTCTTACGTTTTGCCAGTGATTCGTAGCGCTTTTCATCCAGTTCGATGCAAACACAGTCCGGTCTTTCTTCTTCTATTACCTGCCGGACCAGTTGGGCCGATTCCTTGGAGATATGGGCGGTCCCGATCAGGACGAGCTCTTTGCCGTTCATCGTCAGCCGGTGGATATCGTTCTGGTTATCGGTATTCGGTTTTTCGTTGGTAATTACGTCGGTCATTCTACGCCTCTGCACATGCACTCTTAAAGCCAAGCCCATAATTCGGAAGTTGTGGCTGTCGGTTACGGGGTTAGCGAACTAAGTCGATGGATTTATTTTCCCGGTAAAGTGGAATAGGGACACTATATAAATGTTTTAGGTTGATTGGTAAACAGCAAACTTTAATATGCAGGCCCGCTGGGTATGGCTGCGAATATAAATAATGATTTTGTCGTTAGCTCGCATAGTTAAAGCGTAGCACTTTATAAAAGATAAGAGGTTGGTTTTGTGTTGTTCATCCTTTACTATTACTACAACGTGGTATATAATTTAGAATGTAGTTTTTTTATTAAATATTGTTTCTGCGCTAAGTAAACGGAGCAAGGAGAAGGCTTATGAAAATAGTAATATTATTAAGCTCGATTATGACGCTGGTCATATTCAGTTCGGCGGTGGACAGTCAGGCCACCCCCAAGAAACGGCTTGATGAGGCCACCCAGGTTTGTCGCATCCTGACTTTCCAAAACAGCGGCTGGGTCAGCGAAGGCAGTAAGATTTTCGCCAGGTCATGCAAGAGTTGCCATACCCGCGACAATAACAAGGGCGCTACTTTCCTCCACTCCGAGTCAAAGACCATGACCGCTTGGAACCGGGTCTTTTTGACAAAATACCCCCAGTGCGCCAAGGATGGCCAGTGGGCGGCTCTCTCTCCGGATGAGCTCACAAAGCTGAACGATTACCTGTTCCGTAACGCGGCCAACACCTATGATCCCAATGATGCCGACGACTGCGGCTGATAGGCCTTAAGCCTCCCGGTCGGGAGGAAATCAGATTCTCTGAAAGCTCCAGTTAATGGGGCTTTCGTTTTTATAGGGCATATGACCGTGGAAAGCTCTCGGGTCGTCATCGAAGACCATGGGTAGAAAGAAGCGGTCGCCTTCCCACATCGGCAACTCTCCAAGGCGGTCTATCCGGACCCATGACAGGGTTCCCTCTTCGTTTTTAGTAAAAGGTGTCCCGTTAAAACGGTCGATCCGGAAAATAAACCCCAGCCAGTCTTCGCCATTCGGGCCAAAGCCGGTCCAGTTGATGGTGCCGCGCAGCTTGATATCCTCGCAGATGATACCCGCCTCTTCCATGATCTCCCGTTTTATGCACGAGACCATATCTTCGTCTGACTGCATCTTGCCGCCCAGGCCGTTGTATTTATTGTAATGAGCATCGTTGTTACGGGCAGTGCGGTGGACCAGCAAGGTTTTTCGGCGGTCCGGCGAAACAATAAATCCCAGAGTACCCAGTATCGGTTGGTAAGTCATTGGCGGTGGTTCCGTTAAAGTTCTTGGCCTTAAGCTTTGTGTACTTTTTGTTATCGTGTTCTTTTTATCTTTGACCATTCCAATATTTTGGCATTAAGCGATAATTGGGCCATGGCGGGGCTTGTTGATGGAAGTCGGGCATATTTTATGTCGTGTTTTGTTTTTGATAGCTTGGGCAGGATCTTTTTCCGGTATTCGTTCTCTGCCCTGGCGCCGTTAAAGAAGACGTGCGTAATATGCGAGTTTCTCTTGAAAAAGGCATTAAAGTCATTCTCGATGATCGTTTCATTCTTTATACTGCTATCAAGACTTCCTTCCCTTTGGCAAGAGCTTATCACATCCCATAATGCTATTTTGTTTTGCAGTAAAACTTGTGTTTTTTGTTCGTATGTTGCAGAAGAATCAAAGCCAAAAAGAGTGGCCATGATTTTCCAGAAAGAATTTCTTGGGTATGCGTAATATTCATTCTGCTTCAACGACTCTTCGCCAGGCATCGTGCCCAGAATTAAGACCGTTGCTGTTTTTTCGGCTATGGGTGGAAATCCTTTCTTAAATTTCAATATATTACTCACTCACAAATCCGACATTAAATGTTCCCTTTCCAATACTAAACTGAGATTGATCCAACATACCAACAGTCTCAATTCTCTTAATAGCTCGTTCTTCTGTAAAATTGACTATAAGTCTTCCATTAAAGATTGAATTTTTAGGAAAAGGAATAGAGCTTATATCAACACAAATACAACAAGACTTCTTAAATTTATTTGTAATCTCAAACCCTTCAAAATCAAAAAGCTCAATATTCGCACACCTGTCGTTTTTTAATTCGTGAGGTGCACCATATAGCAACACTGAGGCAGTTTCATAAATTAACTGATCGTTAAAAAAATCTCCCTCAACGCCTGCACCAGCAATAGACATGCCACCCACTAAATATGTATTTGGCTCAAAAAACACCCTCATCTTTATATTTGCTGGCTTATCCGTTAACTTTGTTTTCCTCAAATGTTCTCTTAGTAATTTCAGCAAATCAGACAAAATTGGATTATCTGTGCTTAAAATTTCAGCCAGAATATTTTCTTGCTCACTACTATCAATTTTCCCCATGAGAGTTTGGTCAAAAAATAGCTCCAGCTTGGGGTTGAGATACCTATAAAGACCTAGTCTAATAGTGCTTTTATTACCCCAACTTTGTATTTCCTCCTCTGTAACCGTCTGCAAGTCCCTTAAGAAAATACCCTTAGCCTTAGCTTTTAGAATAGCTGGTCCGGTGAAGCCAGAGGCAGAAACAGCTATCATTTTATCTGCACCTAAACTGTCTTTTCTCCCAACAAGCTCTTCAATCCACATAACATCCTGTTTGCTACCACGTTTTCTACACTCAACATGCGTTACTTTCCCGTCTTTTCTGATTGTGATATCAATTTGTCTCAGCTGCCCAGTATCAGGATCTGCTATTTTATCATCCCAAATAATTTCAGCCTCTGAAGACTCTAGTAATTCTTTTATTCTCTTTATTTGCTTTTCAAAATTATCAGACTGTGTTGTCATTACAGAATTTTCTCAAGAATTTTTAAAATATATTACATTTTGATCATTTTGAAGGCTGGGCTGCTGTTCTAAAATAAATCTCCCGTACATCATCAACCCGAGAATATTTCCCAATGCATTATATTGGTATAACAGAGCCTTTTGCAAAATGTTCCACTGAGGAGGAACAACATAGTTGCCTTCTTGAAGTTTAATCCGCGCAACAGGACAAGCTGGCCCTCTCAATACTCA
>JBDLJC010000055.1:0-22957 GCA_039714535.1 Thermodesulfobacteriota bacterium | reverse complement strand
ATGAGAATTGATTTAATTCCTCGCGGTCAGTGAATTAAACGATTTTTATTTTCTGACAAATCACTACACCCGGACGCCCCGCCAATTCCCCCCTAAGGTGTTTACCCTGACTCACGGGGTGGGGTGTCCGGTGAGTTCAGTCATTGAGTCCGCAAAGGTTCGATCAAGAATCCCGGGGCTTGCACTATAATGTCGATTATCCCGAAACGGATGATGTTAACTGGCAAAAGGATACGGTGTTGGTTCGGGAGTGAGGGGCAATGTTTGCCTCGTAGCAGGGGGAGGAGATATAATTGGCGTTAAATTAAGTAAGGTCCCCAGAGAATTCAACTGATCAAAACAGTGAAAATATATTTTTTAGATGCATGATTGCTCCTACATTTTTCTCTTTGTTTATTACAATCATACCTTGAGAATAAATAAAGCTTCCATCAATGCCTTGGGATATCTTATATCATTACACAACAAGGTCAATCCACAGGTGTGTCAAATGAAGATCGCGGTCGGCACGGCTCACAACGGATGAATATTCCGCAACTCGACCATTGGTTTCCTGCGGCGTCAGTTGCTCCCGCTCTGACCACGCAAGATCAAAAGGCTGGCTGCACAAATCGCAAATGCATGTATTGACTTTTCCTTGCCAACTGTCTCGTGTCCCATCCTGTAGATAACCGATCATCCCCGCGCGATTGAGCTTACCACCATGGATGGCAAGTTTGAAACGCTCTATGCCACCGCAGTGTATATCTTTCCCGCCCTCCTTGTGGCCTATTACATATTCGCGTCGGCGTTTATTGGGCAACTTTGTTGAGAGCCGTTTCCCCTCAAAAACTGTGACCAGAGGTGGATCAATTCCGGTATCCTCCACCTTTAGACGAATGCCGATATCAACGGCGGGACTGTTTCCCCGAGTTTCATCTTCCATGCTTTCGCGTTCTGCGAAAAATATTTCTTGCTCGGCGGCATTCGTTATAAAGCGGCAAAGGCGACTGTTGAGACCGTCTTCATTGTTGATATTAGTAGTTGAAATGGACTCCGCAAATTGGGGGAGGTGTGTTTTGAGAAACCTGACCACCATGTCAAATTGTGCGTTTAGAGACGGCCCGAGTAATGTCCCAGTGCCACCAAGCACCCGTCCGGCAGGAAAGTTTGTCAAGGCACTCAATATCCTTGCTCCAGGAGATCAACCAAGGTCTCGTCGGCATCGCGAAGAGCAATGGAACGGAGCCAGTACCGCTTCTGATTCGGCTTGACCATGAATATGACATTCTGTTCGTATATACGAAGGATGCGGTTAACAAACAGACGGCTGCCATGCTGGCGGTGTAGCAGGTCATCAAGAAATGGTACAACTTTGTCCTTGTTCGGCAATTCTATTTGGGGAGCATCACCGTAACAGAAGGGGTAGCAGGTAAAGGGACCCATCGGAATTGGGTCTAAGGTGTGGAATTGTTTGTACACAGGATTGAGGGTGTTGCAGTACATTTCGCCGAAGTTGTGCAAGTCTGATTCATCCGCTTTGGTAAGAACCGAAGATTTTTCACCACCACGCCTAAATTCAACAAGGTAGTCGGCAATATCCTCGACAAGGACCTGCTCCCAGAAATTTAGATTGATGTCCTGCATGTCATCAGGATAGGGTAATGCCATTATATCACGGGCATACAAGGAGTTTGACCTTCCAACCAGTATCCTCCCACTTACCAGAATGGCTAGAATCCCATAAAGTTTTGACTCGTTCAGTCTTTTAGCAAGAACTCTTAGATGGTCTTTCTCTATATTTGGTGCATACACCCCAAATATTTGATTTGTGAAAACTAGTTCCTTGTTTGAGTAAACTGCGGGGATATCTAATCCCTCGACCTTTTCTCTGATCAGTACATGTGGTGCGGAAAAAATAGCACTGCTACTACTACACGTTCTTTGAAAGAAAATATCTTTACAAGGTTTGACTGAATTCCAGTTTATACCCTGTTTTGTCAATGCTACTGAAGGAACTTGTTGCTTGTCTGTTATCCAATCAGCCGTTATCGGAGGTATCTTTAGATTAAATTGCTGCATGCGCTCCTTTGGGGGGAGCTCGACCAACTTCTTCGCATTGGGCAGACCATTTAGATAACTTCCGCATCCCACACTATAACCTTCACCAAATTGCCAACTATTATTTTCTCTTTTTTCCTCCAGATACGTTCCCAAAGGAGGAAACTCGTTAAAGAGTCGATCCAGCATTCGGTGGAGGCGACCGCCGCCGAGTAGATTGGCTTTCCAAGCGTATTGATTCTTCGCTACGGATTTCCTGGTTATCCAGTGGTAATCATAGGGATCCAGCTCAAACAATAGTTTTTCTTTTATTGCTTTGGTTCTACGGAAGGTTACGTGCATAATCTTATCTGTGCTTGCGGGGGCGTTGTAGCCGATTATTGCCGCTGCCGCGACCTGCGCCTTTGAAAAAAGTACTCCTTCCAGTGGGGTAAAATCGAAGACTTGGTTAATGGCGAATCGCTCAAATAGATATCCACGAAAAGGCAATGCGTTGCTGTTGTAGAGCAACGGCCCAGCTGGTTGGATCAGGCAAACCGGCGCTTTGTTACGGACAAGGCGGAATGATTGTTCAAGAAAGAGGAGCGCAAGCTGTGTATCCGGGAGCTTGGGACGAACATTGGCATTGACTTTTTCTAGCCTTTTTGCGGCACTCGTAGTCAGTCTACTTTCAAACGGAGGGTTGCCGATTAGCAAATCAAAATGATTGTCGAACTCTCCCGATGCTGCTATTTCGAAGAAATCTTTGGTCTGAAGGTTGCGTTTACGTAGGTCATCAAATTTTAGTTTATTCCATATGACCAACGGTTCCAACTCATCACAAAGAGCAACGCATAGACTGAACGCGGTGACCAGTACTGCCTCAGGAGCCTTGTCGAAGCCAAAGATGTTGTTCTGCAGGATTTTCTGCAAGTCCTTATACGAAGGCCGCTTCCAGTCATTTGCAATGCGCCAGCACTGGATCATGCGCTTAAACGCTCCCACCAGGAAAATGCCGGAGCCACACGCAGGATCAAGAATTTTCCAGGAAATAGTCTCGGCGCTGAGAGGCAGGCACTGATCCAAGAGAAAATCGACCAACATGGGCGGGGTGTAAACCACTCCCTTGCTTTCCTTGTTGTTTTTCTTGGCCAGGAATTCTTCGTAGATATTGCTGATCAACTCCACTGGTAGATCTTCGAACGAATAGAGCGGCCAAAAAAGCCGTTGACCACTCGGTTCTTGATCTCCTTTTAAAAAATCCGCAATAGGTGAAAGATCGGCTTTCTCCAACTCCACCTTCTCCTCGTCGGTTAGTTCAAAGATGTTACCGTTAAAACGCTTGCTCAAATGGTCAAACAGTCTGATACAACTTCCCTGCTCGCGGAAGAGCGATTCAAGGTCATCGTTCTTCGCATTAGAAAATTGACGCAAGAAACCTTCTCCGAAAACCCTGTTCCCTGAGGAATCCTGGCGATCATTTAGATACTTGACAAGCATCGCCATGACTATGATGCGGTTTACAGTGGGTTTCGACAAAATTTTCAGTGTGAGTAGTTCCTGCCGGAACAACGCGAGACAAGACAACAGCTTGAAATATGCAGAATTTTCAAGGACGAAATCTTTTTTAAATTTTGAGTTTTCCCAGAGAGTTCCCGCAGCAATTTCGCGAGCGACAAACACTCGGTCGAAATCCACCATTTTTTCAAGAGCATGGAACGGAGTAAAGACTGGTTTTTGGGAGGTTTTGTCAATTTCAGGTTCTTGCCGACAATTGAGGATTTTCACCTGCCCGGCGGTCAAGATAAACACCAGCGGAACAATTCCCGCATTCCAGAGGCGGCGGTGTATCCCGGAATAATAGGCTTCGTTCAGAGAGAGTGCGGTGTCGTTATAGAAATAAATCTGGGGAATCGGAGAACGGTTGTCATCGGAAGGGAAAGTACGGAAGAAAACCGCGTCAACTCGATAACGCTCGGCCTGTTCAAGTGCAATACGTATGCGGGGTTCGGCGGCATCTTTGTCCGCGACAAAATAAAGACTCTCCAGTTCTCCGTCCTGGGAGAACATCTCCATACGATTCAATGTGACTTTGATGTTTTCGTCATTCAAACTGATCATATTACTTCTGTCTCAGGACGGATATAAAGGAGTGTGTTCAGTGTTTCCAATTAGACATACCTGCGTTGACGGATACAGCAGATAATTGCGATATAATTAGCTGTAACTTACCGGAAAGTAAATTTTTTTGCACTTTGCTTTCCACAATGTTGGAAAGAGGCACGTTTACCATTCCGGGGACAACTTACTTAATTACTGTCACCCCCACCCTACGGGCTATCTGTCAGCCCATTCCAGCTTCCGGATCAGACCATTGAAAAGCTTCCATTTACCAGTCAGAAATTGATAACGACCAGCCACGATCCCGGGGGAAACACCAAGCTCATCCGCCATCTTGATTATTTCCGCCTTTGACCGAAAAAGACGAATGGAGGCGTTGTAACGGCTCGGGATAAGAATCTCAGCGGCAAAAGAATCGGCCCGTTCTTCACGCGGATCATCAACACTTTCGTCGTTGATCAGCAGGTCCTTTTTCTTGTCATTAATTACATGGCCCGCTTCGTGGAAAAAAGAGAACCAGAATTTATCCTCCCCCCGGCCGCGCAGGGAGAGCAGAATCATGGCCTTGCGTGGCGTCAACCACTTGGTTGCGCCGTTCCATGGTACCTTTTTCATTTCCCGGACCAAGGCAACCGCCACCCCGGCTTCAGCACAGAGTCGCTTCAGCTCCGGCTCGAATATAGCTGGCTGTTCACGGGTCAAAGAACGAATCTGCAGCAAGACCTCTTTGAACCGCTTTTTATCAAATGGGCGGCATTCAACTCCATAGGCCTGTAGTTCTCCCTGACGAATCCAGGCGGCGGCGTCCCCAGGGCGGGACTCAAAACACGGTGATCTCCGGGCCGCAACTGCCGGGACCTCCCAGACATCCCGCCACGCCTGGACGCTGCTGACCCCAAAGAAGGCCAGGCTTCCCCGCAGGAGCGCCACCTTATCTTTGCTGGCGGTAAGATAACCGCGTTCAATAAGCTCCTTGGTCGGAATGGTCTTCAGCCATTCGATATTGGCTTCGAGCCGCTGGCGTTCCTCCAGTTTTGCTTTCTGCTCCCGGTATTGCGCTTCAAGATTATTCCAGAGCCGGGCCGGAACTTGCGTTACCAATTCGAGACGGTTGGCGGTTTCATATGATACCGGTTGCTCTCCTTTCACGATCCGGGTCAGGGTCTGCTCGGTCAGCCCGGTTCTCATCGCCAATTCCTTTTGGCTCATTCCCAGAGATTCCATAACTTCCAGTAAGGTAACTCCTGGTCGTACGGCATAATCAGGCTCAAATTCATATTTTTTTTGGGCGGTCAGCATGGCTGTTCTCTCTTCTTTTTAATGCGTATCGGCTATTGCAATGATTTCAATTTCAGTGACATCTTTCCAGTCCAGACCAACACCTTCCCATTCAGGTAGAGGCCCATTGGCAACGATAAACAACAGACGGTAAGGGTGTTCCAGATCGACAGATAATTGCCCTGCCCTGTTGCCCGTCAATTCATGGCATCTGGGCGGGGGCAGGTGGGAGATATCGGCAAGGGTTGGTGCTGCGTTAAGTTCCATCATCCTCTGCTGCAGCTTCCGGCTGCATTTAGCGCCCAGTTGCTTCCGGGACTCAGAGCTTATTGAACATATTCTCTGTAACTTTCTTGTCTTAAAGAATATCCGCACATCGCCCCCTAGTCAACAATTTTATTAACATGACATGTTAATGTTTTTAACATAAATATAAATACGAAAAAAGAAATGCTTCTGCGCTGCTCAGAGGTCATTCAGGGTCTTATCTTTCCCCTACCAACAAAACCCCAGTCTAGCCGAAAACCAGCAGGTGGTAAATCAAATCGTCAGGCGTGAGGCTTGAGGGCGACAATCTTTAATTACGGATATCACTGTTATCAGGGCAACCCTAAGATGTTCCTCGAAAATTCTGGACACTCCCCCTCTATCTCTTTATCATGCATTGGTTTACATCTTTGATGACTTTAAACTAGAAGACCCCAATGACAGAATTTTTCGATCTACATTTGTTTCAGACAATCGGCCACCCGATCATGGTTGCTATCCTGGTTCTAGCGGTGCTGCTTGGTCTGCACGGGTCCGTAAATCTCTGCAGGCCCGAACCTTGGCGCCAAAGGGAAGCCTGGCTAGGCCTGGTAACAACAAGCCTGTTGTTCGTCATCGGCTTTCTATTGATCTGCTGGCTGCACCTGCGAATCTACCTCGAACTGCCCCTGGAGATGACCGGCCAGCTGGCCGACTGGCTCAACCGGCAACTGGCCGCCGCCAATAGCAGCGCATCCTACGGCATGCCCTTATACGACAAGGGCAATCCCCCCCGTTACGTCATCCCCATGTGGATTGAAAATGAAAAGTACTATTTCTGGTTCATGTGCTACGCGCTGATGGCAGTTGCCGCCTGGCGCCAGCTGCGCAATCACCGCTTCCGGGCCACCCTGCTGATCCTGCTGACCATCCAGACTGCCATCCTGTTCTTTGTCTCCAACCCTTTCACAGAGACGCTGCCCAAGTTCTTCGCTGAAATTACCCCCTGGTTTAGCGCCAATCCGGCGCCGATGGCCAGGGCCGGGATATTCATGAAGCTCTATCCCAAGATGATCTTCTATTACAACGCCCATTACATGTGGCTGCACCCGCCGATGCTTTTTATTGCTTACGCCTGCATAACCCTGACCTTTATAACTTCCCTGTTCATGCTGGTCCGCCGCCAGCCGGAGATCGAAAAAATCGGTTATGATTACGCCAAACTCGGTTATTTCATGCTGACCCTTGGGATGCTGCTCGGCTATCCCTGGGCTCTGAAGGCCTGGGGGCCGAATTGGTGGTGGGACCCGAAGATTTGCAGTTCGATCATGATGTGGGCCATCTACAGCACCTATCTCCACACCCGGCTCTACGCCAATAAACCGGCCATGTGGTATTTTTCATCGATCCTGGGCATCTTATGTTTTGCGGCGATGATCTTCACCTTTCTGACCTCGTTCTTTTTCCCGGGCGAACACACCTTTCAATAGGACTGCCATGCAGAAAAAAGCCTCCTATGACTTCTACCTGATCCTGGCCACCACCGTGGTCCTGGCCGTAATCTCGGCAATCTGCATCTGGGCCATGTTCTACTTCAAGATGGCCCAGATCCACGAGATGGCCCCACCGGTGAAAATTGCCTGGCAGAACCGGATGAACACGATCATCGCCCCGTTCATCATCAGCCTGATTGTCCTGCTTGGCATCTGTGTACCCAAGAGGTTACTGCCCACCACCTGGCTGAACCGCTTTGCCGTACTCCTGATCACAGTAGCGGCCCTGACCAGCTGGCTGGTCGGAGTGAAGAACGGCCTGCTCCTGATATTATGCGCCGCCCTGGCCCTGCAATTGGTGATTCTAATAATGGCCCTGTTCGGCAGCGCTCGACTTCACTTTGAAACAAAGGGGTACTGGGCCAGGGTCGGATCTTCGCTTATCCATCTGGGCCTGGTCCTTTTCATCCTTGACCTGTTTTTCCACCGTCAGCAAAACCTGCACCTGTTACTCTTCTGGATAACCACCGGGGCCACCGTCCTGGGTATGACCTGCTGTTTCTACGCAGAATCGATCGCCGGGCTGGTCAAAAGAAAATAAGACCGGGCAATGGCTGCCATAAATCGTTATGGACGCGCCTTTATAAACCACCGGCCGGGGCCGCAAACAAGTCCCCAGCCGGAAAATACCAGGAGTGGAGTTATCCATGGACGCACATTACCGAATAGCAATTTTCGGCTCAGCCAGGATTAAGGAAGGGGACCATGAATATAACGAGGTGTTCAGTATCTCCAAGGGGCTGGCGGAGGCCGGATTTGACGTGGTCACCGGTGGCGGCCCGGGGATCATGCAGGCCGCCAATTCCGGCCATATGAGCGTCTCTTCCGAAACCCATTCCATCGGCTTGAATATCAAGCTGCCCGGTGAACCGGAGGGCAATAAATATCTGGATATCAAAAAGGAGTTTGACCGGTTCAGCGACAGGCTTGATACCTTTATGTCCCTGTCGGATGCGGTGGTCGTGGCCACCGGCGGTATCGGGACGCTGCTCGAGCTTTTTTATTCCTGGCAGCTGACCCAGGTCGAGCACATCTGCGAGACGCCGATCATCCTCTATGGCGAAATGTGGACCGGGTTACTCAAATGGCTGGAAGAAGAGGTGATGAGCAGGGGTCTTTTCGACCGGCAGGAAATCCACAATGTCTTCCATCTGACTTCGGCGGACCAGGTTGTCGAATTTATTAAACAGGTCCATGGTGACCGGGCCGAGATGGAACATGTCTGCGTCAATTACGATAAGTACCGGGTTGAATTTAGCTGATCCCGCCTAAACCCCGGCCTTACTAATAATAACGTCTTATGCTTGCCCCAGTTAACCCGGGAATTTCACAAGTCGAGACGTCTTGCTAGAGACATGAAGCAAGAATCGCATAAACAGACACATATACTAATTTTTCAAAAATACTCGTGAAATATGCGGGCTAATAGTCTGGCCGGGTGATCGGGGTTCCCCCATAAGACCGGTCAATTCTCAAGAAGGATACTGACCATCTTGCCGGCAGCGTCACGGCAGCGAACTTCACCGTTTATCTCACCCTTCTCGATCGACCGATCAAGTTGCAGGGAAACCATCATTTTACCAGGCGCCACCTTGCGGAGTAGCCATTTGGCCACGCCCTTGTTGGGATTATATTTTTTTAACTCCGGCTCGGCCGCAACCACTTTAACGTCTTTAGGCAGATGCTGGACAACAATCACCAACGGTGGGGCAGGCGAGCTGATTGCAAGTTCAATTTTGATCTCTTGGCCCTCCCCTTTTAAGTAACGGGCCGAGACCAGATCTTCAGCCGCCGCCGCTAAAGGGCAGAGCAAAACACCCGTAATTAAAACCAGCAACCCGTATCGACAAAAACCCATAATCCTTTCTCCCGCGCGAAACTTCATGGCAATACCTCGTAGCGTCCAGCCTTGCTGTTCCAATGATATCCAGCCGAGGCCCAGATCTCATCAACCAAATCACGATTAAAATCAAAACCCTCTATGTCACCGAAGAGATCATAGACCATCAGGATCTCTTCATCATCGATGCGATTATCCCGATTATGGTCGGCCCAGTGATAATTGGCGATCCGCAACCGCTCATCGCCGCCCGTAGCCGGAGAAGACCCTTTCATGGACCCAGCCAGGATCCGGCCATTAAAAACCAGCATAGTTGATTCTGAAAGCAATGGCGCCTTGAGCAGATAGGCAAAAACCTGACTATCACCCTCCAGACGGGAAACCCATTTAAGCTGCCCTGACGTTTTACCGGCAGAGGTGGTGAATTCAGGTACCGCCATGATCGGCTCGCAGCCAGGCGGCAGATTTTCTTTAAGGAGCAGGGAGAAAGACACCGGTTCAGATGATGCAACCCTGATCAATATCGGGAATTGCTGGCCGCCAGGGACATGGGGCGGCAGAATCCGGCTGGCGCCAACAGTGGCCGCAGGATGGGAAGACTGGGAAAAATAACGCGCGACCTGGAGGGCAACCACCACCAGGGCCACCAGCACAATGACCGACAGATGCCGTTTTAACTTGGGCGGCAGCATCGGCTTGACCGGCAGCGGAGATGGACCGGGGTCTTCCGGGGGGGCAGCTGACGCTGTTTCCCCAGACTGGGTATCAAGAATATCGTCCACCGCCACCCCAAGGGCCTCGGCCAGCTTCTCGGCATTGTCGCCCTTGATGGAGGGATAACGACGGTTTTCCCAGCGCGAGATCGTTTCAGTGGTGACCCCGACCGCTGTGGCCATATAGAGCTGGGTCAGACCTTGTTTCTCACGAAGATCTTTAACCTTGGCCCCATCGATCAGGACCATGGGCCTAATCTGTTGCTCAATTTCATTCATTTTGCTAATCCGTTGAGATTTATCTCAGAAGAGATAAGCAAGCCTAATAGTTAACCGACCATAATGGCAACCCTAAAAGCATCCGGGGTAAATAAAGATCGGCTTTTCGCAAAGATCCCAGCAGGGTTGAGTCTGCCCGAGAACGGGTGAGGAAGATCTTGCCAAGCACCTTGAGGGGGGATATACGCTCTGCGTTTCGGGGTCCCAGAGCACATGTAAAAGCGCAGCAACGAAGTAGAACAAACGACCTCTTAGGGAAGAGGCCCGCCAGGAAAGGCCATTGCCGAGCCGCCGCCAACTAGTGGAAATTATTGGTATGTCTGGTAGACATCGCCAGATGTCACCTTTTTTCTGCTGTTTTTTTATCTTACCATGGAGTCAAAGGAACGGGATCGAACCCATTCCATAGACACCAGATAAGGGAGGAGAACATGAAAACCAGAAAAATCACTGCCACAATAGTTGCCATCACCATCGGCCTGGCCGTGGGAATCGGCACGGTTCAGGCCAATGAGCAGATCAAGGCCCCAGCCAAGTCCATTACCATCACCGGCAAGAAACCGGTAAAATTCAACCACACTACCCATTTGCAGATGGGAGTTGCCTGCGCGGAATGTCACCACGATGAACAGCATAACCCCCGGACGGCAGAATCCATCTCCGCTCTGCCCGATAGCGGGGTCTTGCAATGCGCTACCTGCCATAACAGTGATTTCGCCAATCCGGAATTACAGAAACGTAAAACCATCTTCCACGCCAACTGCAAGACCTGTCACAAAACGGGCTTAAACGGAAAAAAAGGTCCAACCAAGTGTAGCGGTTGCCATCTCAAGAAAAAGAGAAAAGCCATTGAAGGCTGCTAATATCTGATTCCCGCCAACGGAATCGCCATCCCGGTTCTGTTATCCGCCAAGGCGGTTGAGGCTCCAGCCCGGAGTTTTAACCGCCTTTTCTTTGCCATATTCGCAAATATGTTTAGAATACATGCAAATATAAATGAACAATATCTGCGGAAGACCAATGGCCAGAAAAAAGAAAACTATACCCAGGCTGGGTAACGAGAATTTGTATTCAACATTCGGGGTAACACCGGAAAAAACTCCCGGTTTTGTCGAAGAGTTGGAGAATAATCTGGCCCGGCAGGACATGAGCTCTATCCTCAAAGAGAAGGCCGGTCCTGATGCACCGCTTTCTGATCGGGAAAAACTTAAATCCTACCCTCATCCCCAGGAGGAGCTCGACCTGCACGGCAATACAGGGCCGGAGGCGGAAAGAAAAACAGCCTCTTTTATCCGTGATGCCGCCACCTTACAGTTTCGAACCGTCCGAATCATTACCGGCAAGGGGCTCCATTCCGATGGCCCTGCCGTCCTGCCCGATGTGGTGGAAACCAGACTGAAGGAGCTGCAGGCTGAGAATCGGGTCTTCACCTTTGTCTGGGAGAAAGGTGAAAAGCACAAGAGCGGTTCGGTGATTGTCTACCTGCCTTAACTGCCACAACTACGCTACCTTTCTCATGGGAATTCCACCCTTGTACGATCATTCAAATGCTTGAGCGCCCTGCGGGCTGAATGACCATGGGGCTTGCATGGGAAAATCACTTAACTTAAAACCTGGCAAGACTCAGATCGGCGGCGCAATGGTCACCAAAATACGGATATCGGTTGTTGCCTCTACCCCGTGCGGTTCAATAATGTCGCAGACCAGGATTTCACCCTGCTTGGCTGGGATTTTTGCGCCATTGTCGCCAAGGAAGAAGCCCTCTCCTTCAATAACCTGAATCGATAACTGCCCTTCCAACTCATGGGAATGAACCGGAAAGGTCTTGCCGGCCGGAATATTAAAGTTAATGATCCGGAACCAGGCCGAATCATGGACTAAAAACTTCTTCATGACCTTCTCGTCAAAAATTCTGGTTTCATTAAGATCGCTCTTCTTCATTGTCTTGCACCTCCGCTTAGATTCCGTTGGTTTTGTTTTAGCTATAGGTTGAATATTGATCTGAAAAGCTACGTTCATTGATAGTATCGCCCAAATCCCCGCTTAGTTCTTTGACCCAGGTCAACTTGCCGGAAATAACTTTATCTGTTCGTTGCGTTACCCCTAAGATGGTATTCATCCCCGACTTGCATTAGGGAGGATGAAGGCCCGCCAAGTGAAGAACCGTAGCTCCCCGGAAGCAAATATCCTAAAATTTTCAGCGCAATTCACGAGAACTGTTTGCCAGATAGCCACCACTCTGGCAAAATCAGATAAAAATACGCCCCTTATTCCTTCTTCACCGGGATTCATAATGACTGCCATACCAGATGTTATCACAATGACCAGAGAGCTGGTCAAGATTCCCAGCGAGTCCTCGGAGCCAGTCGCCACTACCACTGGTGGACCGGAAGTCGGAGTCGTCGAATACCTCAGCCAGATCTGCCGGACCGCCGGAGTTGAATATTACACGATGGAGGCCCTGCCCGGCCGGGAGAACCTGGTGGTTCGCCTGCCTAATCCCGGCACGCCCCGGCTGCTGATCGTTGGCCATATGGATACGGTCAGCGGTGGTGGCATGGCAGATCCGTTCAGCGGCGATCTGCGGGACGGAGTAATATTCGGTCGCGGCGCCTGTGACGATAAGGGTCCGCTGGCCGTGGGCCTAGCGGCGGTATTAGATCTCCATAGGGAGCTGGGAGTCGCCCCGGCCTACGACATCACCTTTGCCGGCAGTATCGACGAAGAATGCACGATGAGCGGGGCCACAAAGCTGGCTGAAGAACTGGCCGATTGGGATCTCTGTATCGCCCTGGAGCCGACCGACCTCAATATCATTCGCGCCCATAAGGGAGTGTACCGCTGCCGGGTAATAACCAGGGGTAAGGCCGCCCACTCCTCCCACCCGGACCAGGGTCTTAATGCCATCAGCATGATGATGCCGATTATCAATGATCTTGAGCGGTTGGGCACAGATTTAAAAGCACAGGCCGACCCCGATCTGGGCCGGGCCAGCCTGGCAATTACCAAAATCCTGGGCGGCACCTCCCTTAATACCATCCCCAATTACTGCGAGATCGGGATCGATATCAGATTATTACCGAACATGCAGAGAGAAGAGGTGACCGAACTGGTCAAAAAATGTGTTGCCGATAGGGGCGAGGTCGATGAGATCTACAGCGGCGACGGGATCGATACCAGCATGGACAATCCCCAGATTAAATCGTTAATGGCCAGTATCAAGGCCGGCGGCGGCGATCCCGGCCCTATCACCGCTTCTTTCGCCACCGACTGCTCCCGCCTTCACCATAAAGGGCCATGCATCGTTTGGGGACCAGGCGACATCCAGCAGGCCCACCAAAGCACCGAATATATCAGTGTGCCCCAACTTGAACAGGCCTACCACATCCTGAAAAACTTTCTGGCCGGGTGATAGACATGAATGACGATAAATTAGCGCCGCTGCAGGTAATGCTCTTCGATTACGGCGGTGTTCTAGCCGAAGAGGGGTTCACCGCCGGACTCAAGGCCATCGGTATGGCCCACGGCCTGGACCCGGATCTCTTTTTTCACCGGGCCACCGAGATCATCTACGCCTGCGATTATGTCATCGGCCAAGCCACCGCCGCCGATTTCTGGCATCTGGTCCGCCGGGAATTGGCCATTGGTGGCAGTGACGACGAACTCAGCAATGAAATTCTGTCCCGTTTCATCCTGCGCCGGGGGATGATTGATAAGGTCCGAGCGCTCAAGCAGCAAGGGATCAGGACCGCCATTCTCAGCGACCAAACCAACTGGCTGGATCTGCTTGACCAGCGCGATAATTTTCTGGCGGAGTTCGACCCGGTCATCAACAGTTACTACCTGGGCACCACCAAAAGGGATCCTGCAACATTTATTGCAGCCCTGCGGATTCTGGTTGTCCGGCCCGAGCAGGTCCTGTTTGTCGATGATAACCAGGGCCATATCGACCGGGCCGCCAAACTTGGCCTGCAAACCCACCTGTTCACCACCGAAGCCGCCTTTGCCCGGGACCTACCGGCCCGGGGCATAATGTTAACCACTGAGGACTGATCATATGATAAACTGGCTGCCGGCAACTCTGGCCTCTCTGGTTCTGTTCGGCCTCTGGGGCTTTTTTCCAAAACTGGCCATGGCCCATCTGGATTCCCGCAGCGCCCTGATCTACCATGCCATCGGCAGTCTACTGGTTGCGCTGGTCGTCCTATTCACTTTAAAGATGCAGCCGGCCTTTCACCCCCGTGCCTCGCTTTTCGCAGTGCTGACGGGGGTGGCCGGTTTTGCCGGCACCCTGTGCTTCTTCGCTGCGGCCAGCCGGGGCCGCATCTCTCTGGTGGTAAGCATTACCGCCCTCTATCCGCTGATTACCATTCTTTTGGCGGCAATCTTTCTCAAGGAACCTCTGACCATAAAACAACTGAGCGGCATGGCTTGCGCCATTGTCGCAATCCTGCTGATGTCTTCCTGACGACCAGCACCAATCGGGAGCATGCCATGAGCGAAAACCGAATAGAACTGGTTGATGCCGACATCACCACCCTGTCCGTCGAGGCCATCGTCAATGCCGCCAATAACTCGCTGTTGGGCGGGGGCGGGGTCGACGGCGCCATTCACCGGGCGGCCGGACCGGAACTGTTGGCCGAATGCCGCCGCCTGCGAGGCTGCGCCACCGGTGAGGCCAAGATCACCGGTGGCTACCACCTCCCGGCCCAGCACGTGATCCACACGGTCGGGCCAATCTGGAGGGGTGGGCAAAACCATGAAGCAGAGTTACTGGCCTCCTGCTATAAACACTGTTTCGAACTGGCGGCTGCACACAAGATAAAGACCATGGCCTTCCCGGCGATCAGCACCGGGGTCTACGGCTTCCCCAAGGACGAAGCCGCCGCCATCGCTATCCGCGCCGCCAGAGGTGCCCTCACCGGTAACCCGGAGTTGGAGAAAGTAATCATGGTCTGTTTTAACCACGAAAGCAGACAGGCCTATCAGGCGGCGTTGCTCTAAAATGGCGGTTAATCTCTTGCTTAATGGCGATCTCTGCCGATTCCTGCCCAAGGGACGCAGGGAGACGGTCATCCCAGCCCTGGAACTGGCCAGAAGGACTTCCATCAAAGATTTTCTCGAAGCGCTCGGCATTCCC
This sequence comes from Thermodesulfobacteriota bacterium, assembly GCA_039714535.1. GTDB lineage: Bacteria > Desulfobacterota > Desulfobulbia > Desulfobulbales > JAGXFP01 > JAGXFP01. The sequence goes on along the minus strand of JBDLJC010000055.1, from coordinate 7,768 downwards.
CACCCCGAAATCCATCGCCTCCTGGTGAACGGGACAGAGAAAAATTTCAATCACATAGTCGCCAAAAATGACCGCATCGAGGTTTTCGCTGTGCCTTGGCCGGTTGACCTGACTGAGCACAATCATTTAACACCCGCATTACACCCGATCCGTTTTGCGGTTGATGCCAATGTCGGCAAGCTGGCCAGACTACTGCGGATGACCGGTTTCGATACCTTCTACGAGCCTGGCCTGGCCGATGGGAAACTGGCTGAAACAGCCTGGCGGGACAAACGGATTCTCCTGACCAGAGATATTGCCCTGCTGAAAAGAAAGGTGGTGGTCCATGGCCGGCTGATCCGCCACAGCAACCCCGCCGCGCAGCTCCGGGAAGTTATCGGCCTCTACGGCCTGCGGGAGCGAATTCGGCCATTCAGCCGCTGTCTCTGCTGCAATGGTGTCTTGGAAGAAATAGCCAAGGCCGAGATAATCGACCGGCTACAGCCGCTGACCAGAAAATATTATGACGATTTCATGATCTGCCCCCAATGTGAGCGGTTATACTGGCCCGGTTCACACCGGCAGCGGATGCTGAAACTTATTGAGGAGCTATAGATGAGCGAAAAAATCACCACTATCATCAACCGGGAAAAATGCAGCGGCTGCGGCCTCTGCCTTGGGGTCTGCCCCAATCAAACCATCAGCATGGAGGACGGCAAGGCTGCGATCACCGGCAACCGCTGTCTGCAATGCGGCCACTGCGCCGCCATCTGCCCGGTCGCGGCAATCGAAGTTAGAGCCATCGCTCCGGACAGTCTCAGCTTCATGGGCTTTGAGCTCAATAATAGCTGGCTTAAGTGGGGCGATTTCGATACGGGCGAGTTGGTCAGGTTAATGGCCTCCCGCCGCTCCTGCCGCAACTATCTGGACAAACCGGTCAGCAGGGAAATCCTGACTGACCTGGTCAAGATCGGCGCCACCGCCCCATCGGGCACCAACAGCCAGAAGTGGACCTTCACGGTTCTGGAGCGTCGTGAGCAGGTCGAAAAATTTGGTGATCGGGTCGGGGACTTTTTCCGAAAATTGAACAAGATGGCCGCCAACCCGTTACTCAGACTGCTATCCCGCCTGTTCAGCAATGACGTACTGGGCAACTATTACCGCCGCTATTATGACTCGATCAAAAAAGGGTTGGAGAAGAGAGATGAGGAGGGGTGCGACTTGCTTTTTCACGGCGCCCCGGCCGTAATCCTGGTCGGCAGCGAAGAGGGCGCCAGTTGCCCGGCCGAAGACGCACTGCTGGCCACCCAGAATATCCTGCTCGGCGCCCATGCCATGGGTCTCGGTTCCTGCCTGATCGGCTTTGCCGTATCTGCCATGCAACGCGACCCGGCCATCAAGGACCTCCTGGCCATTCCACGCCAGGAGAAGATCTACGCCGTTATCGCCCTGGGCTACCCGAACGAACATTACCAACGTCTGACCGGCCGCCGTCCTCTACAGCCCCGTTTCCCCGACATGGTCTGATCTAGCAAAGTGTCTTACTTAACCCGTTCCCTTATTAGCTCAAGTATCCAGGATTTCCCTGACCTTGCCGGCAATAGAGATGGGGGTCAACGGCTTGTGCAGGAGATTCACCTCCTGGCTTGCCAACTTCTGGAGAACCATAGAGTCTTCAGTATAGCCGGTCACAAACAATACTTGCAGAGAGGGGTGGCTCTTAGCAAGACGGGAAGCAAGCTCACTGCCACTCATGCCCGGCATTACGACATCGGTCAAAAGCAAATCGATTTTATCGTGATATTCGGCAACGGTTTTTTCGGCCTCTTTACCATTACCAGCCTCTATTACCGTATACCCTAAACTGACCAGAACCGAGCTGACCAGTTGCCTGACACTCGAATCATCTTCAACCAATAAAACCGTCTCCGTGCCTACGGCAAGATCCTCTTTTATTTTTGCGATATCCGACTTTTCGTCCCGACCCATAAAAGCGGGAACGTACAATTCAAAGGTGGTTCCCTCACCCTCCTCACTATGCACCCGGATATCACCATTGTTTTGCTTAACAATGCCGTAGACCGTGGCCAGACCAAGACCGGTACCCTTGCCGATATCCTTGGTGGTGTAAAAAGGTTCAAAGATATGTTCCAGATTTTCCCTCTTTATACCAACGCCGTTGTCGGCAACTACCAACCTGACATAGCTTCCGGGCCCAATATCCCCATGAGAAACTTCAACCTCAACGTTACTGGTTTCAATCAGCAGTTTACCACCCTGGGGCATGGCATCCCTGGCGTTTAAAGCCAAATTCATCAAAAGCTGTTCCATCTGGGTTTGGTCTGCTTTTATATTCCACAACTCTTCTTCGAGAACAACCTCGACCAGAATATCTTCGCCGATAAGTCTGCCCAACATTTTTTTGAGACCCTCAACCGTAGTGTTAAGACAGATAACCTTGGGTTTAATTATCTGTTTCCGGCTGAAGGCAAGAAGTTGTTGGGTCATATCAGCCGCCCTCTTCCCCGACTCGAATATTGTTTCAAAATTTGTCCGGAGCGGATCGGCATCTTTTGTCTTGAGCACGCCCAGCTGAGCATAACCCAAGATAGCGGTAAGGATATTATTGAAATCGTGGGCGATACCCCCGGCCAACCTGCCCACCGATTCCATTTTCTGGGCCTGATTGAGCTCTTCCTGGAGTCTCTGTTTTTCTTCTTCAACAATTTTTGCTTCGCTGATATCCTTAACCAGAATTACGTGCTCATCACCAAAAAAAGCAAAACTGGTCAATTGAAAAAAGAACCTGTTTCCCCCTTTATCTATAAATATTCGTTCGGCAAAATGCTTTTGATCGATTGAAAAAATGGTAACATCATCAACTAATTGCAGGTAATTAGCCATCTTGCTGTTTACTGGTTCTAACCTATCTCCCTTTTGAATCAGGACCCCAAAATCCAGGGAATCCATAACCGATTCCAGCAGTTCAAGCTGCCTGGTTTTGCTTGCAACTTCCAACTGCTGGGCCGCCTTTTCCTCGGCTTTTTCTTTGATCTGACGGTGCGAGTTCAGCACCTCCTCGGTCAGGAGTTGAAAACGCTCGGCAAGAATATCAAATTTGTCACCGGAAGGAAGTTGCGGATTTTTCCCGCCCAGGGCCTGTCCGGAGAAATCCTCAACCTTATCTGTCAGAGTCCTGATCCGCCTGGTTATCCATAAAGTAATCAGGATGAAGACAGAGAGATAAACAGCCGCTGAAATAATTCTCCCCTTTCTTTCATTTGCCAGGAATGTTTTGCTCAGTTCGCCAATTTCCCGGTTCGAAACAAAGGAACTTAGCCGCACCGCCAGTTCGGCGCCGCCATAATCGTGGTACTCCTTGCCGGTGACAACAAAATTCTTACCTAACTCATCCAGATTAACGGCGGCGGGCAGAACCATTTCGTTGTTGCTGGCAATCAGAGTGTTTTTTCCCACATCCACCAAACCGATAAGACGGTGGGGCATATCTTTTTGGGTTGCCATGAGAAATTCATCATCAATCGGCGAAATAAGCAGCAATGTCGCCTTTATGACACCTGCTTCAGTTACGTCTTGGCCGGAAAGCACATAGGGACCCTGCTCCGAGTTATAGATATACGCCTGCCCCTTGCTTTTTTCCAGCAGCAGCATCGACGGCTTTAAAAATATTTTCGGCAGCATTTTCTGTTGCTTTCTGGAGAACACCTCCCTGACCGCCCCCCGCTCATCGAGCAGTAAAACGAAGCGGGGAACCGCCAAGTTGCCCAAGGCCGAACGGGTCAAGAGCCAAGGTGGCAGCCTGGTTTTGAATGAGACATTACCGCTGTTTCGGCCAGACCCCTGTTTCTTTTCAAGATAGGCAAGAAAGGGCCGGTGCTCCGCCGTCAGCTTGGCCACATGAAAAAAATCCTTTAAATAGTGGTCAAACCGCAGCCGGTTTTCCTGGGACTCCCGAACCAACATCTTCCGCAAATGCTCTTGAAAAACATTGCTCACCATTTGGTCGACATGATAATCGGTTAGTAGGCCAACTAGAACACTCACAGAAATAGTCAGGAAGAGTATCTTGAAGAGAAGGGGCAGGCGCCGGAGAAGCTGTTTGATTTTTTCGAACATCTGGCTATTTTCCGTCAGGTTCTCCAACCAGTTCGCTACCCTCAAATTTCCAACCGGCCTCTCTCAGTTGGGCAACGGGAATTATGCCTTGGGGGCGCCCCTGCAGTTCAGTTTGCCTGATAATGAAATCGACAAGCCTTTTACTGTGCGGCTTTTGCAGATGCCGGTCTTCCCAAGTTGTTATGTTTAAGACTCGGTATAGCGGGTATTTACCGGCCAGCAAAGGCGCCAAATCCATCGGTCCCATGCCATCGATGTTGATGGATTTTACCTTTCCTTTATTTCGGTGGCTCATCCACATCACTTCATAACCTATGGCGTTAGGAGTTGCCGCCAGCAGGGAGAACATATCCTCAATGGCCCCGATTGTGCGGGTCTCCGGGCTAAAAAGGTCCTCATTATCAAGCAACAACCGCCAATGCCCTGGTCTTTTTTTGCAATGCAGTCTGGCTAATACCTGAATTAACAAATCTTCCCCGCCAACTTCTCCCCAACGAACTATCTCACCTTGAAAAATTTGTCTGACTTGGGCAAATGACAGATTATCTATCGGATTGCCCGGATTAACCAGAATGGAAACAGGATGAACGCCAATAGTGTGATACTTCAATCCCGGCAAACGATCTGTTTTGGCAGGAGGGCAACACAATGCCCCGATATCGCCCTGCTTCTTGGCAAGCATCCCAGCAGAAATCCCGCAGGTCCCCTTGGTTATTTTTATCTTGAGATTATTGTCACGCCCGTACTGCTCTATATAGGGAATCATGAACTCAAAGAACTGCTGGTTCAAAGTGACAACCAGATCGGCGTCATTATTTTCGGGGGCATAATTAATCTTTTTTTCCCGCCACGCTTCATCCATACTCTGGGTGATAGCGGGATCGGAAAAAGGCTTGCCGCCCAACTCATCAACCACCCCACAGAAACCGATAGAAGCAATTAACATCACTAATACCGCTCCAAGTAAAGACAAACAAGATATTGACTTCATAAGCAAACCTCTATTCCCCGAATTACTGCACATTTTTACAATCGCCACCTATACCACATAGTAGCACGACCGTAATGCTTATTTAAGAAAATAATGTCAAGAGAAGCATCAAATGCGCAAGGACCAGGAGACATTTATTTTGAGTGGCCGGTTATTAAGGCCGGAGACTATCCCCCATCTATAACCCCTCTCCTGGCAAAGTTCCCGCTGCCAACCAAATCCCAAAGAAATCATGCCTGCGGCTGCCGGTTTTCGCCAGAAAACATTTTTTCCTCGATAAGTCAGAGGGTTATTAAAAGTTTACATTCTCACTTTTATTATGAGAGAATAGTATCTAACCGTTTTTTTGATTACCCGAAAGGGGACAGTACTTCCAAAATTGAGGAGGAGAGAGTTATGAAACGGATCTGGCTGGCGGTTTTATGTTTTTCTCTGGTTACATTTAGCTTAGATGCGGAAGCGGCGTACTACGTTGGTTCCTACCAGTGTTTTGAATGTCACAGCGAACAGTTCAATGATTGGCAGGCCTCCGGCCATCCCTGGAAACTCAGAAGGGCGGAAAAAGCCCGTTATGCCAAACTACCGCTTCCTCCGGGATATGCCTGGGACGATATTTCCTATGTGATCGGCGGGGCAATCAGAAAAGCAAGGTTTATTGATCTCGACGGCTATATCATTACCTCCGCCAAGGATGGTTCCGAAGCAAAGACCCAATACAACCTGCTGGACGGCAGCTGGTCCTTCTACCACAAGGGAGAGAAAAAGCCTTACAAATGCGGTCCCTGCCATATGACCGGCTATAGCCGCGAAGGTAATCAGGATGGACGGCCGGGGATGATCGGCACCTGGGCAGAGGATGGGATCGGCTGTGAAGAATGTCATGGCCCGGGCTCGGACCATATGAAAAAACCGAGCAAGACCACCATCAAGGTTGACAAGTCGGCAAAAGGCTGCGGAAAATGTCACCAGCGGGGAGGCCTGAACACGACTCCCCCAGCCAAAGGGGGATTTGTCCGTCACCATGAACAGATAAATGAATTGTATGCCGGGCCGCACAGTGAAATGAGCTGTCTGGATTGTCATAACCCGCACCAAAGGGCCATTCTCGTTAAGGATCCCTGCACTTCCTGCCATGAAGAGAAAGCCGCTTCCTTTAAGAAGACCATCCATGCCAAAACGGGCCTGGAATGTTTTGCCTGCCACATGCCCAAGGCTACAAAATCGGCTGTTGCCAAAAACAAGTACACGGGTGATATGCGCACCCATATTTTCAAGATAAACCCGGATCCCAAGGCGAACATGTTTGCAACATTAGAAAAGGGCGGCAAAAAAGCCTCATACGCCAAAGGCTTCGTCACTCTCGATTTCGTTTGTCTGGGCTGTCATCAAAGCCGGGATATTAACTGGGCTGCCAAAAACGCTAAAAGCATCCATAAATAGTTTTCCTTTAGCAACATGCATTAAAGGTCAAAAAGGGGGGGCGATTACGCCCCCCTTTTCTTTACTCTGCACCTTCGAATTTATCGCGCCTATCCTGGGAATAATTACCCTGCAAAACGAGATAATGCTCGGTATCGCCATACTGGTTCTCTTCAGTTTCAGCCACTGCTTGCCCTTGGTACTCTGTGGGATGAAGAAAATGACCTGATGCCCACCATCGCGTTTACACCTGAGCTGGTCTTGGTTATGGTTTTCAGTAAAGGACCGAAGTTCGGGAAACTGAGGATACCTCAATCTGACCCATGCCCTCTTTGTTAGAGATAGTCAATAACTCTGCTGTCGCATTTAGGGCACATATTGATTTTATCAGCAATTACGCCGGAATCGAGGGATAAGGGAGGAAAACACTGGTCGCAAAAACAGGTTAGACAGTCCTTGCAGCGCATAAGGTTTTTGGCTGTCCCCTCACATTTGATGCATTTGGCCTCGGTTCTCTCTTCCATGGCTTTTCTCCTGACCTGAAATTATGTAGATACCAGAATGATACGCGGGCAATTTGAGATAGTCAAGGCAGTTGCTCGCATGGGTAAACTTGTACATTGGCTAAAAACAAGCAGCGCCCCTTTTATCAAAGGGTGTCTGCGTTCTGGCCTTATAGCTCGTGAAGTTCTCGTTCGGTCATTAAAGCATCGAGGCCGGTATCCAGAAAAATCTCGATTTCTGCCAGGGTTTGGTCGACTTTCTTACGGTCAATGCCCACGATAACGAAGGACCACTGGGCCTGCCGGTGCACATCATGGTAGTCACTTTCACAGACCGCGACGTTACTTTTTTTGCCGAAGCGGTCTCTGATTCTCGTTATCCGATGGCGTTTTTCTTTAAGCGAGCGACAACCAGATAAGTGAAAGTCAACAACCAGCATCACGATTACCATCTTCCCTCCTTGCTCCTTCCTAAATAAGGGGATTAACTCTCATCTTTTCTCCCCAAATTAGAGGTGAAAATAGGCTTGTTGTTATGATCCTTACTGCAAGAAACAATTCCGTTCCTTTCCCTCAAGAAAAAGTCAGGCGGAGACCTGCCCCTCCACTTAGTCGATTAATCCTTTCTTAATGTATTTGAAGAGCCTTTTGCAAAAGTAACAAGCAGGACAATCACACTGTAACACATTGAAATAATTGAGCTTCATGGCATTTCGTGGTAATATTTGGTGCCCCCAAA
>JBDLJC010000054.1:0-23260 GCA_039714535.1 Thermodesulfobacteriota bacterium | reverse complement strand
ATGGTGCCGGAGGTCGGAGTCGAACCGACACGGAGTTGCCCCCGCTGGATTTTGAGTCCAGTGCGTCTACCAGTTTCACCACTCCGGCAATTTTCAATAACAGTTGATCAGCCAATCAGACTGGGCTGCACTATAGAGGAATTTCCTTTATTATGTCAAGCAAAACGGCTTCGTCTGCTACCTGGATTCTACTCAGGCCTTGCCTGCCTCACCGGAGACCAGAAATACTTTCTGGAACCGGTAAAAATAATCGATTCCGGACCAGATCGTCAGCACCATAGAGACATACAGAATGCCAAGGCCGAGCTCGCCCAGGAAGGGAATCGGCAGCAGATTGTCAGGGAAAATCAGGACGCACAGCGCCGTGTACTGCATCACTGATTTTATTTTGCCCATCCGGCTTGCGGCAACTATTATTCCCGAAGAGGCCGCAACCCCCCGCAGACCGGTTACCACCAGTTCACGGGCCAGGATCATAAAACAGACCCAGGCGGGGACCAAGGGGATAAGCATGATCAGGGCCACTGCCACCAGAACTTTGTCGGCCAGCGGATCCATGAGTTTTCCGAGGACGGTTTCACTCTTGTGTTTACGGGCAAAGTAACCATCGGCAAGATCGGTAAGGACGGCGGAAAGAAACAGAGAAAAAGCGAATAGATCCATCCACTTACCAGTGTCAGGCCGCAAACAGAAAAGCAGAACCGGCACGACGGCAAACCGGTAGCCGGTAAGAATATTTGGCAAGGTAATCAGATGACTCATCGGGGCCTTATATCAACCTTGAAGAGCAGCTTTCAAGGGCGACAACAAATGTTAAAATAATATGGCTCTATACAATACTCAGCTTGGAGCTGTGTTTTTCGTGGCTATTATTGGCTCCCAGCCCTGCAAGAAGTTATTGCGTGAAAACGTCGTCATCTAAACGTGGGCAAGGTTTCAAGAGTTTTCTAGCTGAGTTTCATATAGAGCCATATAAAGTAATGACTGTATCGCAACGAAGCGGAGACTGCGAAAAACCAAAGAGATAGCAGCCCTGGAACTTCTTGCAAGTTAATCAAATAATAAAATAGATTTCAAGGATTATTCTCCCCAAACAGACAAGTGTAAATACTCAAAAAACCATCAACTGCTCCGATCATAATATCCGGTCATAATTGTTCTTCGCCCAGCGTTTGGACGGCGAAGATGACTTTTTATACTCTTTATAAAAGTACTGGACTTTGCGGACATAATTTTGAGTTTCTTTGAAATGGGGAACCCTGCCCAAGGAGATAACTCTATTTGGCCCCGCATTGTAGGCAGCCAGGGCCAAGCGAAGATTGCCTTTGAACAGGCCCAGCATTTTCCGCAGGTAACGAGTGCCGCCATAGATGTTCTCTTTAGGATCGAACGGGTCAAGAACCTGCATATCATCAGCAGTTTCGGGCATCAACTGCATAAGGCCAACGGCGCCCTTCCGGGAAACAGCCAAGGAGTTGAAGTTTGATTCCGCCCTGATCACCGACTTGACCAACCGGGGATCCACCTGATAGCGTTTGGCGGCCTGGCGAATCATGGCATCAAACGTGCTGGGGTCAACTTCCTGAGTCACAACCCGGGGCCTGACACGAACCACAGGCTCAAATTTAGGGTCGCTGGGCACATTGGTAAAGTGAACGACCCCGCCCTCATCAACGTACGTATACATCACCGCCTGGGCAGGGCCGGACAGCAGCGTCGTAAACAGAGCGACAGCTGTTATAATTCCAAATAAGCGAATATTCATTTTTTCATTATACTACAAAAATTATCTTTTTTCCCAGTCAGCGAGAAATTTTTCTATACCGATATCGGTCAGGGGATGTTTGGCCAGCTGGCTTATGACCTTAAAGGGGATAGTGGCGATGTCGGCGCCGATCAGGGCGGACTCGACAACGTGCATAGGGTGACGGACACTGGCAACAATAACCTCACTGGCATAACCGTAGTTATCCAGAATGGTCATGATATCACTGATCAGATCCATGCCGTTCTGAGCGAGATCGTCAAGCCGGCCGACAAAGGGGCTGACAAAGCTGGCTCCGGCCTTGGCGGCCAACAGGGCCTGCGCGGCCGAAAATACTAAAGTTACATTGGTCTTGATTCCCTCTCCGGCAAAGGTTTTCGCCGCAACCAGCCCGTCGGTGGTCATCGGCACCTTGATCACAATATTATCGCCGATCTTGGCCAGCTCCCGACCTTCCTTGAGCATCCCCTCCGCATCGAGACTGACAACTTCGGCGCTGACCGGGCCTTTGACCAGCCCGCAGATCTCTGTAATCACTTCGTGAAAATCGCGCCCCTCTCTGGCGATCAGAGAGGGATTGGTGGTTACGCCATCAATCATACCCATGGCAACGGCCTCTTTGATTTCATCAATATTGGCAGTGTCGATAAAAAATTTCATCGTTAATCTCCTTTAATGGCTATAAATTTTTCGCGGCATTCAAGCGAACAAAAATAAATGGTTTTACCTTCTTCTTTCAATACTACAGCCTGCTTCATCGGCACACAGACCTTACAGATCGGATCTTCAACCAGAACATCATGGCTCGCTGATCCTGAATTACCGGTCCTTTTAACCTTCTTTTTCCCACCCGTCAGTAAGCGGAAAAGCAGGTAAAACAGACAAAGCAATATTACAAATTTGACCGGGCTCAAGTTCCGTGGGCTCCTTAGGTATCTGTCTTGTCTTGCCAGGCCAACCGGCGAATATCGTCCCCAACGCTATCCGGCAGGGCGCGCCGCATCTGTCTGGCCGTTTTACCCGTCACCGGATGCGGGCGATCCGGGGCGAGTTCTTCGAGTGGCGCCAAGACGAAGAGCCGATTTTTAATCTCGGGATGGGGTACTTCCAGCTGCTCATCGACATAAATCAACTCATCATAATAAACGAGATCGAGGTCCACAGCCCGATCCACCGTTTTTTTGCGATCACGACCCAACTGGACTTCGACCTCTTGCATTACCCCAAGCAACTCCAGGGGAGAGAGCTTCGTCTCCAAAACCCCAGCCGCATTGGTAAACCATTGCTCTGCCAGCTGGCGTCCTTCCTTCTCCCAACTTTCCTTGACCACCGGTCGGGTCAGGTACGGGCTGGACAGGGCCAAAACGGTGATGGCTCCATGCTCGCCCAGCAATTGCCAGGCCTTGCGCAGGTTAAGGCGGCCGTCACCTAGATTTGAGCCCAGGCCAATGAAAGCCAGCGACATCAGACGCCCATTTTTTTCATGCGATCAATCATTTCCTGCAATCTTTCCTTGGAAACGGTCAGGGCAATTCTGAAATAACCCTCGCCCGGATCGCCAAAGCCATTACCAGGCGTGCAGACAATCCCCGCTTTTTCCAGGAGATGACCGACAAAACCGGCGGAGTCATAACCAGCCGGAACCTCGGCCCAGACATAGAAGGTAGCCTTGGGCGAATCCGCCTTGATCCCGAGCTCGTCAAGGCCCTTCATCACCACATCGCGGCGCTCTTCATAAAACTTGCGCATTTCATTCAACCAGGCCTCGTCATCCTTCATCGCCTCAATCCCGGCAATCTGGATGGCTTCGAAAATTCCAGAGTCAATGTTGCTCTTAATCTGGCCAAGCCCGCCTATTATCTCGCTGTTGCCGGCGGCCCAACCTATGCGCCAGCCCGTCATATTGTAGGTCTTCGACAGGGAATGGAACTCAATGCCGACATCCATGGCACCGGGGGTCTCCAGGAAACTTGGCGGCTTATAGCCATCGAAAGCCATCTCCGAATAGGCGAAGTCATGACAGATCATGATGTTATGCTTTTTGGCAAAGGCCACCACTTCGGCAAAAAATTCCGGAGTGGCCGGAGCCGCCGTGGGATTGTTGGGGTAATTCAGGAACATCATCTTGGCCTTGGCCAAGACATCGGCCGGGATGCTTTCCAGATCGGGCAGAAAACCGTTCTCCTTGAGGAGCGGCATCTCGTAGGGGACACCGCCGGCAAACTGGGTAGCGATCTTGTAAACCGGATAGGCGGGGCTGGGCACCAGCACCACGTCGCCCGGATTGATGAAGGCCAGCGGAATATGGGCGATACCCTCCTTTGAGCCGATCAACGAGACCACCTCTTTGAGGGGATGAAGTTTTACGCCGGCCCGCTTGTCGTACCACTCACTGACTGCTTCCCGGAAATTATTCATCCCGGTATAGCTCGGATAACTGTGGTATTGGGGCTTGCGGGCGGCCTCACTCAAAGAGTCTATGATATGGTCCGGGGTTGGCTGGTCCGGGTCACCGACGCCAACATCAATTACGTCGACGCCCCTGGCCTTAACTTCATCCTTTTTACGATCCAGCTCAGCAAAGAGGTAGGGAGGTAACTGTTTCAGTCTATCTGCTTTTTCTATCTTAATCATCAGTGGTATTTTCCTTAAATATCAATTGGTTATCTTGTTTTTTTGGGTAGGGCCATGGAAACCCACACATACGCCATATGAAAGTTCGAGAGGGCCACAGATTTGTCCATTTAGGCCTTTGAAGCATAGCAACGCTATTCGAGAAGGGCTAAACGGGCGAAGACGGGATGCTCCCGGACTTTTACAACATCTTAAAGGTCTTGGAGCCCCAAAACATCGAACATGGTGTACATGCCGTTGTTCTGACTGGTCACCCAGGCGGCGGCCAGGGCCGCGCCCTTGGCAAAATTATCGCGGCTGTGGGCGCGATGGGTAATCTCAAGACGTTCGCCGGCGCCGGCAAAATAAACGGTGTGCTCGCCGACGATGTCACCGGCCCGGATCGTCTGGATCCCGATCTCCTGATCAGTCCGCTCGCCAATGATACCGTTGCGTTCAAAGACCCCGACCTTGTTAAGATCACGACCAACGCCTTCGGCCACCATTTCGCCCAGCTTGAGGGCGGTGCCGCTCGGCGCATCTTTTTTCATCCGATGATGGGCCTCAACGATCTCTATATCATAATCATCACCCAGGATGGAGGCCACTTTTCGGGCAACTTTAAAGAGGACGTTGACCCCGACTGCCATATTGGGCGCCTGTACACAGGGGAAATCGGCGGCCAGGGTCTTCAGCTCGGCGAGGTTCTCCTGGCTGAGGCCGGTGGTGCCGATGACCATGGCTTTCTTATGCTCAGCGGCCAACCGGGCGAATTTCATGGTTGACTCATGGAAGGTGAAATCGATTATCACATCGCCCTGATCGATAACACTGGCAAGCCCCGCCGACAAAGTCACCCCGAGCTTGTTGATGCCCGCCAGTTCGCCCAGGTCTTTACCGATCTCCGGATTGCCCTCTTGTTCAAAACCGCCAACGAGCTGCAGGTCAGGATGCCGCTCAACCATATAGGTTATGCGACGGCCCATGCGGCCAGCGGCCCCGGCGACAATTACTTTGATCATGATACCTTCCTTTAATTTCTAATTCGTTATATTGACAGACTAATCAGATCAAACCGTATGCGCTGATGACCTTTTTCAATTTGGCCAGATTGGCATCGGCCATATCACAAATGGGCATCCGCGGATTGGCAGCCTTTATCTTGCCCATCAGGGCCAGGGTAGTCTTGGCCGGGACCGGGTTGGTATCAATGAACATAGCCTGGATCAGTGGAAACAACTTGTAGTGGAACTGCCGGGCCTTGGCAAAATCCCCGGCCAGAGAGGCATCCAGCATCGCCGCCATATCCGCCGGAGCCACATTAGAGGTAACCGAGATCACCCCTTTGCCGCCAATCGCCACCGTGGCCATGCAGGTAAAATCATCACCGGACATAACGATAAAGTCATCGGGACAGAGCCGAATAATCTCACTTATCTGGTTCAGATCGCCGGTGGCCTCCTTGATCCCGGCAATATTAGGGAGCTGGGCACAACGGGCCACCGTTGCCGGCAGCATATTGACGCCGGTTCGGCTGGGGACGTTGTACATAATGATCGGGATATCAACAGATTCCGCAACGGCCTTAAAATGGAGATAAAGACCCTCTTGCGACGGTTTGTTGTAATAAGGGGTGATCACCAACACCCCATCGGCCCCGGCTTCTTTAGCATGTCTGGTAAGCTCAATGGTTTCCGAGGTTGAATTGGAACCACTGCCGGCGACAACCGGCACCCGGCCATTGACCGTTTTGATGGTCAATTCAACTACCCGCTGGTGCTCCTCGTGACTCATGGTGGCCGACTCACCGGTGGTGCCGCAGGGGACAATGCCGTGCGTACCTCCACCAATCTGGAACTCAATGAGATCGATCAGTTCCTTCTCGTCTATCTTACCGTCGGTAAATGGGGTCACGATGGCAACAAAGGCGCCTTTGAACTGGGTCATGATATCCTCCTGCTATTTATGAAAATAGATAAACTTAGTATTGAAAATCATTTTATCATAAGGGTTTATTTAATTTTCTCATTAACCTGCCATTCTTACGAAAATGGCCCGCAAAAAGCAAATAAAAACCAAAAAATCCTGCGATAAAATCCCAAGTGGTAACAGGTTACAGGGTGGTGCAGATACTGGGAAGAGGCCTGAGAGAGCCATAGCCCGCTATGCAATCAGGCCGAGACAACGCAGATACGACGCCCTGTGACCTGCTACGACCAGAGGGCTTCCTCATGGAGCTGCCCCTCGTAGATAAAACTGGCAGGTCCTTCCAGAAAAACATCGGCAATGCGTTGCTCATGGCGCAGGGCCGGATCATCCTCCTGGCTGTCACCGATATCAACCAGGGAAAAATGAATCGTCAGAATATCGCCCCCGGTTGTCCTGACTCTGACCGGCGAGGTAACGTGGCCATGCAGGGCAGCGACAAGGGCCGAGGCGACCGCGCCGGTGCCGCAGGCCTTGGTCTCGTCTTCAACCCCCCGCTCGTAAGTACGGACATACAATTCATTTTCCGGCATCTGGACAAAATTAACATTGGTGCCGACCGGATCGAAGAGCTTGTGGTGGCGAATATGCCTGCCCCACTCTTTAACCGGAATATCGCCGTTATTATCGACAAAATGGACCACATGGGGCACCCCGGTGTTGATCGAATGGATCTCTTTTTCGCTGCCCTCGATCTCAACCGATCTCGAGAGCAAAATGTCGGTGGGCGGTGTCAGCCTGATTTTAACGTTATCACCAATCATCTGGGCCTCAATCAGCCCGGCGGTGGTCTCAAAACGCATATTAGCCGGAGCGATCCCTCTGGTATGGGCATAACGGGCCGCGCAACGAGCGCCATTACCGCACATCTCCGCCTCACTGCCATCGCCATTGTAGAATTGCCAGCGAAAATCGGCCTGCTCGGAACCCTCGATCAGGATAAGACCGTCGGCCCCAACCGAAAACTGGCGCCGACAGATGCGGGCGGCGAGATCGGCCATCTGATCCTTTTTGATCATTCGCTCCCGGTTGTCGACAATAATAAAATCGTTGCCGGTGCCACTCATCTTGGTGAATGCAAGGGGGTTTTTCATCGGGGTTACTCCGGCTTTAACCTTTTAGAAATTTGGGGATCGACTCCCCCTCAATCAAGTTTTCATAAGTTTCCCGGGCCCTGATCACATGATACTGATCACCCGACACCATGATTTCGGCAACCCGGGGGCGGGAGTTATAGTTGGATGCCATTGAGAATCCGTAGGCCCCGGCGCTCATTACCGCCAGCAGATCACCCTGCTGGCTGACCATCACTTCCTGATCCCGCGCCAAAAAGTCGCCGGTCTCGCAGATCGGGCCAACCACATCGACAACTTCAGGGCCAAGATCCGACTCCTTAACCGGCTTGATGGCGTGATAGGCGCCATAAAGACTGGGCCGGGCCAGATCGTTCATCCCGGCATCAACTACGACGAATTTTTTGGTCGGACTCCGTTTAATGTACTGAACCTTGGTTACCATAATACCGGCGTTGCCGGCGATAACCCGTCCCGGCTCCAGGATCAGCGTACAATTAAGATCCTTGATCTCTTGTTTGATCGCATCAGCATAATCGCCCGGATCGGGCGGGTTTTCGTCATCATACTGAATACCCAGGCCGCCGCCCAGATCAAGGTGGGTTATGGTTGCCCCCTGATCCTGTAATTTATCGATGAAGATCTTGAGCTTATGCAGTGACTCAATGAAGGGCGAGACCGTGGTTAACTGTGACCCAATATGGCAACTCACCCCTTGGACCTTGATATTCGCCATCTGCATGGCCTTTGCATAAACCTCGGTGGCCGATTCAATGGGAATGCCAAATTTGTTCTTGGCCAGCCCGGTGGAAATATAGGCATGGGTTTTCGGATCAACATCGGGGTTAACCCGAAAAGACACAGGGGCCAGAACTCCCAATCGGGCTGCCACCTCTTGGAGAACATCCAGTTCCTGTTCTGACTCAACATTAAACTGGAGGATCTTGGTCTTTAAGGCATATTCCAGCTCCGCCTTGGTCTTGCCCACCCCGGAATACACGATCTTGCCGGGATCAACGCCCGCCGCCAGAGCCCGGAAGAGTTCACCTCCCGAGACAATATCGGCACCACCGCCCAAACTGGCAAAAAGTCTGAGAATCGCAATATTGGAACAGGACTTGACGGCAAAACAGCTCAGGTGCGAGATTGAGTCAAAGGGGGCATCAAACGCTTTAAAATGCTGAGTAAGGGTGGCGCCGCTGTACAGATAGAATGGGGTGCCGATTTCAGCGGCTATTTTGGCGACGGGGACCGATTCACAGTGTAGTTCCCCGTTTTGATAATTGAAGTGATTCATAACTTTATCTGTTCCGCTTCATTTTAATTTCATCTGACAAGGCGCTTTCATTAGCCGGACTGGCTAAATCAAAGGCCTTGACTGCATAATAACATGTTTCGTGATCACTAAGGGTCTTATCAATAAACGAAGTCAACGGCGCCGCAACCCGGCCGATCACCTTGAAATCATGTTCTGAGCCACCATCCCTTGAGCGGCGTAAGATCAGATAGCCGCCGAGGTCAGCAACTGCCAGCGGTTCCCATGACACTCTGACGCCATCGGGGGTGGTGATAACAGACAGCCCTTGCGGGGCTGGCGGTGGAGTAAGATCCCTGGGAGCAACCTCCACCACATCGCTGAAAACGCCGGTTCCTCCCGAAGAACTGGCCGCTCGAACCTTGTATCGATAACTGATGCCATTCTCGACCTGTTGATCGAGATAGTCCCGAACCACCACCGGACTACCGAGAGGCATGAAGTTACTGTCGGCCACACTCCGGTAAACCTGATAATGTAAAGGTTCCACAACCGCTTCGCCGTCCAGATCGCCAAGTGGCGGCTGCCAACTTAAGGAAACCTGCTGGTCACCTGCCAGGCCGCGCAGTTCAACGGGGGAGCCTATTGGCAACTGCCATCTGAAACTGACCGGTTCTGAAGGGCGGCTGACAACCCGCCAACCCAGCCCGGTTTTAACCCGGTAAAAATAAATATGCCCCGGCCGCAACCGCTCTTCCCGGTAGATTATCTTCTGTTGATTCCGGCGACCAGCTTCATCCCCGGCAATAGCGTCTATCTTAGTGTAACGCACCGGGCAGTTTTCACAAAAATCGCGCAGGTCGTACACCGCTCTTTCGAGCAGAAATTCATCAATAACCGGCAAACGTTCTCCCTGTTCGCTCCGGCTGGGAGGCGACCAGGAAAGAGTAACGCCGTTTTCGTCCAATTGATACTCAAGATCAGAAACCGGGGCGGGAATTATGGCCTGGGGAGGAATCGGTGCGGTTTTCTTGCCGCAGGCGACCAACAACGCTCCGGCCACAACAAGTACGGCCCAGCTCAAAACAATTTTGCGCTTCATTGCTAGCCTATGCCAAGTTCCTGTTCCGCCCTGGCCAGGGCCTCGCTAACCCGGTCCGGCGAGGTGCCGCCGGTGGAGCGACGACTGGCCACCGAACCATCAACCGTCAAGAGGGGAAAGACATCCTCGTCTATTTCCACCGCAAATTTCTTTAATTCCCCAAGAGTCAAATCAGGCAGGTCCTTGCCCTGGTCAAGGCAGTAGGCAACAACCTTGCCAACCACGGAATGAGCCTGGCGAAACGGCATCGCCTTGGTCACCAGATAATCCGCCAGATCGGTGGCGGTCATAAAACCACCGGTACTGGTCGCCTCGGCCAGACAGTCGGTATTAAAATCAAGATTTTCCAGCATTTCGGCGCTGATCGCCAGACAACTGCTCAGGGTCCTGACCGTATCAAAGACCGGCTCCTTGTCCTCCTGGAGATCACGATTATAGGTCATCGGCAGTCCTTTGAGGATGGTCAGCAGGCTCATCAGATTGCCAACCACCCGGCCGCTCTTGCCCCGAATCAGTTCCGGGATATCCGGGTTCTTTTTCTGGGGCATGATGCTACTGCCGGTGCAATGACTGTCTGCCAGAGTAACAAAGGAAAACTCTTCGGATGACCAGAGAACCAGTTCCTCGGAAAGCCGGCTGAGATGAATCTGGGTAAGGGCGGCCACGGAGGTGAACTCCACGGCAAAATCGCGGTCGCCGACAGTATCCATACTGTTGGCGGTAACCGCCGGGAAACCAAGTTCATCAGCCACCGACTCGCGGTCAATGGGCAGGCCGGTCCCGGCCAGGGCCGCCGCCCCAAGTGGCATGACATTGATCCGTTTCAGGCAGTCGCTCATTCTGGCCCGGTCCCGACCGAACATCTCGAAGTAGGCCAGCAGATGATGGGAAAGCAACAGGGGCTGAGCGCGCTGCAGGTGGGTATAGCCCGGCATGATGGTGCCCAGATAGCGCCGGGCCAATTTGACAAAGGCCCTCTGCAGACTGATGAGCAACTCGATAATCAGGCCGGTCTCTTCCCGCAGATAGAGGCGTAGATCCAGGGCGACCTGATCGTTCCGGCTCCTCGCGGTATGCAATTTAGCACCGGCCGGACCGATCTTATCGGCCAGAGCCTTTTCAATATGCATATGGATATCTTCCAATTCATTTTTGAACTCGAAGTTACCGTTATCTATCGATTCCTCAATCTGATCAAGACCATTGATAATCTGCTCGCATTCATCGTTGTTGATCAGACCCTGTCTGGCGAGCATCCTGGCGTGGGCCCGACTACCACCAATATCATGCAGGTAAAGCTCCCGGTCAAACTGGTGGGAAGCGGTGAATTCCTCAACCGAAGCGGCGGTGCTGCTGGAAAATCTTCCTCCCCAGGGCTTTTTGCTCATAACGCTATCCTTTGTAATGTTTCTCCAACGGCTACCAACCTTGGCGAAATAAAAAACCTGTAAAAGCTTACCGGTGCTTTAGATCGGAGTCTCACAGGTTCGCTGACCTCGTTCATTTGGGACTTTAAAGCTGAGTTGAGCCGCTCGCCGGCTCAAACGAAACTTATGCCCTTGTGGTACGCAAGCATAGCTTCTCTATTCGAGAAGGCCAAAATGGATGAAGATGAAGTGCTGGTGAATTTTTACACTATCCTTTTTGTTTTTCGACCAGGGCCTGAATGGTCAACCGTAAGGCGTTCAAGCGGATAAACCCGCCGGCATCGGCCTGGGTATAAACCTCATCTTCCTCAAATGTAGCGAAACTTTCCTGATAGAGGGAACGCTCTGCCTTGCGCCCGACCGGGATGCAGTTGCCCTTGTATAATTTAAGTCTGACCACGCCGTTGACCGTCTCCTGGCAGTCATCCATGGTTCTCTGCATAATCTGCATTTCCGGGGAAAACCAGAAACCGTTGTAGATTAGCTCGGAATAACGGCCCACCAGGCTGTCCCTGATCTTGAGGACCTCACGATCCAGGGTAATGGTCTCCAGATCGCGATGGGCCGCACGCATAATGGTGCCGCCCGGAGTCTCGTAAACGCCCCGGGATTTCATGCCGACGAAGCGGTTCTCGACCATATCAAGGCGGCCGATGCCATTGGCGCCGCCCAGTTTATTTAAGCGGGCCAGCATTTTAGCAGGTGAAAGCGCTTCACCGTCAATGGCCACCGGATTGCCTTTTTGGTATTCCAACTCGATATAGGTCGGCTGGTCAGGGGCATTTTCCGGCGAGACCGAAAGTTTGAACATCGACTCTTCCGGCTCGTTCCAAGGGTCTTCCAACAGACCGCCTTCGAAGCTGATATGAAGCAGGTTCTCATCGGAACTATAGGGCTTTTCCTTGGTGACCGGAATCGGGATCCCATGTTTTTCGGCATAGGCAATGAGTTTGGTCCGGGAATTCAAATCCCAGGTCCGCCAGGGTGCGATAATCGCCAGCTTGGGATTAAGGGCCAGATAGGTCAACTCAAAACGGACCTGATCATTACCCTTACCGGTGGCGCCGTGACTGACCGCATCCGCATTTTCTGCTGCCGCCACTCGGACCTGTTCCTTGGCGATAATCGGCCGGGCCAGAGAGGTACCCAATAGATATGACCCCTCATAGATGGCATTGGCCCGAAAGGCTGGGAAGACGTAATCCTTAACGAATTCTTCCCGCAGATCAGAGATAACTACCTTCTCAGCGCCGGTGGCCATGCCTTTGGCCCGAACTGCGTCCCAATCCTCTTCCTGACCGACGTCGGCGGCAAAAGCTACTATCGGGCACTGATATTCTTCTTCCAGCCACTTGAGGATGACCGAGGTGTCAAGTCCGCCGGAATAGGCGAGAACTATCTTGTTAACATCTGCTGCCATGTTCCACTCCCAGGAAAATTATTATGCTATTTAGGAAAGATGTATGGCCAGAATGGCCTTATGGATATGCATCTTGTTCTCCGCCTGATCGAAGGCGACGCATTGTGCCCCTTCCAAGACCTCGTCAGTGATCTCTTCACCGCGATGGGCTGGTAGGCAATGGAGGACAATGGTGTCGGATTTGGCCGCGCCAAGCAGCGTATCGTTGACCTGATACGGTTGAAAAACCTCGAGCCTGGCATTCTGTTCTTCTTCCTGACCCATGCTGGCCCAGACATCGACATTAATAACCTCGGCATTTTTAACCGCCGCAAGCGGATCTCTGACCACCTCTATCCGGCCAACCGCCTCATCCTGGGCCGCCCTGAGGATCACTGGATCGGGATCATACCCTCCCGGGCAAGCCAGGGTCAGGTTGAAACCCAAGCGGCCCGCCGCCTGAATCCACGAATTGGCCATATTATTGCCATCACCAACCCAGGCGATTTGCCGGCCTTCCACCGATCCTTTTTTCTCAATCACAGTCATGATGTCGCTTAAAATCTGACAGGGATGATGCAGATCGGTCAGGGCATTGATGATCGGCACCTTGGAGTAACGGGCCAATTCCTCGACAACCTCCTGGCCAAAGGTGCGAACGACCAGAGCATCCACGTAGCGATCCATGACCCGGGCCATGTCCTTCAGTGGTTCATTACGAGCCAACTGAGTGTCCCGGCTGGAGAGGTAGATAACCTGGCCACCCAGGCCGTACATGGCTGATTCAAAGGAGACCCTGGTTCTGGTCGAGGGTTTTTCGAACACCAACCCAACGACCTTACCGGCCAGTTGTTGATGCCTGACCCCGTCCTTACTCTCTTTCTTCAGCTGCAGAGCCAGATCAAGATAGGCTTTTAGCTGATCGCGATCGAAATCCCAAAGGGACAGGAGATGATTTGCCATTATATGCTTCTCAAAAAAATTCTGGCCCAATCATAATTGCAACCACATTATTGCGGGTGCAGATTGAGCCGATCAATGTCTTAAGATGTCTGTATACCCTGATTTACATGGAAACTCGGGGATGAAAAATTCCCTTCCGAGAGCCATGATCAACAGGGAAGCGTGTATCATTACAAAAAAAGGCGTATTTTTGCAAAGTTTTTTGCAACTACCTCTATTTGGCTGGATCCGAACATCAACAAAATTGGTTGAGCCCGGACAAAAAGGTAGCGGACCTCAACCACCAGGCCACTACTATGCCATCTCAGCAAAAATTTTATCGAGGGCAACTGCCAACAGATCAATCTCTTCTCTGCTGACGACCAGCGGCGGCAGAAAACGCAGGGCGATGTTGCCGGCGAAATTGGCCAGAATGTCCGCCTGAAAAAGACTATTGACGATATCTGTGCCCTTGGAGATATACTCCGGGGTCAGAATTAAGCCTTGGATCAGGCCCATCCCCCTGACCTCGGTGGCGACCTTGGGATAGCGCTGGGCCAGCTCAGCAAGTTTGGCGGCCAGATAATCACCCTTGGCCTTAACCTCATCCAGAAAATCACCACCCAGCATGGTCTCGATCACAACCACTCCGGCAGCGCAGACCACCGGGTTGCCACCAAAGGTCGAGGCATGACTACCGGGTGCAAAAGAGGCGGCCACCGCCTCGCTGGTCAACATGGCGCCGATGGGCAGGCCATTACCCAGGGCCTTGGCCAGGGTCATAATGTCCGGTGTTACCCCAAACTGTTCGTAGGCGAAAAGGCTGCCGGTCCGCCCCATACCAACCTGCACCTCATCAAAAATCAAGAGCAGGTTATGTTGGTCACAGAGGTGACGGATGGCGGCCAGATACTCATGCGTGAGCGGCCGAACCCCGCCCTCTCCCTGCAGCGGTTCACAGAGAATGGCACAGGTTTTGGCCGAGATCAGCTTTTCAATAGCACCAATGTCACCGAAGGGGGCATAAACAAATCCTTCAGGCATTGGCTCAAACCCCTGGTGAAACTTGGGCTGACCGGTGGCAGTCACTGCGGCCAGAGTGCGCCCATGGAAAGATCCCTCCAGCGAGATTATCTCATAGCGCCCTGTACCACCGTGTTTACGGGCCAGTTTGAAAGCGGCCTCATTGGCCTCGGCGCCACTGTTACACATGAAAATACGGTCGGCAAAAGAGTTGTTAACCAGCAGTTCGGCCAACTCAGTCTGGGGCGCGGTGTGATAAAGATTGGAGACATGCAACAGCTTACCGGCCTGTTTACAGATAGCCTCCGTAACCGCCGGATGGCAATGCCCCAGGCTACACACTGCAATCCCGGCCAGAAAATCGAGAAATTCCCGGCCACCAGCATCTTTGAGCCGGCAACCACTGCCCTCAACCATCGCCACCGGATAACGGCTGTAGGTGTTTATAAACAGCTTGCTGCTCTTTTCGATAAGTTCCGCGTTATTCATTTCACACCTGAATTTTGCAATATAAATTAGTAGAAAAAGATAACTAAAGATTCGGGAAAAAGGAGCCCCTCCGTAAATGTTCAGAAGTGCCCCAGATGTGCACGGTCAGGCTGGCAAACTATAGTTTACTATGTGAGTCAGCCTGATCGTGTGCAGAAGGGGTGCTTCTGGACGGTTACGATTCATTTAACAATCTCCGTGCCGATACCTTCCCGAGTGAAGATCTCCAGCAGAGTGGCATGTTCGGCCCGACCATCAATGATATGGGCCTTACCGACCCCGCCTTCAACCACATCCTTGCAGCAGGATACTTTAGGGATCATGCCGCCGGTTATTACCCCCGATTTAATCTGACTGTCAACCTCCCGGCAGGTCAAGGAAGAGATCAGGGCACCCTTATGATCCTTAACCCCTTCAACATCGGTCAACAAAATTAGTTTGGCGGCATTAAGATTGGCGGCGACGGCCCCGGCCACCAAATCAGCATTGATATTATAAGACTGGCCGTCGGATCCCACACCTACCGGAGCAATAACCGGGATAAAATCCTGGGCATCCAGGGTGGTCAGGATATCGGGGTTAACCTCGGTTACCTCACCAACCCGGCCCAGATCAATCAATTCCGGCGGCACATTTTCCACCTGATCCTTGAGGATCTTCATCTTCCTGGCCTTGACAAGGTCACCATCACGACCGGAAAGGCCTACCGCCTTACCACCGTGGTAGTTAATCAGCCCGACGATTTCCTTGTTGACCTTACCAACCAGGACCATTTCCACCACATCCATAGTCTCGCCATCGGTAACCCGCATCCCTTGGACATAGCTGGATTGGATGTTCATCTTGTCAAGAAACTGATTAATCTGGGGACCGCCACCGTGGACAATCACCGGATTGATGCCGATATATTTCATCAAGATAATGTCGAGGGCAAAATTCTTTTTCAATTCGTCATCAACCATGGCATGGCCGCCATATTTTATGACGATGGTCTGATTATAAAACTCCTTAATATAAGGTAGGGCTTCGATCAGAGTTTTGGCTTTGTCGATGACTTTCTGCATAGTGTTTTCACTTAGGTCTCTAGTTATTCTTATTTTTTACTATTTAACAAATTGCGGAAAAACATCATAATGACAGTGGCTTGATATGTAAAGAAGTAGTTGTAACAGCAACAGAAACAGCAATTTTTCAAGATATTTTTTGGTCCAAAAATGACTTTTCTCTTAGTTATCGGACTGCTTTCGCTATTGATCTACTTGTTTTTGGCCGTGGAGTCCTTGCTGGGAGCCCGCCAAATAGGCCAGTTGCAGGATATTGCACCGACACACCGCCCGGATTGTCCTTCGATATCAATCATAATCCCGGCCCTGAACGCGATCACTTCCTCAATCCCCCGTTCGCCATGTCATCTGGTTCCCTCTGGCGCCGTTTATCTCCATATACATTCTTAGATTCAACTCGTAAGTGCAACTTTGTAAGGTTTGTGTGTAAATGGACAAGCTGCGATAGCATCTCTACCATTTAGACGCTCTCCCGAGGAGGCATTACCTGGAGGGATACCTTTTATAGCCTTGAGGCACTCAAAAAAACCACTAAAACACCCTGCCAGGCGAAAAAACCGCCCAAATAAGGACTAAACTAAACCATTAAATAGCAGCGGCGGTTTTTGATGTTTTGACTTCTTGACAAAGCAAAACCCATATAGTATTTAAGTAGACTTTCAAAGTGGATAAACCAAAAAAGTAATCAATAAAGCTTTATTAAATAAGGAGGAGAATCATGCCTACTATTGAACACAACGGAAGTTCCTTTACCGTGGATGAAGATGGCTTCTTGACCAAGGGAATGGATGAGTGGAATGAGCATTGGATTGACTACGTAAAGGCTGTTGAAGGTATCAGCGAGATGACCGATGAGCACAATAAGGTTATCAGTACCCTTCAGGAATACTACAAGAAGAATGGTATCGCTCCCATGGTACGGATTCTTTCCAAAACCACTGGCTTCCCGCTCAAAAGAATCTACGAGTTGTTCCCGTCAGGACCTGGTAAAGGGGCCTGCAAGATGGCCGGACTGCCGAAACCTACCGGTTGCGTCTAATCCTGCATCTTTTTTAGTTTGCTTGACCAAGGAAGAAGGTTTTTTTTTAACCTTCTTCCTTTTTTTTGTCCTTTTACAGCGGGATACCAGGGCCATGAAGTCCGGTGACGTTTTTACCTCGCAGCCAAAGAGGTTTACGAACAATAATTTTTGATTGTTGGCACTAACGAGAATTGATACTACAGAAATTGGCTGGCCCGCCCTATAGACCATGCTCAAGGCGGTAGCGTTGGTGAATAGCAGTTATTTTCTGCCGATATTCGCTCGGCCCGATCCTGGCCCCCTTGATCCCCCCCCGAAGATTTATCTCCGCCAGATAGGTTGCCCCATCCGCCGAAACCATCAGGTCGATATGGGCATACGGGTATTTTCCCCGCTCCATAACCTCCCGGCATAAGTTCTGTTGTGCCGTGGTTAATGTGGCCGATTCATTGCTACCACCGCAATGCAGATTGTTACGGAAATTATTGGGATTGTCCCGCCAGTAGGCCTCCAGATAATCACCAAGGCTGACAACCCGAATATCACGGCAATTCTGGCAAAATGGTTGGAGAACAAACGGGAAGGCCATGGCGCCGCAAGATGCTTGGTTGAATACTTCCTCTACCGATGACCAGAGATTTATGCCCATCCCGCCATTGGCCCGGTCTTTTTTGGTGACCACCTGGCCTAGCCCAAGTCTATGATATTCATTTATCGACTCCATCAGGTCATGGAGATCGTGAATGGCCCAGGTGTTTGGCGCCATATACTCCGAGAACATTCGGACCTGTAAGACTTTGGAGCGGCAGCTTAGTTGGGCCAAACCGGGCGGGAACAGCTTCACCCCACGTTCAAGCAGATCAATAACCAGATTTTCTTCTGTACTCTTCAGGCGGAGGCGGCCAATAAAAACGTCACCCGCCTTCAACGAGTTAAAATTGGTCCGTAAGGTGGCGTTATCAGGGATCAACCGGAATTGAGAGGGAGTCTTTTCAGGTAGCCTGGTCATCAAAAGAGCATGTCCAGAAAATGTTGCTGATACGCGGCCAGATCGGCGTCGCAATCACCGCAGAAGAATTTCACCTCACCCATGATATCGGACTCGTCGCCATCCAGGGTAAAGCTGCCGTCTTCGTTTTGGAGATAACGGCTGGTAAGAATAACGCCATTGGCTACCTCCAGAAAATCTTCATCGTTACCGCAAACCGGGCAGGAAATTTTGGCGGTCTTGGCGTGAGAAGATACGCCTTTATGACTTTTTGCTAGCTGTTGCACTAATTAACCAGATTTAGAAGCGGATGTTAAACGCGGCGGTGTCACCGGTGGGGCGCTCTTCCTTAATCTCAATACCGGTTACGACTGAACCAGGCGACCCTTTCTTCAGCCATTTGATCATCAGGACAACTTCCTTATAGTCGCCTTCGATCACGGTCTCTACGGATTTTCCATTTTTCAGATTCTTGACCCAACCGGACAGCCCCAACTTTAATGCTTCAGCTTTAGCGTAGTCCCTAAAGAAAACACCCTGAACCGTGCCGGTCACAATGATTTTAGCTCTTTTAACTGCCATCATCCTCTTCACCATATATAAAAGAACATCTGCTTTTTAAATTTCAATCATCACTTTAAAATCTTCTTCACTGATAATTGCAAGATCTAAATCCTGCGCCTTGGCAAGCTTGCCCCCTGCTTTTTCACCGGCTACCACGTGGGTCACCTTACGACTTAGCCCTGAAGCAACCTGACCACCCAAGCCTTTCACCCGGCTTTTTGCCTCACTGCGTGATAGCGATTTAAGAGTGCCGGTAAACAGGAAAACCCTACCGGTTAGAGGTAGGCTGGTTGCAGCAGCCGCCTGAGCTTTTATCTCTAAGCCGGAATCCTTGAGTTGGGCCAATATCTGGAGATTGTGTTCGTTGCCGAAGAAATCCACCAGACTGGCGGCCACCCGGGGTCCGACCCCTTCGATTTCCTCTAGTTCGTCCCGGGTCGCTTTTACCAATCGCTCCAGCCCACCGAAATTATCTTCCAAGAGCTGGGCCACCCCTTCGCCAACATGTCTAACCCCCAAGGCCGTAATGAATCGGGCCAAGGTCGGATTCTTGCTTTTATGCAGCGAGGTTAGCGCATTCCTGGCCTTTTTTTCTCCCCAACCTGGTAACCCCGCCAACTCTGCCGGCTGCAGGGAGTAAAGGTCAGGGATATCCCTGATCAAGCCGCCCTCATAAAGCTGCTCCATGGCCTTGGCCCCAAACCCCTCAAGGTCAAGCCCTGATTTACCTCCAAAATGGATCAGGGCTCGCATCTTTTGGGCCGGGCAGTGGATATTCAGACAACGGAGCGCCGCTTCACCGGCCTTCCGAACCAGTTCCTTGCCGCATTCCGGGCAATGGCTCGGCATCTTAATCGTTAACTCGCTACCAGCCCGTTGTTCTTTGATCGGCTTCACCACTTCCGGAATAACGTCGCCGGCCCGTTGGACCAGAACCTTATCGTTGATCCGCAGATCTTTACGACTTATCTCATCTTCGTTGTGCAGCGTGGCCCGGCTGACCATAACGCCGCCGACGTTAACCGATTCGAGCAGAGCCACCGGCGTTACCGCCCCGGTGCGGCCAACCTGAAACTCCACGCCGATCAGGCTGGTGGTGGCTTGGGTGGCGGGAAATTTACAGGCGGTGGCCCAGCGGGGGCTCCTGGCCTTGTTGCCGAGACGTTGTTGCAGGTCGAGGGAGTTGACCTTAACCACCATCCCATCGATTTCATATTCGAGGTTATGCCTTTGTTCGGCCAAAAAAGCAAAGTGATCGATCACGGTCTGAATGTCAGGACATACTTTGGTCAACCCATTGATCTTAAAGCCGTTTTCCGCCAGAAATTCAAGAACCTGGTCATGGTTCTCTACATATAGCGCCAAGGGATCGCTGACCCCATAGGCGTAAAAATCCAGGG
Organism: Thermodesulfobacteriota bacterium; assembly: GCA_039714535.1. Lineage (GTDB taxonomy): Bacteria > Desulfobacterota > Desulfobulbia > Desulfobulbales > JAGXFP01 > JAGXFP01. Next base: position 3,149 of record JBDLJC010000054.1, on the reverse strand, counting down.
GCCGGGCTGCGGTGATTTTTGAGTCCAGTTGCCGCAGGGAACCGGCGGCGGCGTTCCGGGGATTGGCAAAGATATTTTCACCACTCCGCAGACGCTGGTCATTCAAAGCCCTAAAGCCATCAAGACCAATAAAGACCTCCCCCCGAACCTCCAACCTGGCCGGGATTTTGCTGCTTAAGATCCGGAGGGGAATAGTTGGAATGGTCTTCAGGTTAGTGGTGATGTTTTCGCCGGTGCGGCCATCACCCCTGGTTGAACCGGTGGTCAACAGCCCATCTTCATAGACCAGTTCCACGGCCAGCCCATCCAACTTGGGTTCCGCCATGTAGCTCATCTGGAGATCCGTCTTGAGAAAGCGGCAGAGCCGTTTTTCAAAATCACGCAGGTCCTGATCGCTGAAGGCATTACCTAGACTGAGCATCGGGATCCGGTGCTGGGCGGTGTCGAATCCGGCCTGCACCCCACCACCGACCCGCAGACTCGGGGAATCTTCGGCGACTAGCTCCGGAAATTTTTCTTCCAGAGCCAGGAGTTCCTGAAACAGCTGGTCATATTCGCCATCGGAGATCTGCGGATCGTCCAGCACATAATAGAAATAGGCATGGCGATTTATCTGGCGCCGCAGTGCTGCCAACCGTTTTTGGGCTATCGCAAATTCTTCCATCTTAAAGACGGCTTTTATTTGCTTGAGAGCAGGACACCGCCGGAGGCGATATTTTCCCGCTCGCATTCATCGATAAAGATCAGGATCGATTCCGGCGGTTTGTTGGCAACTTTAGCGATGACCTCGGTCACCCCCTGACAGATTTCCTCTTTTTGCTTGGTATCCAGCTTCCCTGCTACCCTGATGTTGACATATGGCATGATGTTTCCCTTGATAATTATTTTGCTATTTAACAAATGAGATGGCTCTAATATAGCCGAAAAATTAGTAAATACGACGAAAAGGAGCTATATTCAGCCAAGGTTCACGATAATTAATTTTCCGCTTATGGAGACATGAAAATGGCAAACAGCGCCCTTATCCTGGTAACCAACGACGACGGTGTTTATGCGCCGGCCCTGAAGGCGTTGGCCGTAGCGCTGCAAGAGGTTGGCCGGGTGGTGGTAGTCGCTCCGGATCGGGACAACAGCGCGGCCAGTCATTCCCTGACCATGCAACGACCTTTGCGGGTCAAAGAACTTGCTGTTGACCGCTATTCAGTAGACGGCACTCCGACTGATTGCGTAACCCTGGCGGTCGGTAAAGTCCTGGCGAGAATGCCGGATCTGGTGGTTTCGGGGATCAACCCCGGCCCGAACCTCTGTGACGATGTCAGTTATTCCGGCACGGTCTCCGCCGCCACCGAGGGAACGATGCTGGGCATCCCCTCTTTCGCTGTTTCGCTGGTCTGCGAAGAGCCTTGCAATTACAATCTGGCTGCTCAATTTGGAGCTCGCTTGGCCCGAATGATCCTGAACCAGGGGCTGCCGCCGGATACCCTGCTGAATGTCAATGTGCCCCCCGGCGAGGCCTCGGCAATAACCGGCATAAAGTTTACCCGGCAGGGGCGACGCAAGTACGAGGATGCTATCAAGGAAACCAATGATCCTTGGGGCCAGGGTCATTACTGGATCGGCGGCGGCACTCCGGTCTGGGATGAAGGCGAAAACACCGATGCCCAGGCGGTCAAGGAGGGCTACATCTCCATCACCCCCCTCCATCTGGACCGGACCAATTACGGCGCTCTCGATTACCTCTCGAAAGGCTGGGCCGATCCCCTCAGAAATGATGAGGCAGAAAAATGATTGAAGACCCGGCCTGGCAACAGATGGGCGAGCATGGTGTTTTGGCGGATATCCCCGTCCACTTGTTGGCTGGGACCGGTTCAACCAATACGGTGGCCATTGATCTGGCCAAGGACGGCTCGCCAGCCTATACCGTGGTAGCGGCAGAGAGCCAAAGCGAGGGGCGCGGCCGACTTGGCAAGAGTTGGCAGTCCCCGCCCGGAACCGGCCTCTATTTTTCGATAATCCTGCGACCGGATCTCGCTCCTGAAGACCTGCCGAAAATCACCCTGACGGCCGGTTTGGCGGTTTGCCTGGCCGTCGAGAAAATCACCAACCTTGCCCTGATGATCAAATGGCCCAATGATCTACTGCTCGATGGCCGCAAACTGGGCGGAATTCTTGCTGAAACGGTTAATGGCCATGGCCACCGGACTGCCGTGGTGCTCGGCATCGGCCTCAATGTCAATTCGCCGACAACCGCCTTCCCCGCTGACTTGCAGGATAAAGCGACCTCTCTGCTCATCCATACCGGCAATGAATATCGCCGCAGTGAACTGCTGACATCTATCGTTACAGAGGTGAAAAAAATGGTAGGCCGCTTCGAACGAGATGGTTTTGCAGATATTCTTAACGAATGGCGACAGCGTGACGCCACCCTTGGTCAGGAACTTGCCTGGGTTGCCCAGAGCGGTGAGCTCGTGCGGGGCGTTTCTTTAGGCCCGGATGACAATGGCCAACTATTGATCAAGGATCGGTTGGGCCGAATTCATGAGGTGTTATCGGGGGATATAAATCTGGCTAAGGTTGGTTAACTGTAGAACTCATCGTCTGATACAGTTTTTGAGTAGAACACAATCTGAATTGACTCTGAATTAAATTGTAAACCCTCAAATTTGAGGCACCTCTTTTCTTATGATGTAGAGAAGGAAGATTAAATATGGGACCAGTATTACCTTGATAGCCATTATAAATCTTTTTTGAACGCGGGAGTCGAACCCGCTCCTAGCCAGCAGTATTAAGCGTTAAGTCCTGTAGGGTACACATACGGTATACGTCATCTTTAAATTACGAGGGAAATCAGTTGTTGAGTTTAGCTTTCACATTCTGCCTTGGCTTTACTATAGTGAATAATTGCTAAAACACAAAACACGATCGCTGCAATCGCTACAACTATTAAAAATATCCAATGCGTTAGATCTAATTTTTCTTGAGTTAGAGATACGCCGACAAGTGCGGAAGTCATTGAGAGAAAAATCTCAAAACAGATTCGGAAAACATTGCTAGTACATCATAAAATTTAAAGTTTCGGATATAGCCGTTTCAGTTTTATACGAGCATCATCTGTACGAAACTGCCAGTCAATATTAGATTGCCGGTTA
>JBDLJC010000053.1:0-23393 GCA_039714535.1 Thermodesulfobacteriota bacterium | reverse complement strand
GAAGTCTGGATCATAATTTCTTCGTTGTTGAACACTCATGATTTCCTCCTGTCATCGTTTTTATCAATGACTTAACTGAGTGTCCACTCTTTCATAGCATGTTCATAATGTCTAAAAGCAGCACAATCCACCTCCTGTTAAAATGCTTGTAACGCACATTTTACAATGTTCACACCAGTGCCTGAGCCTAAATAAAAAGCTACAAATAAAGTTTTATATAAACTTGGAAAAGCCAAGTTTCCTACTTGTATAAATTACCATTAACAAATCCATAGCTACAAGGGGAGAGCCCTGTTGTTGGTTAGATTTATTTATTTATTGACACATGCTAGTCTAATGCTGACATAATCTTGTTAGTAGTTGAGAAATTCTGATGAAGCCAAACCTTTAGCCAGGAAGGGGCGGAAAGCAATAGGGCTCTAATTTGTTTTGTATGTTTAAAGATGGGCCGGGCTGCCGGAGGAAGAAACTTTGGTGCGCCTGTTTTATGTATTCAAATGATGAGGTGAAATGATGAAAAGGAGAACAGGTCTTTTATTACCATGTCTTGGAGCAATTGCTCTAGTTTTGTGTCCGATCATTAGCATTCCATCAGAAGCTTCTGCGGATATTCAGGTTAATACCTATACGACAGAGCATCAACTGTTACCCAAAGCAGCCATGGCTGCAAACGGCAACTTTGTTATTGCCTGGTACGGTCATGGACAAGAAGGAGACACCTCGAATATCTATGCCCAACTTTATGACGCTGCCGGCAGCCAGGTGGGCTCTGAATTTCGGGTTGGTACCGGGACCGATTATTCTCAGGGCAGGGATCCCGTAACAGCCATGGATGCAAACGGCAACTTCGTCATTACTTGGGTTAGTGGCGGTGATGGTGATGGTTCCGGCATTTATGCCCAGCTTTACAACCATGCAGGTGTTCCTGTGGGCACTGTGTTTCAGGTCAATACCTATACGACAGGTTCGCAGATACGACCCTCAACCGCTATGGCTGCAAACGGCAACTTCGTCATTGCCTGGGAGAGTTACGGGCAGGATGGAGATGGAGCCGGCATCTTTGCCCAACATTACGATGCTGTCGGCACCCCTTTAGGTTCGGAGTTCCAAGTCAATACCTATACAACATTTTATCAGCAGATTGCCTCAACAGCCATGGGTGCTAATGGTAACTTCGTGATCGCCTGGGAAGCTTTCGAACCGGATGGAGATTGGGCTGGCATCTATGCCCAGCTCTACGACGCTACAGGCAACCCGGTAGGCTCTGAGTTTCAGGCCAATACCTATACTGATTACCCGCAGGAATCCTCAACAGCCATGGATGCAAACGGCAATTTCGTCATTGCCTGGGAGAGCTTCTGGCAAGATGGAGATTCTGGCGGCATCTATGCCCAGCGTTATGACAATGCTGGCAACCCGTTAGATTCTGAGTTCCAGGTTAATACTTATACAACACATCATCAGGTCCTGCCCTCAATAGCCATGGATGAAGACGGCGATTTCGTGATCTCCTGGTCAAGTCACGAGCAGGATGGTGATGATTTTGGAGTATTTGCCCAGCGCTACGATGCTGTCGGTAGCCCTATGGGCACCGAGTTTCAGGTCAATAGTTATACTGATAGTACTCAGAGGGAGTCCGCAACCGCTATGGATGCTTACGGCAATTTCGTCATTGCCTGGGAGAGCAGTGGCCAGGATGGTGATGGGTATGGAATTTTTATGAAACTTTTCCTGATTGATCAGGATAGGGATGGAGTCCTGGATGAAAACGACAACTGCCCCGATACCTATCCTGACAGTGAGGTAAGTCCTGAAGGGTGTAATGGTGAACAACTCATTGGCTTTCGTTGTAGCGAGTCAGAATTTAGAAATTATGGTGGGTATGTTAACTGTGTGCGTAAAGCGGCTTTTGAATGTGTCGAGCTAGGATTAATCGATATTAATGATATAGGTCGAATCGTCTCAGGTGTTGTGAGAAAGTAAACCATTTGTTTAAATTTCTTAAGCAAGCTGCGCTTGTCATATTTAAGTTAGTGGCTAATAACTAAAAAAGGCCGTAGCCGTGGTAGGCGCGGCTTTTTTTATGAACTATAATCTAAAAATTGTGTTTCGGGACGCAATATTGACATATTATCGTTCACATCGGATGGATACTTTCCAGAAATAATGATGTGATGGCGTGCAAACATGATAAGTTCGATCATTATTACGATTTGCAGTCAGGTGGGCTTACAAATCAGAGCGATGAAAAAGTAAAGATTAGTGGTCAACATCTTAAATAATCAGCCCTATTCAAAACTTAAAATGTCTACTGTGAATCTTTACCTGTAAGATCAGATCTAAATCTCCTCTTAGATTAAGGTCATATCACATCTGTTTTTTTACAAATCATTTTAAATTAATCGGTCGGTCTTGGCCGCCATCACGAAATCGTTAAGATGCAGACCTTTAATCTTATGGGTCCACCAGCTTACAGTTACTTGGCCCCATTCAGTGATAATCACCGGGTGATGACCGGCTGCCTCGGCGATCTCACCAACTTGATTGGTAAAAGACAAAGCTTTGCTGAAATTCTTGAAATTATAGGTACGGCGCAGGCGTTTCTCTTCATCCACCACCAGAATCTCCCACTCGGGAATTTGCGGCATAAAATCAGCAATCTCATCCGGGGTCGCCTGCGGCGCCCCCACCCGACATGCTTCACAGGTCAATTCCTTTAGCTCAATCAAAAACTGCCCCCTTGCTGAAAATCAGGTTAAATACCTCTTTAAATCGCCATGGCTCAGCAAAAGCAAGCGAGATCAACATTCAACAACTAACGGTAATGCCCTTATTCTTGAGATCCTGCAACACCGCCTCAATCTGCGTCTTATTGCAATCATCAATATCGTAAACATTCTTCATGCCATCTCTGAACAATAGGATCAAATGGCTGTTATCGTCAAGGAACGCCTCTTTGACATGATCATTGTCCAGCCATGGCTGGAGTTCCTGCATAAAATCAGTAAGGCTACAGCTTTTCATCACTTTACCCCCTCAAAAAAACTTGAGGCCATTAAGCGAGGTCAGGGAACTTGAACCTGAGTGCTTCCTTGTTATCCCCTCTTTCGACTTTGACCTGGATATCCACCTGTCCACCCCGCAGACCTAGGGAAAGCGGCATTGAAGCGTTGTCATCTTCAAGGTGCAAGATGGTTCTAATGATTGAAATAACCTTGTTGAAAACCTCTGGCGAAGGGGCCTTCACGGAAGTTTTATCGCCATCAGCCTTGATCGTAACCGTCAACTGGCCCTTTTTATTTTTATAGTTAAGCTTCTGGGCCTTTTCCGTGAGAGCATACATGATGGTCAAGGCCAGGTACTTGCAGCTGTCCTCATCAAGATCACCGGTCGCAGCTGTTGCCGTTCTCTGGATCTGGGCCTTAAAATCAGTTTCCAGATAACAGTCGCACATTTCAATAAGTTTCAAATGTAAATTTGGATCATGGATTTCCATAGATACTCCTTTGCTTAATTTTGATAAAGATAACGACATCTTTTAGATATAAGTTCACCTTAAACTGCCGATCATGTCAAGTTGAAATGATCAGGGGCTGGTCTCTGAAGCTATTTTTTGGTTTTGCGGATTTGCTGGTAGAGTTCGGTCAGCCGGACAAAATCATCGTGTTCGCCGCCTTTATCGGGATGATGTTCATGGGCAACTTGCCGATATAAAACGGTCAGGCGGCTTTTGCTCATCCTGCCAAGCTCCTCCTTGCTCACCCCAAATAAGTCACGGACCTCCTGCTCATCAAGCTCCACCTCCCTTTTCGGAAAACTGAACGAACGGCGGTCATCCATGAATTGCCTGGCATAATCATGCTCAAATGAACCGGTAGGGAAATCATAGTCGAAAAACATTATGAGATAGCGGCTCAGATATCTGTTTATCACCGACTCATTAATTCCGCGTACGAACAACTTATCGGTTAAAAGGCCACAGAACTCCGGTTCAAACACCTCATCAAGCCTGTTCTGATCGAGCGCTTCAGGCCTGCTTAGGGCAGCAGTTTCGCTAAAGAACCTCTGTAAGTCGAAAATAACATAAACGTATTGCCGAAACTCCGTCGGCTCCAGAACACTCTCCTGCTCAAAAAAGAACTGCTCCAACTCGTCTCTTGACTTGTATAACAGCGGCATAAACATTTTCGGGGGGGCTTTATGGAGACGGGTCTGGTTGAGGGCCCCAAATCGCAAGTAATACAGACGTTTTTTATCGAACAAGTGAACCCGTTGATTTATATAGGTGATATCTTCTGCAGAAAGAGTTTTAGGTGAAAAATTACGATACTTGTGACTGAAGAACTCCGCCTGATGCCGCACTTCCGGTTGCAGGAAAGGCCCAAAAAGCTCTTCCAGATCGGGTCCGCCTTTTGACGTCCTTTTTTGGTCAACAATCTCTTCGACCTCTGAATCGATATGAAAAGAATTGCGACCAAAATAATTGATAAATTTTGTCGGGTCATCACCAAGATCAAACAGATCCTGGCTGATAAAATATTCTCCGGTCGGATCAGGAACCGACTCCCTGATAATATAGCGAATCCGGTTGCAAATATTTACCTGGGCAATATACATGGCCCCTCTCAGGTTTCGGCCAGGTTGGTGCCAGTCGAGATGTTAACTACCAGAGGTACATCCAACTGCATGACCGACTCCATGGTTGGCTTGACCAGTTTCTCGACTTGGGCCAGCTCACCTTCAGGGACTTCCAGGACCAGCTCATCATGGATCTGCAACAAAACTTTGCTGGCCAGCCTTTTTTCTCTGAGCTGTCTATCCACCTCGATGGCGGCCAGTTTGATGATGTCTGCCGCTGTGCCCTGGATCGGGGTATTGACGGCAATCCGTTCGGCCGCCTCCCGCTGGATCCGATTACTGCTAGCCAAGTCCGGCAACTGCCGCCGCCGCTTGAGCAGGGTGGTTACGTAACCATCCCGCCGCGCCTCTTCGACCACTGTTTCCATAAACTTTTTCACCCCGGGATAATGCTCGAAGTAACGCTCGATGAAAACGGCCGCCTCTTTACGGCTCAGGTTGAGCCGCGCCGCCAGGCCAAAGGCACTGATCCCATAGACAATACTGAAATTGATGGTCTTGGCTACCCGCCGCATCTCGGGGGTCACAAAAGTAGAACTGACCCGAAATATCTCCACCGCCGTCTGGTGATGAATATCCTTGCCCCCCCGAAAATCATCGATCAGGGCCTGGTCCTGTGAGTAATGGGCCATGACCCGCAGATCGATCTGCGAGTAATCCGCCGCCAGGAAGACATGGCCGGGTGCGGCGATAAAGGTCTGCCTGATCCTTTGTCCCTCCGGGGTCCGGATCGGAATATTCTGCAGATTGGGGTTGCTGCTGGACAGACGGCCGGTAGCTGCCACGGTCTGATTGAAAGAGGTATGAACCCGACCGGTCTGGGGATGAATCTGCCCCAGGAGACTGTCGACATAGGTCGATTTGAGCTTGGCCAGATTACGATAGTTAATGACCAGGACCGGCAGGTCATGATAGCGGCCCAGGTTTTCCAGGACCTTGGCATCGGTCGAGTATCCGGTCTTGGTCTTGCGGCCCTGGGGCAGTTTAAGTTTTTCGAAGAGGATCACCCCCAGCTGTTTCGGCGAACCGATATTGAACTCCTCGCCGGCCAACCGGTAGATCTCTTGGGCCAGATCGGTCAGATTTCCTTCAAACTCCACCGCCAGCTTCTGCAGCTCAGCCGGGTCCACGGTAATGCCGCTCCGTTCCATATCGGCCAGGACCGGGATCAAAACGATCTCGACCTTCTCAAAAAGGTCCCAGAGGTCAAGCTCTTCCAACTGTGGCCGAAAATGGCGCCAGAGCAGCAGGGCCGCATCAACATCTTCACAGGAATAATCCTTGGCCAATTCCGGTTTCACGAGAGCAAAGTTGACGTCTTTATTTTTAGCCTTGCCCTTAGCCTGCCCGGTAACCTCAGCGAAAGAGGTCAACTTCACTTCCAGCAGTTCATCGGCCAGATCATCAAGTTTATGGGAGCGTCGACCTGGAGTGAGCAAATAGGAGGCGATCATCGTATCCCAGAGACTGCCTCGCAAGGCAATCCCCTGATTGAAGAAGATGCTGTAATCAAACTTCAGGTTATGACCTATTTTCGCCAGCTTCTGATTCTCCAGCAGCGGCCGGAGAATCTCCAGGGTTTTGCCAAGCTCCAACTGACCATCAACCAGCTTGCCATCCTCATCACAATGACCAAGTGGCACATACCAGGCCTCGCCAACCTCGTTACTCAAAGAGATCCCGACCAGTTCTGCCGTGAGCGGATCCAGGCCGGTGGTCTCGGTATCAACGACCAGATGCGGCCCCTTGGCCAGTTTTTTGGCCAGGGCACGGAGTTCAGCCAGATCCTGAACCAACGTGTAGCCCTTGCGATCCAGGGCCGCTGATTCGACCTGGGTTTTCAGGAGCCGGGTAAAGCCCAGAAGGGTAAAGAGTTCCCGCAGCTTGTCATTATCGGGTTCGGGCAACAGGTAGCCGTCAGGGGCAACGGGCACCGCCAGATCTTCTTTAAGCCGGATAAGATCACGGGACAGAAAGGCCGCCTCACGATGGCTCGCCAGTTTTTCGGCCAATTTTTGTTTATCGACCTCCGCCAGCTTCTCATAGAGGTTGTCCAGAGAACCGAAGCTCGCAATCAGCTTTTCGGCGGTCTTCGGCCCAACCCCGGGCACGCCCGGAATATTGTCGGAGCTGTCTCCCACCAGGGCAAAATAATCGAGCAGCTCGGTTACCGCCACGCCGTATTTGGCCTTAACCGTGGCCGGGTCAAACCGGCGGTTGTTCATCGGGTCCCAGAAGGTGGTTTTTTCATCGACCAGCTGCAGGAGATCCTTATCGCCGGAAACAATCACAACCTCATGACCGTCTCCGGCCAGACGCCGCGCCGCCGAGGCGATCAGATCATCCGCCTCAAAGCCTGACTCTTCCAGGAAGGTGATGTTATAGGCCCTGACCGCATCTCTGATATAGGGAATTTGGCAGACCAGATCCTCCGGCATCGGCGGGCGATTGGCCTTGTACTCCTTATACATCTCGTGGCGAAAGGTTGGCCCCTTAAGGTCAAAGGCCACTGAAAGATAACGCGGCGCCTTTTCCCGGATCACCCGCAGGAGGATATTAATAAAACCGTAAACGGCATGGGTCGGCAGACCGCTGCTATTGCTCAACGGGGCAATGGCATGATAGGCCCGATAGATATAGGCACTGCCGTCAATTAGATAAACCGGTTCTGATTTGCTCATATTCCATTTATAGTTTGAATTTTAAGCGGTTCTGAGTCATTTTCCATTCAGGAACAACTACCAATAGCGCAACAATTTCAAGAGACCTCAACCTACCACAGATGGTGATTATCATCATGTTATTCAACCAAACCCTGCAAGCCGCTAAACTACTGCGCCGCTATAAAAGGTTTCTGGCCGATGTCGAACTGCCTGACGGTAAACAGCTGACGGTTCATTGTCCCAATACCGGCAGCATGCTGGGCTGTAACGAACCAGGCCTGCCGGTGCTGATCTCCAGATCAGACAATCCCAAACGCAAATATCCGCATACCCTGGAGATGGTCAAGGGTCAAGCAGGCTGGGTGGGAATCAATACCTCACTGACCAATAAACTGGTCCGCGAGGCATTGGAGTCTGGGCTCTTCCCGGAACTGGGCCATTTCGCCACGATCAGGCCCGAGGTTAAAACCGGGAACAGCCGCCTCGATTTCCTCCTGAGCAACGGGAGTGAACTTACTTATCTGGAAGTAAAAAACTGCACCATGGCCAAGGGCAATATCGCCCTCTTTCCCGATGCGGTAACCGCCAGGGGCACAAAACATCTGGCAGAACTATTGCGGTTGCACGAAGAAGGATACCGGGCAGCGCTCATCTTCTGCATCCAGATGACGGGGGTGACAAGTTTCTCCCCGGCCACCGATATCGACCCGCTTTACGCCGAAACCCTGGCTAGAGTTATCAGCAAAGGGGTGCTGGCCCTGGCCTGCCGGGCCGAAGTCACCCCCAAGGGAATAGTCGTCAAAGAACGGGTGGAGGTTGTGGTTTAAAGCATAATCACCCTTGATAAACCGCCCAGGAGACAAAGGACAAAGTAACTTCAGGAACAGCCCTGCTGCTCTGCGCCTATGCCGATGATGCCAAGTTTACCCATTATCATCTGGCTGGCGCGATATCTCTGACCGATTTCCACACAGCCGATACGTTGGCCAAAGAACAGGAAATAATCTTTTACTGCGCTTGACCGGCCGAGGGTTCCGCTGCCGGTCAGGCAGCTCAGTATATTGAAAAGGGGTTTATCTCTGTAAAGGCCCTGAAGGACGGGATCGAGGGAGGGAAGAGGGAGGGCTTTGCCCTGGTTTGAATATTAACAAAAGCAGCGGCCGCCTACTACCGCTGCTTTTCTCTTAACCGGCGCTAGTCAAAATCATCCAGCAGATCCTGCAGGACCTCACACTCTTTGCAGATCTTGATCTTGTCCTTCCAGCTCTGCCGGGCCTTACACTCACAGATCGTACCGTTGATAAACCAGCAGAACTTGCCGGCCTGAAACTCCCAGGCCGGGCATTTCTTCTTGCGTTCGGGCGGACACTTCTTGACAACCCAGCAGGGTTGGTTGGATTCCTGGCCGTGCTTAAGTCTGGACAGCAAAAAATATAACTGCCGCTCCACATGGGTCGGCACATTTCGCCAGCCCTGCTCATAGCTATGGACGGCCTTGACAGAAACCCCCAACAGTTCAGCAATCTGCTGCTGGGTCTTATTCAGATTTTTCCTGAATTTAACAAACTCTCTGCTATCCACAGCGAACCTCTTTAAAATTTCATAAAATTTTCAGCAACAAAACCGTTTCGGAAAATATTATCAATTTTATTTAAATACACCAAACTAATTAATTAAATTATTAAAAATCCGGCGTAACGAGACCACCAATTACTTGGCGAAGCATATTTATGCCAAAGCCAGGCCCATCCATGCCCCCTCCGCCTAGATGATATCGTGGCCACTGGTCGTGGTCATCAAGCGACCATGCTTGACCCCCTTAGTGCCGATCAATTCATCGGCCAGACGACGAATCTCCTTGGCCTTGCCCTTGAGAACCACAACTTCCAGGCAGTTATGGGCATCAAGATGAACATGGAGGGCGGAAACAATATTCTGATGATGGGAGTGCTGGTGTTCGGTCAACTTGTCCGACAGTTCCCGGGTGTGATGGTTGAAGACCAGAGAGACGGTCCCCACCATCTCTTCCTCATCATTATGGGACCACTGCTCATCGACCAAGGCATTGCGGATCAGGTCCCGAACCGCCTCGGACCGGTTGCTGTAACCCTTGGCCCCGATCAAACTGTCAAAGCTACCGAGCAAGCGCTCATCAATTGAAACTCCGAAGCGAACTGTTTCACTCATTATTTCCTCTCCCACTATCATTTAAACCCGAATGATCTTACAAATTGCTCACCATAATAACACAAAATTATTTAATTGTTGCCCCTCTTGTGTTACTTATCTGGAATTCGTAACACAGCATTAATGGAGACCCAAAAAATGCATATGGCAGATGCGCTGCTCTCCCCCGCCTTGGGTGGGACCATGTGGGCCGTGACCGGAGCGACTATTATCTATTGCTCCCAAAAAATCAAACATAGCCTCGATGACCGGAAAATCCCGTTGATGGGCGTAATGGGGGCCTTTATCTTCGCCGCCCAGATGATCAACTTCGCCATCCCGGCCACCGGTTCCAGCGGCCATCTGGGCGGCGGCCTGCTCCTGGCCATCCTGCTCGGCCCCGCAGCCGCCTTCCTGACCCTGGCTTCGGTGCTGACCGTCCAGGCTCTGTTCTTTGCCGATGGCGGCCTACTGGCCTTGGGCTGCAATATCTTTAATCTCGGTTTTGCGCCCTGCTTCATTACCTACCCGCTGATCTACCAAAGGATTACCAAGGGGCGGCTCACGGCGGGACGCCTGCTTTTCGGTGCGCTGGCGGCAGCAATCATCGGCCTGCAACTCGGCTCGCTGGGGGTGGTCATCCAGACCAATATGTCCGGAATGTTGTCACTGTCCTTCAGTTCTTTTTTGCTGCTGATGCAGGCCATTCACCTGCCCATCGGTATTGTCGAAGGGCTGATCACGGCCGGAGTAGTCTCGTTTATCTGGCGGGCCCGGCCTGAGATCCTTGACAGGAGCGGGGCCGAGCAAGCCCTTGGCCAACTGCCGCTTAGAAATGTCCTGATCGGTCTGGTTGTTGCCACAATTCTGACTGGCGGACTAATCAGCTGGTTTGCCTCGGAAAATCCGGATGGCCTCGAATGGTCACTCCTTAAAACCACCGACCAGCAAGAATTACCCCTCCCTGCCACCGGAATCAAAGCCCCCCTGCAAAAGCTCCAAGACCAAACCGCGCTGTTACCGGACTACGGTTTTAGGCAAGAGAACCAGACCGGGACGGACTTGACCGGAGCCAAGACTGGCACCACTGTTGCCGGTCTGGTCGGCGGCGCCATCATCCTCTTGTTTGGTCTGCTGCTCGGCATCATCCTCAAAAAATCAGGAAAGCATTATGGCCGGCAAAATAGATAACGTTTTCAACGATATCGGCCGTCTGGAAATGCTGGCCGAGCAGAACAGCCCCATCCACCGCCTTGACCCACGGGCCAAGCTTCTGGTGACCATCTTCTTTGTCCTGACGGTCGTCTCCTACGACAAATACGCCATCGCTGACCTGCTGCCCTTCTTTCTTTACCCGGCCATGATCATCGGCCTCGCCAACCTGCCGGTCGGCTACCTCCTCAAAAAGCTGCTGATCGTCTCGCCTTTCGTGCTCTTTATCACCATCTTCAACCCCTTCATCGACCGGGAGATCATGGTTGAGCTCGGGCCTCTGGCCATCTCGGGCGGCTGGATTTCATTCGCCTCCCTGCTCCTGCGCTTCTCGCTCACAGTCGGCGCCGCCCTGCTGCTCATCGCCACCACCGGCTTCCCGGCCGTCTGCGGGGCCTTGGACAAAATGGGGGCGCCCCGCATCCTCACCGTCCAATTCCTGATGCTGTACCGCTATCTCTTCGTCCTGATCGAGGAAGGGATCCGGATGATCCGGGCCCATGCCCTGCGTTCCTTCAGCCGCAGCCGACCGCGTTACCGGGTTTACCTACAGCTTTTGGGCAACCTGCTACTCCGCACCCTCGACCGGGCCCAACGCATTCATCTGGCCATGCTTTCCCGGGCCTTCAGCGGCGAGATCAAAACAGTCCGCCAATTCAACTTCGGCCGCGCCGAGCTCCTGTTCCTGCTGAGCGCCACCGGCACCTTCATAATCTTACGCGCCACCCATCTTACCGGGCTGCTCGGCAGCTTGATCTTGGAGATAGTTCGATGAGCCATCATATTGTAGAAGCCAAGGACCTTGAATTTACGTACCCGGACCAGACCCCGGCCCTGCAAACCATCTCTTTCCGCATCCATCACGGTGAATCGGTGGCCATCGTCGGGGCTAACGGGGCCGGCAAATCGACCCTGCTCCTGCACCTGAACGGCTACCTTAGCCCCACTGGCGGCCAGGTCAGGATCGGTGATTATCCATTGACCAAGGAAACGCTCCGGGAAGTACGCCGCACCGTTGGCATGGTCTTTCAGGACCCGGACGATCAGCTTTTCATGTCGACCGTTTTTGACGACGTGGCCTTCGGGCCGCTCAACCTCGACCTGCCGGTTGATGAGGTAACGGCCCGGGTCGACAAGGCCCTGGCCACCGTCGGCCTCAGTCACCTCAAGGAGAGACCGCCCCACCGCCTTTCTGCCGGGCAAAAGCGGCGGGTGGCGATTGCCTCAGTCCTGTCGATGTCACCGGATATCCTGGTCATGGATGAACCAACCTCCGGCCTCGATCCCCGGGCCCGCCGACAACTCATTGAACTGCTGCTAAGTTTCCATCACACCAAGATCATCGCCACCCATGACCTTGATATGGTAGTCGATCTCTGCGAGCGAACCATCGTCATGCACGAAGGTCAGGTCAAGGCCGATGGCCCAACTTCAGCGATCTTTGCGGACCCAGAACTACTGGAATCGTGCTGCTTGGAAAAACCCCTGCGGATGCAAGGTTGCCCAATCTGTAATAAATGAAAAGTGGCATCAAATTGCCCACTGGATTAAGTTCGCATTTATGGCATCCACCGAAAACAAAAAAGCGGTCATTCTCTTAAGCGGCGGCCTCGACTCGACCACCGTCCTGGCCATCGCTCAAGCGGCGGGCTTCAGCTGCTATTGCCTGAGCTTCGCCTATGGCCAGCGCCAGGGAATCGAACTTGACCGGGCCCGGGCAATAGCCGCCCAGGCCGGGGTTGTTCAGCATCTTATCCTGCGCCTTGACCTCGACAAGATCGGCGGCTCGGCCCTGACCAGCGACCAGCAGGTCCCCAAACACCACGCTGTATCAGAAATTAGCTCTAAGATCCCGGCAACCTATGTGCCGGGCCGCAACACCATCTTCCTCTCCCACGCCACCGCCTGGGCTGAGGTGGTTGGAGCCCGTGATATCTTTATCGGGGTCAACGCCCTGGACTACAGCGGCTATCCCGACTGCCGACCAGAGTTCATCGCCGCCTTTGAAAGCACGATCAACCTCGGCAGCAAGGTCGGTAGCGAGGGCGATAAATTCACGATCCAGGCGCCGTTAATGGAGTTGAGCAAGGGGGAGATCATCAGCAAGGGCTTGGCACTCGGGGTCGACTATGGTCAGACCCACAGCTGCTACGACCCGGATGGTCAGGGCCGAGCCTGCGGGGGTTGCGACTCCTGCCTTCTGCGCCTCAAAGGTTTTAAGGAGGCCGGAATCACCGACCCGGTCCCCTACCAGCCAGCACCGGAGCAAAAGTCATGACCAATAGCGGCGCCTTGTTAATGGTCGGCCTGCCGGGCCACGAGCTTGACGATTCGACCCGCCAACTTATTGGGGCAGAGGGGATCAGCAACTTCATCCTCTTCTCCAGAAACGTTGCAGGCCCTGCCCAGTTACAGAAACTCTGCGCTGATCTGGCCTCCGCATGTGCAGCCCACAATCTGCCTCGGCCCCTGATCTCGATTGATCAGGAAGGCGGCAGCGTCACCAGACTGCCGGAACCATGGACCCAGTTCCCCGATGCCCGCCTCCTGGCCGAATCAGGCAATCCGAAACAGGCCCTGACCGATGCAGCCATAACCTGCTGCCGTGAGTTAAGGGAGACCGGCATCAACCTCAACATGGCGCCGGTCCTCGATGTCTGCCCAAGGGGCCAGGGATATTTCATGGAACGCCGCGCCCTGGGCGGCGATCCCGCCACTGTGGCCCGGCTCGGCGTTATGGTGATTGAGGAGATGCAGAAAAGCGGAGTGGCCGCCTGTGCCAAACATTTCCCCGGTCTGGGCGCGGCCCAACTGGATCCGCATCTGGTCCTGCCAACCGTGGACCGGGAGCGCTCCCGACTGTTGAGCGAAGATCTGCTCCCCTTCAGAGCGGCAGCCCAAGCCGGAGTCGCGGCGATCATGACCTCCCACACCATCTACCGGAATCTAGACCCGGACCACCCAGCCACCTTATCGACCCAGATCCTTACCGGGATTCTGCGCAACGATCTGGACTATAACGGCCTGATAATCACCGACGATCTGGAGATGGGCGCCATCGAAAATGAAATGACCGTGGCCGAGGCGGCGTTGAAGTCATTTAGAGCCGGGGCCGACCTGCTGCTAATCTGCCAAAACCACGACAAGATCCGGGCTACTATTGCCTTATTTAACAAAGCGCTCCAGGATGGCCATATCTCTAAACCCCAGATAAAGGCCGCCGTTACCCGAATAAATAAGGTCCGAGACAACTTCCCGATTGAGGATAATCTCCCATGAGCATGGAAAGCGAAAAACTCATCATCGAACTGAATTACCGCAACGATATCATCGACGAACGCAATGAAGAACAGCCTTTTGACAGCCACAGGATGTTCGCTCTGCTGACGGAAACGGTGGCCGACAAACGCACTCTGGAGCTGGTCGAGATCCACGACCTGTTTAATGCCATGGACCACACCCTGACCATGGTCGGTGCGGCCCGCCTCTTCCATTCCCTGGTCAACCCCTCCGAATCTATTGAACTGATCCATGCCAAGCAGGACTCGTTCTGCGAACTGGAGAGCAATGTCAAACTACAGAGCTCCATCATGGAATTCCTGACCGTTTTCAGCCGTGGTGAAAAGCACCTCTTTGCCTTCCTCAATGCCCATATGCAGGCCCTGCTGCCATATCATGCTTTCGTTGAGGCGACCAAAACCATCGAATACATGATGGCGGCCGCCAAGACCCCGCAACCGGAAACCGTCTATCTCGACTCGTTATTCAAGAGCATCTTAAGCTTCGTCGGTTCACCAGCTGCAAGTCTGGTCTCCGGCCCACGCTACCGGACCCTGGAGGGGATCAGGGCCGCCGAGGAAAAGAAGTCATTCCTGCGGCTCCCCTTCCGACCGTCACGCTTTACAATCGGCTCTTTCCTGCCTTTTCTGCCGGGCCTCATCTTCGGGGCCGGCTGGCTGTTTGGTTTCATGCATGAAGGGCTGGCTTTCACCTTTTTTATGCTGACGGCCGGAATCAGTATACTCGGTATCCTTTACGGCGGATTAATCAAACCGATCTTCGATTTCGAGACGGCCATCCTGCCAATTAGAAACCGCTTACTCAATTCCAACCGGTTCGGCTCGGCGATCGAAGCGGTAGCAGCCCTTGACGAGCTGATGTCGTTCGTCAACTTCAGCCAGGCCCCCCCCCACCACCCAACCTGTATGCCGGAATTTACCAACAGCCGTTACCACCACTTTATCGCCAAAGACCTGCGAAACCCTACCCAATCGGCCGACGACCCGGATTATGTGCCGAACGATATCGCCCTTGACGGTTGCCGAGCCACCTTCATCACCGGCCCCAACAGCGGCGGCAAAACCACGATCTCCAAGACCATCGTCCAAAACCAACTCCTCGGCCAAATCGGCGCGCCGGTCATGGCCAGTTCCGCCAAGATCAACATGGCTGACCGGATAACATACCAGGCCCCGGCCTTCGACACCCTGATCGACGAAGAAGGCCGCTTCGGTACCGAACTGAAGGTGACCAGAAATATCTTCTATGCCACCACCCCCCAAAGCTTGGTCATTTTGGACGAGATCGCCGAGGGTACCACCACCCACGAAAAGATGAGCCTGTCGGTCGATATCATGGAGGGCTTTTATGCGATCGGCAACAATACCCTGCTGGTCACCCACAGCTTCGAACTGGTCGAACAGTTTCGCCAGCAAAACAAGGGCCAGTACCTGCAGGTGGAATTCACCGGCCAGCAGCCCACCCACCGGCTGGTGCCCGGCATCTCCAACGAGAGCCATTCTCTGCGGGTCGCCACCAAAATCGGTTTCTCGCCGGATGACATCAGGCAACATCTCATAGATAAGGGCTACGTCACAAGTTAAGAACAAAAAGACTTTAACGTGGCAACCCCGAACTGCATTAATATTCCGGAAAATCAAAGAATCGCTCTAAACTGGTTAGCTCTCTGTAGTCCGGCTACCTACCGTTCAGTTCATTAATTTTTAGGACCTCACCCTTTACCCAAATATTACCAAAAAGATTGTTTTCGCCAATTTCCCTTTCTATTTGCCATATGATATACTGGATCCATCCCGGAAAAGATTTTCTCACCTTTAATCGCAATGACAGAGGCGTAAAAAACATCTAAAAAAACTTGTCTTGGAATCATAAACGGTAACGTCCTCCTCACGGCTAATCTGTTGCCGTCTCTAACCGGCGCCAACAGCATCTAGTATTTCTCCACCCCATTAGTTACCCGATTTATCAATATTGCCTAACAAAGCATTTTTATACCATGATAGAAAGAGCTTGAATTTTAGTCTGGATCTACAGAAAGAAGTTGTTCTTGTTGGGGGGGGAGAGGGCAATTACTTGGCAGGTCTTTTCCTTGGTCTGCTCTAAATATCCTGTCTTTTTATGAAGCAAATTATTTTGTCCTTTCTCGACTTACCCCCCCCAAATTGTATCCTATTCCCGAAAGAGCTGCGGGATGGACAGGCCAATAATTAATCCTTAAAACAGTGCTATTTTTTATAAACAAAGAAAAATCCTGGGCAAATCCAGTAATAACAACGCTCATCACTCTATCAATGATGGTATTTATAAATAACACCCATGCAAAACAATCTAATTGATACAATCCATTCGATTCTGGATATTGGCCTTCATCAAAGCAGAGCCGATTTCCTGCAATCAATAGCAAAAAAAATTTTCAAAGAGATACCGGCAAAGTATATCGTTATAGGCCATATTATTCCGGGAGAAAAAGCCAAAATTAAAACTGACGTTTTCCTGGATAATGGCCTGGAAACAGGCAATATCACTTTTACCATTAAAGATACTCCTTGTGAGAAGATTATCCTCCATCGCAAAGTCTGCCTGTATCCCAAAGATGTATCAAATCTCTTCCCCGACCATCTGATAAAGAAAAACGTTGAATCATATGTTGGAGCTCCGATCCTGACCTCAAACAACAAACTACAAGGGCTTCTTTTTCTGATGGACGTCCAACCGATCAAGGCCCAAAAGTTAATGTCATCCCTTTGCGAATTTCTGGCTAGCAGGATTGGCGCCGAGCTTGAACTATTCCAGAGCGCCAGCGATCACAGGGAAGGCATTGCACTAAAGAACCGGGAACAGACAGCAGCCAATACCCGCCTGGGAGGAAGCAAACTTGAAAGGTTGAACAAAGAACTTAAAAGGGAAATAAAACACCAAGCTATTCTACTGGAGGAAAAAAACAAAAAATTGGAAGACACTGTTGTCGCACTAAGAGTCCTGTTGGAGCAAAATAAAATTATTGAGCAGAACATAAGCAGGACTATCAAATTCAACTTGGAAAAAATCATTTTACCCAACCTTGAGAAACTAAGAGACCAGTTGGACAACAATGAGCATCAAGCCTTATGCCAAATAATTACAACAAATCTAATTGATATAACCAGGCCGTTACTGCCCGCGACCAAGAGCAGCCTTCTCAATAAACTATCACCTTCGGAATTACGGGTGGCAAATCTTATAAAACAAGGGAATAACACCAAGGACATCGGCCAAGTCCTGAATCTCTCCACCCAAACTATTGCCACCCACCGGTGCAACATTCGAAAAAAACTGGGCCTTACCAACCAGAAAGAAAATCTTTTTTCTGTACTGAATCAATCTTAGGCGAAGATTACATAAACTACCCATTCTCTCCCCAAAAAACCAACCTTCCGCCAATCAATTGTCGTGTTAGAATATATCTCACAGAGGGAGTATTTTAATTATTTTTATCTTACAGACAAGATGCCTGGCAGGCCAACCTGACAAATAGGTCAATACTGATCTTTTGATTCTGTCATGCATTGCTAGGATTGAGGAGGGGGGAAACATGAAAATTCTTGTG
Source organism: Thermodesulfobacteriota bacterium (assembly GCA_039714535.1). Taxonomy (GTDB): domain Bacteria; phylum Desulfobacterota; class Desulfobulbia; order Desulfobulbales; family JAGXFP01; genus JAGXFP01. The sequence goes on along the minus strand of JBDLJC010000053.1, from coordinate 5,828 downwards.
GTCGAGGAAAACGAGATGCTCAGGAGCTTTCTGGCCAGGGTGTTCGACTATTGGGACATCGAGGCCGATCTTTTGAGGAACTATAAAGAGGCAATAGCTCACTTTAACAACTCATCAAACAAAAAATCTTATACTTCCGTATTGCTTGAAATAACAGACGGGATAGACAGCAGAGAAATCCTCAAAGTGCTCAAAGAGACCAACCCTGACATTAAAGCGATTGCCTGCTGCAACAATCCTTTTGAAAAAACAGTCTACGACTTTGACCAACATGGCTTTGAGAATGTGTTAATCAAACCATTCCAACTCGATGATCTAAAGATAGCGCTGGATATTTTTTAACCTGCAATGACGACCTCACCCTGATAGACTATTGCCCCAAAAAAACTTCAGCCGTAAGCACGAATTTTAAAAAAAATCTCGGGATGGCTACGCAGACAGTGAACGTAATGAGACCTACGAAAATTTCGAGCTGCTAAGCGCCCCGCCGGGATGCTCTGGAGAACAGTGTATTTTTTGCAAGAGAGACACACATATGGTATATCGGAAACCAGACAGCGGAGACTCCGAAAATGCGCTACGCCCCTCAGGAGATAGGCGAAAACTTCTGCTTCTCTTGGCCTGTGATGCCGTAGGGCAAATTGCTATTACCCTGCTGGTTATTTTTTGCAACGCCATCGCCTTTCTATTTGCCATAAGATATAAGATAGAGGAAAATTCTTTGAAAAGATTAAGCATTGCCAGCATTCCATTTCTAATGTTGGCCGTCTTTGCATTACAAGCCAACGCCCGGCCCGAATACCGCTTTGATGATAACAGCCAGACCTGCAGGGATCTTAAAGACGGCCAGCTTGAGTGGGACAGCCGCGGCTATGGCGAAGGAGGGCAGATCTTTAAAAATCTCTGCAAGAGCTGCCATTTCAGGGGCAATGACAAGGATGCCCCGTTTCTCTGGACCGAATCAAAGACCTCCCAGGCCTGGAACCGGGTCTTTACCCAGAGATACCCCAAGTGTGCCAAAAATGGCGCCTGGGACAGCGCGACGGCCGAACAACTGCGCAAGGTCAACGACTACCTGTACCGCTTTTCGGAAAACAGCCGGGACATGTTTGACAACTGCTGACGCTGACCAACCTCTCCCAGTTTGGGAGAAAACAAGCCCCGGCAAGGCAAAGTTTCGCCGGCCCTCCCTTGTCGTAACGATGATTGCCTGGTAAGCAGATCTTATTATGTCCCTGCCTAATTTACCCGAACTGCCAATCAATGATATTCTGCCGGAGCTGTTGGCGGCCCTGGCCGTAAACCCGGCAGCGGTCCTGACCGCGGAACCGGGCTCCGGTAAAACCACCGTCGCCCCCCTGGCCCTGCTTAATCAACCCTGGCTGGCCGACCACAAAATCATTATCCTCGAGCCACGCCGCCTGGCCGCCCGGGCCGCTGCGGCCCGAATGAGCGAGCTGGTTGGGGAACAGGTCGGCGGGACCATCGGCTACCGGGTCCGCTTTGATTCCAAGATCAGCCGCGCCACCAGAATCGAGGTGGTGACCGAAGGGATCCTGATCCGCATGCTCCAGAATGATCCGGAGCTTGGCGGGATCGGGCTGGTAATCTTCGATGAGTTCCATGAGCGCAGCCTCCAGGGTGACCTGGCCCTGGCCTTATGTCTGGATGGACGACAGTTGCGGGAAGACCTGAAGATTTTGGTCATGTCGGCCACGATCGCCAGTAGTGAAGTGGCCGATCTGCTCGATCATGCTCCGGTGATAACCGGCCAGGGCCGCTGTTTTCCGGTAGCGGTTGAATATCTGGAGCGTCAAGCAACCGACTTCATCGTTCCCCGAACGGTCAAGGGCATCGACAGGGCCCTGGCCGAACAGCAGGGCGACATTCTCGTCTTCCTGCCAGGCGCTGGCGAGATCCGGGCTGTCCAGGCCCATTATGCTAAGGCAACAGAGCTGGCCTGCCTGCCCCTCTACGGTGACCTGCCTCTGGAGAAACAGAATCTGGTCTTTGCCCGGGTCAGCGGTAAGCGCCGCCTGATCCTGGCCACCCCCATTGCCGAAACCAGCCTTACCATCGAAGGCATCACTACCGTAGTCGATAGCGGCCAGCTCAAGTCCCCCCGCTTTGATCCGGCCAGCGGTTTGACCCGACTGGAGACGATTCCGATCTCCAAGGCCTCGGCCGAGCAAAGGGCGGGCCGGGCCGGGCGGCTTGGTCCCGGTCATTGCTACCGGCTCTGGACCGCGGCCGAACATCACTCACGACCGGATTTTCTGCCGGCCGAGATCATCAACGCCGATCTCGCCCCCCTCTTATTGGAACTGGCGCTCTGGGGGGTCAGTAATCCTGGTCAACTCATCTGGCTGGATCCGCCTCGCCAGGGTCAGATCAACCAGGCCCGAAAGATCCTGATTGACCTTGAGGCCCTCGATGAAAAGTTGGCTATTACCCCTTTGGGTCGAAAAATGGCCAGCTTCCCCCTCCATCCCCGCCTGGCCCTGATGCTGGTCCGGGGCCGGGAACAGGGCTTAAGCCAATTGGCCTGCCGGCTGGCGGCGATCCTCAATAATCGTGATCCCTTAAAAGCTGAGGCCGGGCGACAAAGCAGTGATATCGAAGAACGGTTGCAGCTGCTGATAATTTCTGAACGAGACGGGGCAGGTGCGGTGCGGGCCAAGGGCGGTGATCCGGCCGCCTGCCGCCGAATCTTAAGGGAAGCTGGCCAGTACCAGCGACTACTTGGCAAAACCAGCAAAGATTCCGGGCAGTTGAGCGAAGCGGGCAACCTGCTGGCCAGTGCCTATCCGGACCGGATCGCCCACAAAAAACCGGGCAGTGGTCAGCACCTGCTCGCCTCCGGGCGGGGGGCAATCCTGCCGACCAGCGATCATCTCGGCCAAGCCGAACTGCTGGTCGCCGCCAAACTCGATGCCGGCAAAAAACAGGGCAGGATCTTTCTGGCCGCAGCGCTATCGCTGACTGAGCTAAGAAGCGATCATGCCCATCTTATCGAGAACAAGAAAATCATCCGTTGGGATGCCGAGCAGAAGAGGGTTGCCGCCGTCGAGGAAGAGCGCCTCGGCAGCCTGGTCCTCTCCCAAAAAAAATGGCTGGGGGGTGATCCGGAGCAGGTCAGCCAATGTCTGTTGGCAGGGATCAGGCAGGCCGGGATCAACTGCCTGCCCTGGCAGAAAAAAAGCCGGGAACTCCAGGCCCGAATCCAGTCGGCTCACCTCTGGCAGCCTACCACCTGGCCCGATGTGGCCGATGAAGCTCTCCGGCAAAACCTCTCCTGGCTGGAACCTTATCTAACCGGGATCAAGTCCCTCAATGACCTAAAAAAACTGAATCTTGCCGATATCCTGCTGACCCGGCTTTCCTGGCAGGAGCAACAGGAACTGGAGCGACTGGCCCCCACCCATCTTGAAGTCCCCAGCGGCTCCCGGATCAAGCTCCGCTACCAACCCGGTGAAACACCGATCCTACCGGTCAGAATCCAGGAGATGTTCGGCTGCGCAGAGACGCCAACCGTGGCCGGCGGCAAACTGCCGGTCCTCATCCACCTCCTCTCTCCGGCCCAACGGCCGATCCAGATCACCTCGGACCTGGCCGCCTTCTGGCGCTCGACCTACCGGGAAGTCAAAAAAGAACTGGCCGGCCGCTACCCCAAACATTACTGGCCGGAAAACCCGCTTGAGGCCCAGGCCACCAGTCGGGCAAAGCGGAAGAAGGGACAATAGCATTGCCGTCAAAGACAACGCTACCCCTGCCGATCATTATATTTGGATGAAATATCTCTATGGGTAGGAATTAATGGAAACTTGAGCCTTAGCTTGTACGCTTATTACACTATCTGAAGAAAACGCAGGATCTACCTCATCCTGGTTGATGTGATAACGAAAAACAGTTAATTCGACGGGTTCCATTAAGTCTGCGCCAGAACATTTATCTGACGAGAAACGTTCAAAAGAGCCCGCTGGAAAAGTTATTGAATTAATTGGTTCGGATAAAAACCCTCTGTCAATCACCCCACAATCTGACCTGATATCCAACAAAACATATTCACCAGGAACTCCAGGCTGCCACGCAAGAACCAAATCATCTAAAGACAAGTAAAACACATCACCCTGAACAGGTTGTATAAAAGTAGGCTTGTTTGGAATTGTAATTCTTGTATCCAAGGCACTTATCCCGATTTGCCGCTCAAAAGCGATGGTCAATTCTTTCCCATCGGAATTTTCTGGGAGGTAAAAATAATAACTATACATCCAGACGCAATGCGGAGAATTGGGCGAGCAGGAATCAGTTTGGAATTCATGAATTGGCAAATCAACCCCATCGACACTCGCCATAAGCCGATCGGTGCTACCTATTCTAAGGCGTGTTGACCCAACACTATCTTTGCGTGAAAAAGTTAAACTAATCCTTACCTCATTATCATTACCGTCGTAAAAAGATGTCTGCCCCGATATAATTATATCCGCCGTTTCAACAAACGGCCCGACATCACCGGACGTAGTATCTGCATCATCAGTATATAATTTCCGGATATCACTGCCACAGGACGTAAGTAAGATTGAAATAGCGCAAAGCATTACGATTTTTCTCATTATCACTCTCCAATGCATTTTGCCTAGCTTTCTAAACTAAATTATTCTCACCTTAGATAGGTGATCTTACCTCAAAGAAGAGTCTGCTGTTGGCTTTTGTTGAGTTTTCGCCCTTATAATATCTAACTGCTTTTGCAGTGTTCTATCTTTGTTCTTACGGGTTTTAATCCGCTCTATAGCACTGCTCACTGTACTGTAATTGCTAATCGAAAAATGTCGCCCGATTCTGGCAAGTGTCTCACGGCAGTTCCGACGAACAAGATATATCGCTGCATCTCTCGGTAAATTTTCTATGCCGCGTTTCGAGACGGCAATCTCCTCTTTTTTCACTTTAAAATGCTCGCACACAGCAAGAATAACCTCATCCACCGTTGGAGCCAGATTCCGAGACTCCGGGATCTCTTTATGAAAGCTCAAATGATTGAACTTCGCTTTTATCCATTCTTTAAAAGAATCTCTACCCAGTACCGACGGCAAATTTTTCAATGAATAAAATCGCTCTATTTCTTCAGATTCAACCTGGGAAACAAAATCCATATACGCAGCTTTTTGTCCACGCTTCTTTTCACAAAGCATCGACAACAAAATATCCTTATGCAACCAAGCCCATTTCTTTGCATTGGACATGTATCCCTGATGGCTAGTCCAAGGATAATCTTTCACCCCCATAGCAAGATCTGCCCGTAATGGGTTTCTGTGGATATAGCGCAATACTTCGAGAAGATGACTGTCCGCATCAACAAGTACCGCCTTATATCTGCCCCGGAAGAGTTGACCGTCTTTCTTGTAGTCCCGATTGAAGCGCTGGGTGTAAACCCCATTAATATGCCGCATGCAGCGGGATATATTGCCGTCAGGAGTGTGAACCAGCAGATGGTAGTGATTTGACATCAGGCAATACGCGGATATCTTGATATTCCACCCTTCATCAGCTTCGTGAAGGACTTTTATGAAGGTTTCATAATCCCGGGGATTCAGAAAAATGTTTTCCCTTCTCCTCCCACGATTCATAACATGGTACCAGGCTCCGGGATATTCTATTCGTAACGGTCTAGACATGATCAATAGCCATAGCATACATCTGCGCAAAAGCCAACAGCAGATTTGACCCCTCTTTTTAAAGATATGGATAGTAGCTTTATCCATACTGCTGATGAAGTTGGCAATGGTCGTGAAGTGCGGCCTGGTGTTGGCTGACAGCGCTACAAAAACCAT
>JBDLJC010000052.1:0-23860 GCA_039714535.1 Thermodesulfobacteriota bacterium | reverse complement strand
CTGAATATCGTTTTCGTTTCATTTTGCTCATGGTAATCTCCTTCGTCAGTGTGCGGCTTCCCACCTTAACTCACTGTCCGAATTTTGGGGACCACCTCTGACTCCCGTCTTTTTTCTTCCTTTGAAAAAAGGGCGCTGATAATTTTCTTTTCCCTGCCACCGTGTCACATCCTGTAGATACAGTATTGTTTGTTGAAACCGACCGCCATTCCGTAGTTGTAGCTACGTTTGACCATTCCCTTGAGCTTGATCCAGATCCTATCCTCGATCTTATTGTCGGATTTAGCATCCTTGAACAGCGACATGATAACTTCGGTCGGTCTCAGCTTGCTCACGCCCCTCTTCCCGATCTGCCTGTCAAGCGTAGCATCCATGAGCAGGGATATTATAACTTCGGTTCCTTCCGGCTTAGCCTGTTTGGTCATAATGAAGGCGCCGCCAGAGGAAATGTCCAAGATTTTAAGATCTTGGGTGGGGGCATCGGTAAAAGACAAGATTGCTCGGATCGGGATATTGTAACGCTGCTCCAATCTATTTTCCATTCCTTCCCATCTCATTAGCATGGCCTTCTCCCTGGTAATTATTTCTCACATTACTCACTCTGAGTTTAATGTACTCACAAAAAAGAGGTGCAATGCAATCCCCCAACGTCTTGATTTTTTTACTATAAAAAAATAGAAGAAGACCTACACCTTAGGTTGTAGATTTAAGATGAGGTTGATTTTAAAAATCAACAAAATGGCTAGATTATGGAGGGGACCATCAAGGGTTGTTAAGCTGTTATTCCTTCAGCAAGTACTCCCGCGATGTTCGGAATTTGGGTTTTAATATTGTCAGGTTAGATGTTAGTTTTATGCATAAATTATCTTTTTTATCTGTGAGCTTACAGTGGGTGTTGTCTGACTGTTTCCGGTTCCGTTAAAATAGGGTTGCTGGTTATGGGCAATGGAATGTGGTTGCAGCCATTGACTCCCTGCGTTAGATATCCTTCAAGACTCTGATATATTAGCGTCTCCAGCCGCTTGCACCGTAATCGAGCCAGAGATAATCGGCCTCTGCCGCTGTAACGGTGTTGCGGCTTACCCGGCCTTCCGCTTCAAACAGAATTGCTTTGAAATTAATTCCGGATTGGTTGTTGATTCGACTCGGGATGCCATGCTTCCAGGAGTGAGTGTTCCCAGCCATGATGATCATGGTCAGAGCTGGGTGTTTATTGTGAAACTCCATTAGGTTTTTGGCCATCATGATATCGCCGAGGATCTTCATTTCACAATAATTCTTAAAGGACTGCTCTTGCAGCATACCCTTGTAAAGGTGCAGCCTGCGCATCACATCTTGATAACTCGGTACGATATCACAGGTTATACCCTCATAGAGCCCGCCAAGCTGGTCGGGACTTAAAGAATCAAACCCTTTCGACTCCACCTGGATGAGAATATCCCGGGAAATATTGAGACCGGCAAGTTTTATGCGGTTGTTGCGGACATACTGGAAAAATTGTTTGTAGCGATCCCACTCACCCCAATTTGTATTAAATTCGTCTACAAACCTCCGTTTTTTGATTTCATCTGTGCTCCATTGATCAAGGATATATTGGCTTTCATTTCGGAACATTTCTACCCCGACAGCCAGTTTTTTGTTTTTTTCGTGTATTACCTTAAGGATCTCCATTTGCGCGATCTGGTGTTCGGTGACGGTAATGTCGTCTCCGAGAAAGATGTAATCTGCTTTTTGGAGACCTTGGATCATTTCGGAAAATGGAATTATTTTACCGCTGCGCACATCAAGAATCTTTGGCTCCGCAAATGCCAGGGTGTGAGTAAGGAGCAACGCTGACAAGACCAAGCTAAACGCAGCAATTATTTTCATAGTGCCCTCCCCGATTGTTGATTCGGATTTATAACCCTCTACATCGCTTTTCTCTATTCTCAGTGTCGGGTCGAATCCTTGACGTTGTCAAGTTTTTTCGAGCTGTCCCTAAGAATTGGCCAAGTTTCCAGGTTGGATTTTGGCAGCAATTCTTAGGATGGAAGAGGGATATCTTGTCGGGGACAATTTGCCTTCAAGAAAGAATTATTGTTGAAGAGAGTATGGTATGCAGGGGAGATATATCTTTTTGTTGCGGCGAAAAAGTCATGTCCCTGCGATATGCTTTCAGGTTTCTGAAAAGAGCGGGAATATCATACAAAAAAACCTCTGTTCTAAGCATGACCCAAATAATTTAGTTGGGCTGGTTATCTGACCATGATCATGGTCTAACCTCTCGCCAAAGAATTCATGGTGATTAGGGCAAGATTTTTTTGTTGGGAGCAAGATTGTAAATTGGTTATTTAAGTATATTCAAATCAGAAAAGGGCTATTACCTCCGTCATTTTGCGGAGCATTGATTGCAACAGAGTGATCGTCTTGTCTTTTCCCTGAGACCGTTCTTGGCGGCGGGGTGCTTTATTTAGCTTGTTGGTCGGTAGGATCAATTCCGGTCTGGAACCATCTGAAATAATTCCCGCCAGGTGCCATTTTTCCATTTTCGTCACCTTCATCTATTAGGTTATTTGCGTTGGAAAAACTAAGCTTGCACCTCGATTGTATCACACTCTTTTTCGTTTTAGATGAAATTGTTAAATAAATCGATTCGGCATACTATTTATTGTAGCCCAGGGCGTTGTGAGGGGCTAACTATATTAAGTGATTGCGGTATGTTATGGCCTGTTTGTGGGTGGCTGGGTGACCTTGCTCCAACTCCCGTCAACGAGGATATAGTGTGGCAGAAAGGCGGCCTTGTAGTTCATGGCTCTGGATTCTTTGATCCAGTAACCTAGATATAGATTGTGGATATTTTGCTCTTTGCACAGGTCAATCAGGTGGGTGATGTTGAATGTGCCCAGACTGCGCTTTGATGATTCGGGCTCGAAGAAGAAGTAAACTGCGTTAAGCCAGGTTCTGCCGATATCGATTATTGAGACCCCTAGCAGTTCCCCATCAGAACAGTATCTGATCTCTGCCGAGAATCCGGATGAATTCAGGAAAAATCCAGCATAATAATCTCCGGCACTATTGTTTTTGCCGGGATATCGGCGGTCAAAGAAGTTCTGGAGCAGTGCTGTTTTTTCCTTATCCGCTGTCAGGGGATTTCTTTCAATGGTTAGATCGCTGTTGCGTTTGCTGCTTCGTTTCTGGTTACGATTCGGGAAGAATTCGAATGGATCGAGTTTGATCGGTATACAACTGCGACAGTCTTCGCAGCCCATGGTGTAAATCGTGTCGCCGTAGCGCCTGTAGCCGGCGGCCAACAGTATTCCCATGATTTCTTCCGGAATAACGCCGAACTTTGCCATCCTATATATTGCTTGGTGCGGAAGTCCGTAAGGGCATTTGGCGGGAATATTCTGCAGGTGGCGATTTAGATTATTCAGGAATTGGCGTTCATTTTCGGATAGTTCCTGCTTCATAAAAGGCGCCCGGGATTGCTTGACAGAGATGTGAGTATTTATTGGTGTTGATGATAATCTGTCCTGGGGGGATGGGCAAGCCGCAAGGAGGCGCTTTTAATAGAAATGGATGTCGGGGGTATAGCAGGAATTAGAGAGAAGCCTGGCGGTGCTTTGCTGCTTTTTGCTCACTGTCTTCCAAATTAAAATTCTAGTGACTTAAGGCTGCGTTCGGAATTGGAGGGTGGGTGTCGGAGTTCCTGAGTAAGTACTCGGCCAGGAAGACTTGGTTGCTTTCCTTCACCAGAAGTTTGTACCATTCGGAGATGCTTGGGGGGACTGGTTCTTCTGGCGGGATTGAATTTTGCGGCTTTCTAGAATCGGCTCGTTTGTTAAAACCATTAATTGTCGGTGAAAAGTTGTTTTCGGTCATGAAATTTTCGTTGTTTTGTTCAAGTTCATCCACACGCTTCAAAGGGGTTTGCTCGACAAGCATGATCAAGTCATCAACACAACCAAGTAATTCTTCGTACTGGTCTGGGTCTGCAGCGAGCTTATCTCTGGTTTTTTTAAACGGGCGGCAAAAAGCATGACGTTGTTCTGCGGGACTGTAGGGAAGGGAAGTGTCGTCATCTTTAATGTCAAATCCGAGAAAGACACCAAAGGCTTCGATAAACAAGTCCCTTAATCGTTCGGTTGCCATCTCTAGTTTCATGACTGTGTCGGAAAAATGATAGCTAAAACATTGGTTGAGATCGGTTTCGTTTTTGTGGAACAGGTGGGTAAGGCCGATTGAATGGCGAGCTGATTTCATTAATTCTTCAAACTGAAGACCTATCTTGAAGATTCTTCCCATCTCGGCCTGAGAAAAGGACGGGGGGAGTAAAGTCTCGCGGATATTTGTGATTTTGTTACGGCTTGTTGGCGGCTCGGTTTGCCACATGGCAAGTCCGATGTATTCGGGGTCTGGCCGGTCATCGGTTAGCCACCCGTATTGATTTAGCTCATATATCCCTTTGGCGTTTAAAAAGAGACGCAGTTCCTCGTCAAGATACTCGACCAGTTTCTCTTTGCTTAGAAATCTTACTAGGCTCATGAGTTATATCCCATACCTGTTAAGTCTGTTGTCACCAAATTAATTGACTGGCATTTAAGTTAATCGCTAGGGATTAAAAAGATATGGGGGGAATTATGTATTTTACTCGGGAGAAACTCCCGAGTCGGCTGGTGGAATCATCCTGAGCAATAAATGGTCGGAATGACAATTCAACCGGGTGATATTTTTGGGTGTTGCTCCGGGCTGTTACGTGATGTGGCGAGTTTTGGGGTGCTTGGTTCAGGGGTTTGTTTCAATCAGGCCGATTTTGGCGGCAAAGCGGATTAGTTCTATTTCTCTCTTTAAAGCCAATTTCCTCATAATATTACTACGGTGGTTTCCTACGGTTTTGGTGGTGACGGAAAGTTTTTCGGCAAGTTCGTCACGTGTGATTTCCTCAACCAGACCGCGCATTACTTGCTGTTCCCGGGGAGTTAAATTCTCATAGGCCCGTTGGCTTTCATAATGCTCCAGTACTTTGACACCCAAGGTTTCACTGGAGATGGATGGGGATGTGGTTTTATCGATAAAGGTTTGATTGTTCGCTACTGCCGTAATTCCTTCAAGAACCTTGGCCGGCGATGAATGTTTTAGGAGATAGCCGGATGCTCCTGCGTGCATGGCCAGTGAAATGTGAGTCAGGTCGCTGTGCGTCGAAAGGATCGCCACCTTTGCTTTCGGTAAAAGTGCTTTTAATCTTCTGGTGAGTTCGATGCCGTCTATTCCCAGCATCGAAATATTCGTGAGTGTAATGTCGGGTTTCAACTCGGTGGCAAGTTTTAAACCGGTGAGGCCGTCGTCGGCTTCAGCAATTATTTCAAAGCGGCGATCAATTTGGATAACTGCTTTGAGTCCTTCCCGGAACAGGGGATGATCGTCAATTATCAACAGGGTGGTATGGTCTTTCATGTTTTACCTGTCTTGGCTTGGGTAAATGGCTGCTAGATAATATCGTAGGCTCGAAACTGGCGAAATAAGGTGGTGATCACCACCTTGCCGATCATGATGGCCGGGATCGCGAAAAGCATACCGGTAAAACCAAAGATTACGGCGCCGCCCATTACCCCGAAGACAACGGTCAGGGGGTGGAGGTCAACGGCGTTGCCCAACACATATGGTTGGAAGATAGCATTGTCTGCCAGTTGGACAATTGCAACTACTACCAGAATGGCGGCTAACAGGTTGCCGCTGTTAATGAAGGGTAGGACCGGTGAGATATCCTCGGCCATAACGGCGTATAGTACTCCCACCAGCAGGCCAATAGCCGGCCCTAAAAACGGGATGGCGTTGGCGAGTCCGGCGATGATACCGATGGTGGCCGCCCACTGCATTTCAAGTCCGACCAGAAACAGGCAGATGGTAAAGCTCGAACCGACCAGGAAGCATTCAATAAAGGTGCCGCGCAGGTAACGGCCCAGGGCGTCATTGATATTGGCGAGAATGGTCAGGGTCATTTCAAAATAGCGATTCGGCGTGCAGTGAATCAGGTTCCTTTTTAGTTTGCCATCATCAATCATCAGGATGAGGAAGACCAGCGGCGTTATCAGCCATAGAGAAACGGCGTTGAAAATCATCAATAGCAGCGATGATTGGTCGGTTTTCCGGCCCGCAGATTTGGTGGTGATCTTGGCGTTATTGTCGCTATCCTGCCTTTTTTCTGTTTGTTGCGCTCGGTGTAAATCACGTTGGCGGTTGGTTTGGTGGTATTGCCAGTAACGCTCCTTAACCGGCTCGCTGCCCATCTCCTGCGCTTTTTGGTAAAATCTGGTCAAAAGCTGATGGTTTTCTTCGGAAATCCGCAGGGCCGTGTCGAGGTTTTCCCGCAGTGGCTCAAGTTCCTTGCCAAACAAGGTGTAGAACCAGTTGCCGCTACGATTGGCGTGATCTATACCCATGATACTGTTGAACTTACTATCGAGTTTGTAGCGGATTCGTGCCTGGAGCTCAAGCTCCGTTTTTTGATCAGGAATAATGTCGCTGGTGAATTTTATGGTGGAGAATAGAATGAGGCAGAACAGTCCGGACAGGCAGACCACCGCCCAAAAGCGGGAAAAGCCCTTTCTTTTCAGATAACCGATCAGGGGCAGGCAGATGTAGGCCATTATCATGCCAATCACGGTTGGCAGGATAAGTTCTCGCAGGGCCCACAGTAGGTAAATGAGCAAAAATGCACCAATGACCGCTGTGAACGTGTAGATGATTCTTGCTCGACGCAGCCGGTTTAAGCTTTCGTCACTTGCTGAGTAATTGTTCATTGGTGTCCTTCAGCCTGTTGCCGATAATCATTGACAGGGACCGATATACTTTGAGACCTATCTGCGGGAAAGCCGTCAGGAGTCGGTCCAGATCGGTTCTGAAAAATGCGAAGGTCTCAGTTGTTTTGGCGGCGACCGCCGAGGCGGAGCGTGGGGAGTCATCCAGCAGCGCCAGCTCCCCAAAGAAGCTGTGGTCGTCAAGGGTGGTCAGGACATTGGCCTGATTGCCTTCATCGTGGTCGATGATATTTATCGCGCCTGATCTTACTATGAACATAGCAGCGCCGGGTTGGCCCTTGCGGAAGACAAATTCCTCTTCCTGATAGGTCCTGTGGTGGGCGATACTGTTAATGGTGTTCAGTTCTCGTTTGGAAAGTGAGCTGAACAGAGGAACGGTAGCCAGAAAACTGAGGGTGTCATGCCTCAGGCGGTTGCGGGCATTTTGTCCGAAAAATGAAGACCACATAGTGGCGGTATCTTTGCTCATGGTCTGCTTCCTTGCATGGCAGCATCTCGTGCCGTGAATGTTGGGCCTGGCCGGATCATTATAACCTTATGCGAATGTATGATGCCGTATTAGGCGTAAGCTTGCAAGGCCTTCTGTAGTTCCTGGTGGATGTCGGCGCGTAACTCTGCCGGGGCAAGAGCTTCTACGCCACTGCCCCAGGAAAGGATCCAGCGCTTTACCTCAAAGAGATGGTTGGTCGTGAAAGAGAGGGTCAGACCGCCGTCTTGGTGCTTTTTTATGGTCTGGTTCCGGTGCCATTGCCGCTCCAGAACGTAAGGGGCATGTTGGGCCGAGAAGTTGATTTTTACCTCATAGTGCTGCTCGCTTGTGAATATGCCGAAATGGGAATCGGTGAAGCTCTCAAAAGTAAATTCAGCGGGGATAGTGAAGCCGATATTCTGTTTTGAGGCCTGCACTATCCTGGAAACGGCAAAGACCCTGATCTCTTGACGCAGGTGGCAGAAGCCGATCAGATACCATTCGCCCTGGAAGCTGACGGCATGATATGGATCGACCTCCCGCTCAGAAGCATTTTTTGAGCCTGTTTTCCGGTAGCTTATCTGGAGTCTGCGAAAATGCTGGAGAGCTTCGGCCACGGTGTCCCAGATCAGCGGATCGATGTCGGTCTGGGAACCACTGAACACCGAAATTCGATTATCGATCCAGGCCGGTGAGATTGAAATCCGCTCCGGCAGGGATTCTTCTATCTTACTGAAAACCGAGACCAGTTTCCGGTAGATCGGGGTGTTTTTATGTTGCGCCATGGCCTGGCGGGCAATGTAGATGGCAAATAAATCACTTTCACTGATATTGATTGCCGGCAGTTGGTAATTCTCTTCCGTAAAGTAGAAGCCGTACCGCTTGGGGTCATACCTGATTGGGGCGTCACATTGGTTTTTAAGGTAGTCAATGTCCCGCATTATGCTCTTGTAGCTGACTTCATAGGCGGCGGCAATCGTCTGGCAGTTGGCCAACCTGCCGCTGGTCATCCCCTGCCTGATCATTCGGTCTATAAAAATGAGGCGTTGGATCTGGGTTTTGTTCTTTATCATTATTGTTCACAGCAGGGCAATACGATCTGGGGAAGATCGGGTTTAAAATTTTCCCCACAAAATATATGGGGTGGGACACCGGTTGTCCTACCCTGCATATTATTATGTCTCCATAACAAAGTCAAAAATATGTGGTGGAGGCCGGATCATGGAGTCGAGTCGTTATTGGCAGGATTTTGGCGAGTTGGAGGAGAGGATGTCTGTGGGTGGGTTGACAAGAAAAGGTCTTGCCCTGGTGCATCGGTCTGAGAAAAAACAGGGTTGCGGCGCGATCATTTACAGGGGACGGTTGATGTCGATGGATGTCTATCTGGCGGTACCGACCTTTATGAGACGGGGAATTACGATAGCGGTCTGAACATCGAGACATCCGGCTTAGTTTTGCCGCTTGTTTTGGTGGCAGAAAGTTATTATTCTCAGGGCATGTCTGAATTTAGTAAACAATGGAATTTAGAGATGGCCATGGAGGTTCTGGGTAGCCAGGATGTAGATAGCGAGTTGTGGGCCGAGGCGGTCAAGTGGCTTTTGCTTTACGGCCCTCCGCAGATAAAGGAGATTTTGGGTCAAGCTTCAAGCCTGGCCTTTAACGAATATTTCCCCCAGGTTCAGGCCAAAGGGTACGGTGAAGACGGCCAACCCTTTTACGATTTGCATGATATTGCTGAAGCCTTGGGGGTTAATGAGGGCGAGGTTGCTGCCAAATTGGCTGAACTTCAGTTCGAGGAGGGGGTTGAGGTCGTTGTGGAAGGGGATCGGGTTTATAAAGTCCATTAATTGTAAAAACTGTGACTTGCAGCTGTATCCCATCCCGCTAAGCGAAGACTTCGAGTCTACGAAAGCGCCGACTATGTCGTGAGCTTCCAGACTTTCTTCCTGTTATAATTTCTCCAGAATACTTGCGGGGCAGCAGGCCCTGGTGGTTGCAGGGGGTATCTACCCTCAAATGGCAATCATGCCACTGTCCCAGCGGGTCTGCAACCGGATAAAGATTCTCCCCTCTACTTGGCAACCCAGGAATAATCTTTATCCAGCCGCTTACAGACAAGACAATTTGCTTTAATCCATCAACCTTTTTTCTCCCTCCAGTTTCTGGATCCAGTCGATCTCCTGGGTGACCTCCACAACGCCCATGTATTCGTCTGAATCACTATAGACCGGGAAATAACGGATCAGTACTTTTTCATCCCGAAAATTTATCCAGAATTCGGCCTTATCCAGAGTTCGGTTTTTAAAGCCATCGACTATTTGCCCGACCATTTTGACACTTTTCTCGGGATGGCACTTTCCTACCTTGCGGCCAATGACCGAGCGGGTCCGGGGGAAGATTTTCTCTTTATCCAGCCGGTTAAAGTAGGCCACGGTATCCTCTGCGTCAACGAAAGTTACTTCAAAGGGCAGGGTTTCCATGATGGCGTCCAGCTGTTCGTAGGACAGGCCCTTGATCAGTTTGGTGCGATTTTCCCGGCCACCCTCAATTTCGCTAACCATTGCGGAGAATTTTTCCCAGGCATTCTGGCCGTAAGTCTCAAGATTGAGCCGGGCGAACTCGGCCATCATTTTTTCGCCATCTCCTTCCTGCATGACGTTACGGGCCATGGGGTAGAGGATGTCGTTTTCTTTCCAGATGTGCTCGGCCCTGATTACCAGGTATTCAAGCCCCTCTTTTTTGAATTTGGCGATAACCTCCGGGCCGGCTGTATCCAGAGTATCAACCTGGGTAGACATGTGCTGGAGAAGTCTCCGTTCCGCATCGTGCTCCATCACCATCACTCCAAGAGGTCCTCCCTCGATGGGTATCCCCCGTTCCTGCATAAGGGGGAAGAGGAAACCCTCTTCTTTCTGGTTATGGACCTTGTCGCCGAATTCAAGGAGGAAATCAACGGCACGCTGCATTTGCAGAGAATCGTAATCCCCGCTATCGATTTTATCCAGGTTGGTTTTAAGGACCGACATCGCCCTCTCAATCATCTCATGTTCGGCGATCAGAAAATCATCCCATCTTTCATAGCCAGCCATTGCGCACCTCCGGTTAATTTGTATTAAGCAATTTTCTTGTAAGCGAAAATCTGATTGTGTTGCGTTGAAAAGCGTCTTCCGCCAATCTTTGGAATTATCATCGCATATAATGGCGAAGTGGTACATTGATTTGAGTCAATTATATTAAACAAAGTGCAACTTTATGTTCCAATTTTGACGTTGGCGAGGGGGGCCAGCCATGGGGAATAAATCATAAAATCAGATTACTATCGTGTTGGCCTTGGTGAGCGCTTTTGCGGTGAAAGGTGGTTTGGGTTTCCGATTTTGAGTGATCTGGATTCATAGATCGGTGGAGCGTGCGGGATTACTGGGGTTCTAGCTCGGCAATCCGTCGTTGCAGTAAGGCCAGGCTAAGTTTGCAACGCTCAATGCCCCGGGCATGTTCTTTCTGCTCGTAGTGCATCTGATCCAACTCCAAGGATTCGAGAGCTTTACGGAGATTGCTGAGTTGGACGATGGTAGACGCGCTTCGCCAGGTTTCTATAGCTTCTTTGGTTTCTTTTTCATTTTTCAGGTGCATATCGGTAATAATCTCCAGGTTGATTGTTTAAGCTCTTAGTTATCTCAACATAATATTCAGATTATTTGAAACTGTCAGCCGTTGTCGTTAGAGATTGCAACAGAGTTTTAGCCTTTTTCTCCCAGTTCGGGAAGTATGCCAGAGATTTTTGCATATCATCGGAAAATAGTTGGGAATAATACATACTCTCCGGCTGATCTGGTAACTTAAGCCGTACCGCCCAGGCGTGCAGGGTATGGTTGCGGGCTCCCAGTTTCAGGTAGTCTTCCTCTGTCAGTTCCCCGCCGATTCTTTTCAGGTAATATTTCCCTCCATGACTGTATATCTTGTCGCCGACCAGGGGTTGGCCAAGATGGGCCAGATGGGCCCGGATCTGATGTTTTCTGCCGCTGAACAACTCGGCAAGAACCAGTGAATAATTATCTGTGCGGGCGATTTTGTGGAATATCGTGCGGCAGGATTTGCCGTTTTCCGCAGGCCACATTCGGCAGCGGACTGGGCTGTCATCTCTGGTTGCCAGTGGCTGCTCGATGGCAACAACCGGCTGATTTAACCGACCCGTGATTACAGCCAAATAATACTTGCCGGTTATGATTTTACTCAGCTCCTTTTGATAGAGGCCACAGGATTTCTTGCTCCTGGCGCAGAGCAGAAGGCCGCTGGTCTCCCGGTCAAGTCGGTGGAGCAGGTGAATGTCTTGATTGTACTGTCGGCGCAAGATATTTACAAAGGTGTTGTAGACAATAAGGCCGGTGCGGCTGACCGGGGTCCCGGCCGGTTTGCCGACCAGGAGTAACTTCGGCGTTTCGAGAATTATCTCAATCTCAGTCGGAACTGCCGGTTCCTGATGATTAACGGCGTGATAGGTAAGATTGTCGCCGGAGATGACCAGTTGATCAGTCATCACAGTTTCACCGTTAAGTAAAACCTGGCCGGCTTCGACCTTCTGCCGCCACAGTTCGATATCATGATATGTGAAACGTTTAGTCAGCAGGTCAAGCAGCCGTTGACCGTTCTCTCGGGCGGTGATCTTGCACTGTAACGTCAGCTTGTGAACCATGCGGGAATATCAGTTCCAGTGGAATTGTTTGCAAATAAAAAATCTGATGATCATCGAACTTCAGCTCTAAAAAATCTGTGCTCATAATGGGGGAAAACCCCCATACAATAATTTGTCTACTTGATATATATTAGTAGACATTACTAAAAAATATCGGATGCACCAGATGAGCAACCCCCAAAAAAACAAAGATAGAACCGTTCTGGTTGTAGATGATGAAGTCTTGGTGTTGGAGATTGTCGAGGCCTTTATTGAGCAATTGGGTCATAAGGTTCTGCTGGCCACCAGCGGCCATGAAGCTCTGGAAGTTGCTAAAGCATATGATGGCAAAGTGGATCTGTTGCTTACCGATGTGATTATGCCCAATATGAATGGCCTGGAACTGGCCGATATCGTAGTGACCAACAACCCGGATATAAAAGTGCTTTTCATGTCAGGTTGCCTGCAGCCCGCCATTCATTCCCGAAATACGCCTCGGTTCCAAAACGGCTTCGTCAAAAAGCCCTTTTCCAGCAAGACTCTGATAAACCATATCAAAAAAGCTTTAAACGAGATGGATTGATCTCTTTCTCTACCCCTCCCTCGCGCAAAAATCAGCCGCATCAAGTTGCTCGGCAAAAAATTAGCTTGTTTCCAAGTGCCAAACTAAACAGAGAAAGCCGGACTTTTAAATTCTTCCCTTTCCAAAGCCAACAGCAAACTTGGCCATTTTTTATTCTTTTGAGATTATTTGGCATCTGATTAAGCGATAAACCAGCTCTGCAAAGCCTGGGGTGAAAAATGTTAGGCCTGTAAGGGTTTGTTAATCGCAGAAGAAAGGACTTGCGAGAAACTTGCAAAGATAGCTGGGAACCATTTCTCTAGTCTGGCCAGGATCTTATCGATAAACCCTTGGCGGGCATCCTCAATGGAAAGGGCCTTGCCCTGAATCTGCAGTTCAATCCGCTTGGCCCGGGCCTCGGGATCGGGATGACTGGAGAGAAAAGAATGGTTGCCGCCAAGGGTGGCGAGTTTTTTAAGGGCGGAAACCGCTTTTTCAGGTGGGTATCCTTTTTTCTTTAAAAAAGTCAGCCCGTAATCATCTGCCACCTTTTCCTCAAGCTGTGAAAATTGAGCTCCAATTAACATCTCCACCACCCCACCTATTTGCGATCCGGCAATATTCCCAGCCGCGCTGTTTTGAGATGCAATACCTTTACGCACCGCCTTGGCACCATAGGCAAGTCTAAGTCTCTTACGGGTATGTTGCCGGACCACATGCCCCATCTCATGGCCGATGACAAAATGCAACTCTCCATTGTCAAGCATATCCATAAGTCCACTGTAAACACGGATGGTGCCATCGGCCATGGCAAAAGCATTGACCTGGTTGTCCAGGTAGACCTTGTACTTAAAGGTAAAGTCGTCCTCCCCATAGAGGTCCCCGGTCAGGGTCGACAAACGTTGGGCAAATTTGTTGGTCTCAGGTGCAACAGTGTGTTGACTGTCCAGGTATTCGGAGGATTTCCGGGACAATTCGGCAACGGCTTCATCGGTCAGGGTGATGGCCTTGATCGCATCAATGCCGGCGCCGGTTGCCAATTGGATGTCAGTATTCTCACAGCCCGAAAGGTTAAGAACCAGACAAGAGATAAATATAATGAGGTAGTGTCGCATCTCGCCAATATACCATTAAAGTCAGGGTGGGGCGATCTGCAAAACAGTCTTTCTTTTCAAGAGTGAGAGAGTAGGGGGGGATTTGTTTTGTTGACTTGCGGTTGGGATGTTCAAGTTTAGGTCAATAAGGCAAGAATGTCCCCTCTTGTCCCTAAGGCGGGTGGGTGTTGATGAATATTGCCCCCTTTTTTCATTGGTCGTCTTATGATCCATAGCGGTAACAATAAATTTGGAATTGGCGGCAAAAGTTGCAAATGAATTGCGGTTGATGCTAACCTTTAATCAGGGATTGATGGGCGGATGGTTTTCAGGCCCTTCCTGGGCAAAACCTCTTATCAGGGCAAGAGCCCATGAAAGAAGCATTACTCTACGAGAAACTAAGCCACAAGATGGTTCACTGCCATCTCTGCCCCCATGACTGTGTTATTCCCGAAGGCAAAACCGGCTATTGCGGAGTCCGAAAAAACATCGACGGTACCCTCTACGCCCTGACCTACGGCAAGGTGGTCTCCATCGCCATCGACCCCATCGAAAAAAAACCTCTCAACCATTTTTATCCTGGGGCCTCGGCCCTCTCGATCGGCACCTTCGGCTGCAATATGCGTTGCCAGCATTGCTGTAATTGGCAGATTTCCCACCATAAGGCTTCGGAAGGGGGCCTTGACCTGCATGATTTCTCGGCGGCAGATATCGTCCAGATGGCCAAGGAGCGAAAATGTGAGGTGCTGGCTTGGACCTATAACGAGCCGAGTATCTGGTTTGAGTTTATCCTCGATACCGCCAAACTGGCTAAAGAGGCAGGGCTTTTGACGGTGATGGTCACTTCGGGCATGATCAATCCACCGGCCCTGAAGACCCTCCTCAATTATCTCGACGCCTACCGGCTTGACATCAAGGGCTTTACCGAAGAGTTTTACGAACGGCTGACCGGCAGCCCGGTCCTGCAGCCCATTCTGGAAAACGCCCTCATCGCCTTCCGGTCCGGGGTGCATGTTGAGATCATCACCAATATTATCCCGAACTGGAACGACTCGGACGAACAGCTCAACGGGCTGTCCCGCTGGATCGTCGAAAATCTCGATGGTGAGACCCCCTGGCATGTGACCAGATACTTCCCGGAGAATAAGATGACCGAGGTGGCCACGCCGACGGCAACGTTGGAACGGGCCAAGGAGATCGGTCATAAGAACGGCCTTAAATACGTGTACATCGGCAATGTCCCGGGCCACCCCGGTCAGAATACCATCTGCCCCGGCTGTGCCAAGCTCCTCATTGACCGGACAAGCTTCAGTATCGGTGAAAATCATGTCCGCAGGGGCTGCTGCCGGTTCTGCGGTCATAAAATCGGTCACTACCGGGGGCCTGATATACCAGTTAAAACCCACACAACCCCCTTCCCCGAGTACATCCTATGAGAACAACTTTCTACGGCCTGGAAAAGCGGGAGGTCTCGGAGCTCGAACTGGTCATCCTCGGGGCCGGGGCGGCCGGCATGTCGGCGGCCCTCTATTGTTCCCTGCTGGAGATCAAATACGTCCTGCTTGATGCCGAAGAGGGCGGCGGTCTGATCAACATAGCCAAAAGCGTCGAAAACTACCTGGGTGTGGTCGGCAAAAGGGGCCCCGACCTGGCCCGCATGTTCCGGGAGCATCTGGCCCAGGTGGGCGGCAAGCTCAATGGTTTCGAACCGGCCCAGGAACTTTCCTTCCAGGAGGGTGACCTTTCCCTCAAAACCAGCCGGGCTGACTATCACCCCAAGGCGGTTATCATCGCCACCGGCCTGGAAGTGCTGGGCCTCAAAGAGGAGTTTGGTTTGAGCAATGAACGGGGTTACCTCGGCAAGGGGGTCTCATACTGCGCCGAGTGCGACGGCCCGCTCTATAAGGGGAAAAACGTGCTGGTTATCGGCAACCCCTTTGATGCCTTCCTGCTGCGAAGGCTTACCGATACCGTGCACTATCTGGGGCCGGTACCCGAGGAGTTCCGCCACCAGGTGCCCAGGGAGATCATCGAGGCCAATGATATCTCCTATCTTGAGGGACGGCTGGAGAAGCTGGAAGGCGAACCGCTTCTTGAAGCCGTGCTGATCGACGGCAAACGGCTGGCCCTGGACGGGGTCTTCATCACCCGCCGAAAAGCGGGCAGCGAAACTTTCGATCAGGCGGGCCTTAAACTCGATGATGACGGTTTTATCGTCACCGACCGGCAGATGGCCACCAATGTCGAAGGTGTTTACGCCGCCGGGGACATTACCGGCGAGCCCTGGCAGATTGCCAAATCGGTCGGCGAAGGGGCCGTGGCCGCTCTGTCGGTCTTCAGGTTTCTCACCGGCCAGAGAATGCGCAACCTTGGCTGGGCCTTGCAGGATGAATGGGTGCGGTAGTTTCTGCTATTGTCCTTAGTAAGCAAAACTTGCTTCCTTTCAATAGCTTCCAGGCTATCCTCTTAGCATCTCTCATCACCCCCCTGATTCTTATCCTTGCTGGCAACTCGCCATAAATCCCAGCCTGTTGACAGAGAAAGTTTTGCCATGGTATCCTATGTACTACGCAGTGGTAGTCTTGGATTTCGTGATGTTAATAATAATCATTGAATTCTGGGTGGGGCTAATGACTGTTAAATGCCACGAGTTCTTCGGTTGTAAAAAAGCAAAATGCCTGATGTTTAATGAAGAAGAAAAAAGAAACTGTTGGGAGGTTGATGGAGTATTAAACCCATGTATAGACGAGTTACGACGTTTACTGGCTAATAAAAAAATAACTTATTGTAGAAACTGTATTTACTACAGACACAGAAAAAAAGGGCTGTCCTAGTTATTATCATATTGAAAAATCAATGGGGATCTAACTGTAAATTCGCTTATGGGAAACTCTTCCCTTTGCTAGATATCGTTGCAGGCTTTTCATACTATTAAATCAAAATATTTAGGCACCTTGGTTGTTCCGGGGGGGATATTAACATGAGCAGAAAACCGACCTATGAAGAATTGGCGCAGAGGGTCGTGGAGTTAGAGGAAGAAGCCGCAGAAAGCAAGCGGATCGAAGAGGAACAGCAAGAAAGTAAAAACTTCCTCTCAAACATCTTTTCGAGCATTCAGGACGGTATCAGCATCCTGGATCGTGAATATAATATTATCCAGGTGAACCACACCATGGAAGGATGGTACTCCCATGCCATGCCGCTTACCACGAACGAGATAAACCCTGTAAAGCCTGTCCCGTTCGCAAAACGCTCGCGACCGGCCAGGCGGCCCATGAAGTCGTTGCCAGGAGAGGTCCGGGGCGTGAGATTGTCGGCTGGCTGGACCTTTTCTCCTTTCCTCTCTTCGACGAGGCAACCGGGTAAATCATCGGAGTTATCGAATACGTTAGGGATATTACCGAAAGTAAACAGGCAGAGGAGGCCTTGCGGGAGAGCGATAAACGCTTCCGCCTAACCCTTGATGCGACCTCCGACGGAGTCTGGGATCGCAACCTTGTCACTGGCGAGACTTTTTATGGCAATAATTGGGCCCGGCTCCTGGGCTATACTGCCGATGATATGAAAAATCCTGCCTTGGGCTGGAAAAAACTGCTTCATCCGGACGACAAGATAAGGGCTTTGGCGGCGGTCAAGGAGAACCTGAGCGGTCGGACCGAACATTATAATGTTGAGTTCCGATTACGTAACAAGGCAGGGCAGTGGCAATGAATCCTGTCCCGGGGGAGGGTTGTTGAATGGGATGAAAATGGCAAACCTATGCGCTTTGTCGGTACCCACAAAGACATTTCTGACCGTAAGCGGGCGGAGGAGGCGTTGGCAAAGAGTTCTGAAAAAATAAAGATGTTTGCCTATTCGGTAGCACATGACCTGAAAAATCCAGCCATTGCCATTTTCGGCCTGTCGAAGCATCTTCACAAACATTATAGGCATATTCTTGATGAAAAAGGGGATAAATTCTGTGATCAAATCTTGAAGTCGTCAGAACAGATTGCCGCCCTGGTTGAAACAATTAATGTGTACATATCGACCAAAGAAACACCAATTAGTATTGTAGATATAGACTTTAAAGAGATTCTCCAGTTGATCAGGGAAAAGAATTTTCGTCCCAACTTACCATTCGGCAAATAAGATGGTCTGAACCAGAATACATACCTGAAATCAAGGCCGACAGGTTATCAATCTAGAGAGTTCTAAGGAATTTTATCGACAACGCCCTTAAATACGGCGGTGAAACTTTAAGTAAAATTGAAATAGGCTATCAGGATAGCGATGATTGCCATATTTTTTCCGTTAGTGATGACGGGATAGGTTTGAACAAGGAAGATTCCAGGGGGATATTCGGCCTCTTCAAACGTAAAGGAACTTCAAGGGGCATTGAGGGAACATGATTGGGCTTGGCGATCGTAAAAGAAATCGCCGAACACCACCAGGGTGAAGTATGGAGCAAATCAGGTTTTCAGAAAGGGATAACCTTCTATATCTCAATCTCAAAACATCTGTCGCACCCTTTAAATTCACGCGCATTTTCTTTTTATCTATCCAGGGTTCTACGTAGGCGATTTCTGACTTTGTCATATCGGACCCTGTCTCCGACCTTGAGATAAGGTCTTCGCGATCGGTCAATACTCACATCGTCCTTTTGGTCATCTCTCTTTTTCCTCTGGAGGATGATGGTATCAGGTGTAACTTCCACAACCGTCCATGTTTTGTACATGTTCCCTTTTTTCTTAGATGGTGTTGGTTGGGAAATTCGCAGGAACTGTTTCGTATCTGAAATCAGTTCCTCTATGAATCCTCTACCATCGGCATGAAGATTAGTGGCGATGATAGAGGTGCTGATCAGGGTCGAGATAAAAATAACATTCTTTTTCATTGCGGACCACCCGAGAGTCATTTTGGTTTTCATTATTTTCGTGCCTAATATTACCTTAATACAGGTCATATATTCAAGGTGATGAATCGGTAGACTCCGGGAGATCCCAGAATATCGGCAGGCTCCAGGGCACCGGTTTTCTCAAAAACAAAAACAGCTTTGTATTTCATAGTGACCTGTTGATCAAGTTTATCTTTAACAACCACTGTTTTCCCTTAAAAAGGTGCTGGATTGCTTGTTTGATGAGGGATGCCGGGAACTAGTCCCCTTGCTAGACGTGCCAAGACCAAAGGCTACCCTGCCAATTACAGAGTGCCAATAATTTTGGCGGTATGAAAAACGTGATGAAAGGTGAGGTTTGTCAAGAATAAAGATTTGACTCTTTCTCCCAGCACGGTGAGCAGTGTGGTCCAGAGGGTAAAATCAAGGAAATACACGAATAAAAGTCTCCGTGGACAACTGGCTGAAATCGTGAAAAAAACAGTAAAAAGTCAAAAACGGGTGATCCCTTTCCAAGAGTGGAAGAATCTAATGACAGAAATTCTGTGTTCAAAAAAAGGAGGGAGGGCAATGCCCCCCCCGGATAAAACTCATAAACAAAAGGTTTAGTGAGTTTTCTTCTCACCGTGAATCCTTCCTTTGGCGATCTGCTTCAGGGCCCAGGCTTCCTTGTGGTTGCTATGGCATCCACCCGCCAGGGTTCCACATGAATATGGCAGGTTTGCGGAAGGATCAAAGTCATGGGCGGCCCTGTCCTTCAACCCACTGGCTACGGGGACTTTTGGCATATGGCAGTTAATGCACTGCACTCCTTTCTTGTGGAACATCACTTGGCCATAGCCCTGAAAATCAGGCGAATGACGTAAGCCGGTATGACAGTTGGTGCAAAGCGCATTGGAATCCTCAACATATAGAGGAGAATACTCTTCCGTAGCAACGTCATATATGCCTATTGTAGTACCCCATTCAACTCTCAAATTGTGCGGAGGGTGGCAGGCGCCACAGGTCACAGCCTCCCACTCTTCTGGGGCAACAGGGACATTGTTAGCATAATCTGCGTCTGCGTCTGCCTGGAATGGGGCATGGCAGTTAGCACAGTACGTATTGCCTTGGTACACTCCATATGACAGGGCATGTTTGCTTTGCATCCACTTATCTACCACATAAGGCATATGAGCGCCGGTGGCATAGTGGCAATCAGCACAGTTGTTTGCCTCCTCGTAATTGTAGGCAAAGGCGGGTAATGATGCCCCAATACAAGTAATAACAGCCAAAACAATGATCAATCCGATGGTTTTCATACATCTCTCCTCCCCTTATGGAGTTAACGAAATAGAGCTTATTAAAATAAGCCCTCCTACAACCAATAACTCCCCCCCTATACTTGTGTCATAATTCTCAAATTTATATCTCATTCAGGAACCTTTTAAGCATTTAAAAATAAAAAACCACCCGTAAGGGTGGCTTTGGTATATCCCTTACTACTTCGGCAGCCCCTCTGTCCGGAAATGCTGGGCAGGTAGCTTTGTGCGGTCGGTTACCCGACGTTACCTTTTCGGTAGTATATGGTTGTCTGACTAACTAATTTTTCTCATATAAGCATAGCAAACGCTATGCGTCAATTAAAATTACATTTTTTATTTGGAGATTGCCGATTGCGCCTGAATAAATCCACTCTACACCTTAATAAATCCGTCAGATTCGATAGTTAATGTCTTTGCAGCTGTACAATGTTCGGCAGCCATTGATTAAAAACTTAGTTAATTTTCGGAAATTCGGGTCACCCATTAAAGGCCCTTGTCAAGAGATGGACTTCTTCCTTGAGGTGGAAAAACCATATCCCCTCTTGGGAAGGTTAATATCCGCAGATCTCTCGGTCATAGCGATTCGGGGATCGGGTCAAGCCTGCCCCGCTTTTTAGTTAGTTTCGCGTGGCCTGACACCGATGACCAAATATTTCCACAAGCAAAAATCAAAAACAGATTTGCCTCCTTCTTTGTTCATTCCCAATGCAAGCAAGAGTCAAACGAAGACTTGAACCCTTTTACTCTCCTTATCGTCTTATTAACCAGAAAATTTCATAAAGAAATGTTTTCCTCATCGTGGTTTTCTTTTGTTGCTTTTTTTGAAATAGTTATCTGTAAAGGGCTGCTAGTGTCAAGATGCACGTCTCTTTGCGGAAATGCTATTGCCAGGTTTGCCTCGCGGAAAAATTCATCGATAATAAAGCGGGCATCGCTTTCAATCCTCTTCCTGTCACTCACCTGGTCTACCATGATCCAGAAAAAAAGGGTAAAGAGCAGGGTGTTGTCGCCAAAATCATCAAACAAGACATATGGTTCAGGGGTTTCAAGGACCTCGCCATGTTCGTACGCCGCCTGGAGCAGTTGTTTTTTAACAAGCTCTGTGGAGCTGCCGTAGGCTACACCGACCGTTACCGTTGCTTGGACCATATTATCGTTGTGGGTCCAGTTGGTAATATTGTTTTCCAGAAAATGGCTGTTTGGAACCAGCAGGTGAACATTGTCAAAGGTGAGAACCCTGGTGCAGCGTGCGCCGATATCTTCAATTTTGCCAAGACCACTGTCAGTCTGGACAAGGTCTCCCACTTTGATGGGATGTTCAATCATGAGGATGAAACCGCTAATGAAATTATTGATCAGTTTCTGAGCGCCGAAACCAACACCGATAGCCATGGCGCCGCCAAGAAAAGTAAAGGCGGTCATCGGGATATTAACTGAACGCATGGCAATAAAGGTCACCACGAGAAGTGATGAGTAGTAGATGAGTTTTTCTGTAATCGCCGTGGCGCTTAAGCTCATTTTCAATCGCACAAGCAGCTGTCGACGAATCAGACGGGTGGAAAACCCGGAAAAAATTATGCCGGCAATTAGAATAATAAAGGCGATGATGACTTTACCTATCGTTACCCCGTGGGTATCGACGACGAACAATTCATATTTCCAGAT
Source organism: Thermodesulfobacteriota bacterium (assembly GCA_039714535.1). Lineage (GTDB taxonomy): Bacteria > Desulfobacterota > Desulfobulbia > Desulfobulbales > JAGXFP01 > JAGXFP01. Next base: position 2,424 of record JBDLJC010000052.1, on the reverse strand, counting down.
CGATTCTATGGTGGCACGGACCATGGCCAGTTGTTCACCGAGATTGAATTCTTTCAGGTGATCGTCGATCGTTTCAATCAAACGCTGATCAAGTTCAATGGCTCCTTGCAGAACGGTCAGGTATTCAAAATTTCTTTCCCCCAGTTTATTCTGGGCCTGAAGGCATGTGTCGATATGACGGTGGGCCTCGGGGTCGATGTTTTCTCTGCTCAGCTGGATACGGGTGGCCGCGATTTTTGCCTGAACATTGTATTGGTGGGTCTGGTGCAGGATCAGCGTCCGGTTCAGTTTTTTTATCTCGGCCCTGGCTTCCTTGCGCCAGTTTTTTAGCTCAACAGCAGGGGTTGCCCCCTTTAAATATGTGTAGCGACGCTGCCACAACAGAGCTTCCCAGTTTAACAGCTGCAACATGGAATTGTTGTGACTGATGACATGCTGATAAGTTTCGCGCCAAGCCTCACGCGCCAGCAGATATGCTTGGTCGTTGGCCAGTTTTTTTTCGTCCGGAGGCTGGACTGGATCAGCTTTACGTTGGGCGGCAAGCCATTTGTTTTCTGCGATATGCTGCTCACGCAGAAGTTTATCGATACGCTGTTCCAGTTCCTTGCGTCTGTCTTCAATTGCCGCCAGATGGTTAACGAGTTCTTCTTCGTTAAAAGTGAGATTTTTCTTTAACCAATCAATATTCTGCTGGTTTATGCTTTTCTTCAGTTCGGCAAGTTTAAGTTCAAGACCGTTGTTGCCGGCATTGATAAGTTGCAGGTCAACCAGGGTCTGGGCGAGTTCTTTTTCATCGTCGGCCAGGAGTTTCAACCATTCAGCAGAAGCCTCGGCTTTATTGTTTGATTCAGCGAGGGAACGAAGTTTTTTTTCAGCAGCAATTAATCTTGCATTGGCTTCACGAAGTGATTTTTTGTCGACGGAAATCGCCTGGGTCACAACATCAACCTGTCTGGCCGAATTCGAGAGCTGATCGAGATAATAATCATATAGATTAAGAGAATAAGGAGGTTTCTGGTCAATAGTCTTGTCAGTGCCTTGCTTGGAATTTTCCTCCAGAAGCGTAAGCTCTTTTTGCAGGGATTCCTGCTTGGTCAAGGCCGCTAGTTGCCGTTGATAAATAGTATCTGTTTCCCGTAAAAGGGTAGTACGGAGGTTAAGGTCCTCCAAGCTCACCTTGAAGCGGTTTGCCGATTGTGAGTTCTCCATACTTTTGGCGGCAGATATCTTGTCACTGACCGCCTTGATTTTTTTCTGAATAGCCGAGATTTGGGTTTCAATTGTTTCAATTTGGGCAGGGGCTGTTTCTTTGGTTGCATTTTCCTGGGCGAAGGCTGGCAAAGGTGCAATGAATGGCTGGCACACAAGGAATAAAAACAAAAAAACAGATAGGAAAGACACAAAAGTGTAGTTATGCTTTTTCATCATTTAAATACCGATATATCCAGATATTCTAATTTCTATCACATGCTCTTAATATAAATCAAATCCCATATTACTGATATTGCTGATGCAACTCCGATATTCTTACGGGGGAAAATCCGAGTTGGTCAGCAAGTCTTGCTTTCAGGGCACGGTGACTCCTACTTCGCCATGCACCATAAAAGTGTTCTACGGCTTTTTGCTCATGGCGTTGGCCCAGTCGATTCAAGGTGAAATTGAAAAAGCATGATTTTCTTAAGGTAAACCCTCGACTTTGCCGGGGGACAACAACAGTTGGGCAGTTCCAGAATAAAAAAGAACCCTCCTTAAGCGAAAGCAAAATAGGGACAGCGTACTTAATTATTCCCCCCCTGTTCCTTATCGAGATAATCCTGGCCCAGCTTCTCTATCGCTTATGGGGAAAGGCGGGCTTGACAAATGGGTGTTGTGTTGGATTGTTCGGCCATGTCCGGATAATCACAGCCCTGGAAAGAAAACCTCAGGTGCGACAAATTGCCGCATTTTCAGACTGTCGAGAAGTTGTTATTATACAATCGTGCCATGATGCCGGAAGACCCCCCTTCTTCCTGGTATCAAACGGCATTCTTTCCCCCTGGAAGGCCGATGTCATAATAGTGATGTCGGCCTTTTACGTTTTTTCCGCAAAGATGGTTCTGGGTCAGTGTGCCAAACGAAGCGCCAATAAAAAAAGGACCTACGATTTCTCGTAAGTCCTTGACTGGTGGGCCGTCGGGGAGTCGAACCCCGGACCTGCTGATTAAGAGTCAAACGGTTTTCTTATATATTTCAAGCTGTTATCTTATTTGGTTTTCGGATTGGCCTTTTTCTATCTCATTGATTTATTGTTTGAAGGGTCAAGTTTTTCGGACACATTTCACCTTGTTCTGATCTGACAATTTCCTCCAAATTGGTATGGTAAATCTGCCACTTCTAGATTTAAGATGTGTATCGGTAATCTCAAATCTCATTTCCCTGATAACA
>JBDLJC010000051.1:0-23894 GCA_039714535.1 Thermodesulfobacteriota bacterium | reverse complement strand
TCCTTCTGGTTGTGAGTTGGTCGATCTTCTCAACATACCAGAAGTCCTGTCATGTCCTGTTTTCAGCTTAGGTGGTGCACTTTGAACTTGAATCTACCACTAAGAAAACATAAATCTGGGGACACAATACTGATTTAAACCTGCTTGGAGTCATGCTCATCGTAGGGTCAGTAAGTGGGGAAGACAGGGTGAGGATCAGTTTCTTGGGAAGGGGTACTGGTATTCTAATTACCGATCCGGCAGCGCCGCCAATTCGCCCAATGGAAAATTATTACACAGCCTTAAGGATCTACCCAAAGTTGATGAGATCAGCCTGGGATCTTCTATAAGCAACTCTCTATGAAATTCTTGGCTTATTACATCTTGTTCATGCTCAGGCCTACGCGCTTACGCAGATTTTTTTACTCCGGCCCGTTCAAATTCCAGTCGTAATCATAACGTAAGCCCTTATCGTATGACCGTAAGGCATCGGCCAGGCTGCCCTCGGCATAGTCGAGCAGATGCCTGACCAAGCTTTCTGCCGAGCTGCCAAAATCAACCTGGAACCATTTGTAAATACTGGAAACATACAACCGGCCTTTAACAAGCCGTACTCCCCTTGGACTATTGATATACTCGCGGGCGCCCTTTTCCAGCAATCCCTCGAGGTTGGTTGCGGTAAAGGCCTCGGCCTGTAAGTTAGGACAACCGAGGCTCGCGCAGTTCAACGCGTAATGGAGCCGGTTGTCATTGAAAATCGGCCGGAGGATCCGATGCTCAATGTCATTCAAACTGACCTTAACGCCCTCGACGGTGAGCAACTTGGCATCCCAGGGACCGTTACTGAAAAATCCCGGTGAAATGTCGATATCCATGATGCTTTTTACCGGATAATGATCCAGAATGACCCTGACCGTGAGAGAATTATAAAGGTTGATCCAGTAGGCCTTCTGTTCCCCCGGGTTCAAGGAAGAGACCTTCACCTGCTGTAGTTTCTTAATATACGCAACCAAGGATTCACGGTCTGCCGGCGCGACGGTCGAGTAGCGAAAACGGTTGATTCCGGACGGATGGTTAGTAACAAGATATTTTTGCAGGATGCCGTCCCAAATGGTGTGATCTATAACCGTGGTGCTGCCAGGCACATTGGCCTGCCAGCGCGGCCAGAGATGGGGAGAGGGAGCGGCGGCAGCCTGCGAAAGGCAAGATGTGACGGCGAAAAAGACAACCATAAACAGCCAGGGTTTAAACAAGGACTTTGTTGAGGACATGGGGTTTACCATAATCTTTTCTCCTGTTTTCAGGCAAGTGAGCCGCCAACCACCTCGCCTGTTCGCGGCCAGCATCTCTCCGGCGGTACTTCCGAAATAATGGCCAAAGGACATCATCTGACCTTGCAATATTTGGCAAATTCTCCAAAAAATTTTTCGCGTCACAATTTATGGTTCGGTCTCATTTATGGCTATCTATTCAAACGCCAGTCATAATCCAGATAGCTGATGGTTATGGTGTCACCATTTTTGTTGAGCCAATCCGTGTCTTGTTGATCATAGAGGTAGCTGGCAATAAAACGGATCAATTCCTGATCGGTCATCTGAAAATCAGCCCGGTACCACTTAAAAATCTTTGAGATACTTATGGCGTTGCTGCTTTTGTCAGTCTTGGTCGTCGCATTTATGAAAACAGTGGCCGAAGTGTCGAGCTGTTCATCGAGTTTGTCAGACTCATAAGCCTCAATGGGCGGACAGGTCCGACTGGCGCAGACCAAGGCAAAATGAATGCGCGGCTCAGGAGTCCTGATGCAAAAGGAAAGACGGGGGTCGCCTTTGCGAAATTGCTTGCTGAAACGATACGGCGGCACAGCATTGCCCCGTAGAATACCGTGCTCTATATCACTGAGCGTGAAAAGATGATCACCTATTTTATACTGCGACCGCTGGAAGAAGAAAGGCGCCTCTTTGACTGATTTATTTATGCCCAGCTCAATAACTGCGTGGATTACCAGGGCATTGAAAACATTGGTCCAGAAGGCAATCTTATCGGAATCTTCCGCTAAAGTGTGCGGATCAAAATGTGAGAGGCCGGCAACAGCCTTCTGGAAATCCTGGAAATAATCGGTCTCGCGGATGAGCTGGTAGTCGACCCGCTGTTGCTGGCCGTCATAAAATTGGCCCCGCAGAATGTTCATAATGCGTTTGACTTCCTTACCTGGATCCGCCACGGAGCTAATTTCATCACCGCTTATTTCAGGCGTGAGAAAGCGGGGCCTGAAAAACAACGCCAGCTTGGTCTTAAGCGGCATAGGCTTTGCTGCCTTGTAACTTCGCCTGGCATCCAGGTATTCCAGAACTGTTGTGGCAAAACCGATGTGAGAAAAGGCCTGTGGGAAGTTGCCGGTGATCTCTCTGAACCGAGTGTCATACTCTTCGCCGAAAAGGCCCAAATGGTTGGCATAACGCTCTACTTGGTGCAGATAGGCGTCCACTTCAGCAAACCGCTGCTGCCCAATCAGGCAGCGCAGATACCAGAACAAACAGATTAACCAGCCATGTTCCTGGCCGGGCAAACCATCATCGTTTTTATAGCGCAGGGGAATGCCGTCGACCAAGAGATCCTCTTCAATGGCCCTAATCGTATTGGTTATCATTGGATGGTCGAACGGCAGGAACCCCACCAAGGGCATAAGCAGCAGGGCCGCATCCACCTCTTCGGTAGCGAAGTGCTGGGTAAAACTACGCCGTTTCCTGTTATAGCCCCGTGCCAAGACATCTTGATGCACCGCTTCGCGCTCTTTTTTCCAGAGGTCAAGTTCCGCCGGGAAACCGTAATGCTCGGCAATTTTTATACCCCGGTCAAGCGCTACCCAACACATCACCTTGGAATGGGTGACATGATAAGGACCGGTGCGAAGTTCCCAGATACCGTTGTCCTTCTCTTTCCAGATTTTTACGACATGGTTAACCTGAGACCTGACAAAGTTCCAGTAATCCGGATCTATCTTGCCAACCAAGCGTGACATCACAAAGATCATCTCCAGCACCTCACCGTATATGTCGTGCTGGTGCTGACCTATATTGAATTGGCCGGTGAGCACTGGCCGGGAATTTTTATAGCCGGCAAGGTGTTTAAGCTCTTCTTCGCCGGAGGGCGCGACGGGTTCGCGAAGTTTATAGAGGACTTCCAGGCTGGCGCCGTCACCTTGTTTGGCCAAATTTTTCAACCAGCCCAGATATTGTGACACTTCTTGAACATGGCCAAGTTCGTAGAGGGCGGTGAGGGTCATGGAGGTGTCACGGATCCAACTGAATCGATAATCCCAATTACGCGTGCCATAGATAATGGTTGGAAAAGAGCAGGAAGCCGCCGCGGCGATGGCGCCAGTATCGCGGAACTGTAAGAGTTTTAGAACCAGGGCCGCTCGGTCAAGGGAATCCTGCCAAAAACCACGGAGAGGATATTTGCCTGTTTCCTGAGCCCGAGTCCACTCTACCCAATAAGTTTTTGTCTGGGACAGAAGTTCTTCCAGCAGCGCAACTTCCGGAAGATTCTCCAGTTCGCCGTAATTCAAGCCCAACCACAGCGTCTCTCCTGCAGAGAGATTGAGGTGGGATTGCTCGTTTTCCCAGTTGAGTTTTCGGTTGGCAAATAGGGTAATTTGCTCTCCGCCACCTTGGCAGAGCCATTTTGTCGGGGACATCTCTAGCCAGGTCGGGATAGAGCGGGCATAATCGAAACGTGGCCTAAACTCCAGGTCGATGGCCATCCTACCCCGCAGGCAGCGGATATAGCGTAAAAGTCTGGTGCGGTTTTCCGGATTCTTGTCGCTATGATTACCAGCCGGCATAAAATCGAGAAGTTCTATCTCTCCTGCACCGGTGCGGAAAATAGTTTTAAGAATATTGGTCCGAGGGATATATGACTGCACCGAGTCCCAGCTCCCGGCCGGTTGGATTAGAAATCGACCACCCTTGTCATGATCAAGATTTGCGGCAAAAACAGACGGGGAGTCCATAAAAGGTAGACACATCCAGTCAAGAGACCCGTCCTTACCTATTAGTGCCAGGGTCAAGCCGTTGCCGACAATTCCATAATCACTGATATTTTTATAGGTCATTCCCGATCGCCTATCGTATTATGGGATGAATAGCGGCCCTTGCAGACAAATTTTGTTTATTAATTATCTATGGAGAAAGCAACAAAAGCCTAGCAAGTTTTTGAAATTATGCCTCACCCCGGCTATTGTACCAGTTGTAGGGTTAGAGTTGATAAAGAAAAACTTCATGGTAAGCGGTCAAACATTTATTCTTATCTTTCAGATAATGCCGGATGGTTATTCATTGGGAAAGAGAGTTGCGAACTCAATGAAAATCTATTCAGAAAAAGGATTGATTCGTAAGCAACCGGGATAATAAGGTAGATTCAGGGTAAAGAGTCAAACGGGAACCTCTTTTACCTTGCTGGTTCTTGGGCCAATCTTTTGCCTTAGCTAACTTTCTCTTAAAAGGTGGTGCTGTGGATTCGCAGGATATTTTCGAAAAGCTGGAAAAGATCATCAGTAAATATTTTGCCGAACAGCGCCAAAGCCGTTTTGTGGAATACCTGCCGCCGGATGAGTTGCGTCTGGCGTTGGATCTGGATAGGCCTGAAGGTGATGGTGACTGGCTGGCCCTTTTTTCCTGGGTTGAGAAATACCTGGCCTACTCGGTAAAAACCAATCATCCCGACTTTGTCAATCGCATGTGGGTCGGTGCAAATCTGCCGTCGGTAATTGGCGAAATGGTTGCGGCCATAACCAATACTTCTTCATGCACCTATGAGTCTGCTCCGGTCTCCACCCTGATGGAGAAATACATGCTCCGGAAAATGCTCGATGTGGTAGGCTTTGAGGGCGGTGAGGGGCAAATGACCACCGGTTCCAGCAATGCGAATATGATTGCCATGATGGCCGCCAGGAACCTTGCCTGTGAGGGAGTTAAAAAAACAGGCCTGTTTGCCGAGAAGGAACTTTTCTGCTTTGTCAATGCTGATGCCCACTACTCCATGGACAAGGCTGCCAATATTCTGGGCATTGGCACCGAGCATCTCATTAAGATAGCGGCCAACAGCTCCGGCCAAATGGATGTTGCTGCTTTGGAGGAGGCTATTCTTGCCTGCCGAAAATCCGGAGGCATCCCTTTCTTTGTTGGCGCTACAGCTGGTACGACAGTAAGGGGGGCGTACGACCCGCTGCCTGAACTGCTGGAGCTTCGCGGGAAATATAATTTCTGGCTCCATGTTGATGGCGCCTGGGGCGGAGCGGTGGTTTTAAGCGATACCCTGCGGGGCCAATATTTAACGGGTATTGAAGGGGTGGATTCCTTTACCCTGGATTTTCATAAGATGCTGGGCACGGCCTTGATGTGCAATGTGTTCTTGATAAATCGACGCTCTGACCTTTTGGCTAATGTTTGCGGGGCAGGTGATGTCAGTTATATCTTCAGGGAAGGTCAAGGGGAGGAACTCTATAACCTGGGCGCCCACTCGTTGCAATGCGGAAGGCGGGTTGATTCGCTGAAATGGTTTCTTGACTGGAAATTTTATGGGCAACAGGGTTTTGCCAAACGGATTGAAACATATCACCAACTCTGCCGGTACGCGGAGGAGATTGTCGAAAACACCCCGGAACTTGAGATGATTGTGCCCCGGGATTCCTTTAATATCTGTTTTCGTTTTAAGGCGCCGAAGGCTGATGTAAACGAATTTAACCTGGCCCTAAGAACGAAACTCTATGAAAGCGGGGTCTCACTGGTTGGCTATGGCTATATCGATTCTCAGCTGGCGTTGCGCTTACTGATTACTAATAAAAATTTTGGCAGGGCCGATGTTGCCGCTTTTTTTGCGAAACTCGTTACGGCCGGCAAAATACTTGTGGAGGAGTGGAGCAAATGATCTCTTTAAAACCGCAAACATATCTGGGCCACCCGAACCAGGAGCGAATTCGGCTGTTTTTACGGGAACTTTTTGTGGCGCCTAATCCCAATACCATTGAGACTGAGGCGCCAGCTTTTTTTGCCGAAACCCCGGTGCCGCTGCCTGACTTCCCTCCCTTTGCGCCCCTTTACTCCCGCACCATTCTCTATCGGGCCGAGAACCGGTATGAGGCCATGGCGGCCAGGTGGAGCAAGGGCGCGGTTTCGCCAATTCACGGTCACCCCATGTTTGCCTTTTATTATTTACTTGAGGGTGAATTATCCGTGGAAAACTATAAAAAATCCGCTTCCGGTATCAGCAAAACCGATACCCGGATATATAAACCCGGCCAGCATTTCTGTATGCTTGGCAAGGCTGGCGCCTTTGACAATGGGATCCATCGGGTTTCAGCGGTCCAGGAAAGCTTGAGTATCCATATCTATTCTGATGATGCGATGAAGGGCGAGATCTTCCATGATTGAAATTGCGGCTTTAAAATCGGCAATTTTTGCTTATTTAACAACAGAAATTCTATGATCCGTTTCCTACTCATTTTCTGGTTTATCTACTATGCAATTCGTCACGGGGCCTGGCCCTGGCGATTCTTTCAACTCAATGCGCCGTATTTCAATGCCCGGAAGGGTATTTTTTCGAAGCTGGATATAGATAACTGCATCCCTCCCCCCTGGCGTTTGGCCCAGGGGCCTCTGACCTCCGAACTTATGCCGGCCTCCTTCCCGGTCTTTTTTAAACCGGAGTGGGGCCAGAACTCCCATGGTATTTTCCGGGCCGACGATCCGGATGAGTTCCAGAGCGGCTGCCGGCGGGTTGCCGGTAAGGATATTGACTATATTGTCCAGGAAGCGGCGCGGGAAACGAGGGAGTTTGAGGTTTTCTATATTCGGGTCGCGCATGAAAAGAACCAGCATGCCACCTTTTCCATCACGGAAGTGCTCAATAGCGGCGAAGATCCTTTACCAATTAATGGCATCTATAACAAAAATACCGGCTACCACGATTGTACGTCGCAGTTCTCTGCTGATGAGCTGGAAAAGATATGGAGCCATTTTAAAGCTATCTGCGAATATCGTATCGCCCGGGTTGGGCTTAGAGCGAACTCCATAGAGGATCTGCTGGCTGGCGTTTTTCATATTATAGAAATCAACCTTTTTATTCCCCTGCCCCTGAGCCTGTTGGATACCAAGATGAGTTGGGTGCGCAAGATTTCTTTCATCAAAACAGCGATGAAGCATGCGGCCCGGGCGGTTAAGGCAATTCCGCCGGAGCAGGACCGCAAGGCTATTTTCTGGAAAAAGCTGGCGGCCCATTTCAGGACAACTTGGTGAAATCTTTCAGAAAAATACTTTATAGCTGGATCGACAAGTTGTTTCTTAGCGGCTGTAGCAGCTACAATTCGCTGGAGGTGCGCAAGGGCAGCCGTTCCAAGCTTCAGGCCCGAACCGTTTTTGGCCAGAACGATATCCCCCATGCCCAGGGCGCTATCTTTTTGAGCCCGTGGAAAGCGTACCGATTTGCCAGACAATATGGCTTCCCCCTGGTGATCAAACCAAATGTCAGTGGTTTTTCCCGGGGCAGTTATTTTCCGCTCACTACCTTTGCCGAATTATGGCAGGCGGCTCTCCTGGTCAAGATCTGGTGGCCATACTCGGTAATTGAACGATACCTTGAAGGAGCAAACTATCGGGTGACGGTTGCCAATGGTAAGATTATGTCCATTATCAGGCGCTACCCGCCATTCGTAGATGGCGATGGCGCCTCCACCATCAGTGAGCTGATTGACCGTGAAAATGCTATTCGTCAAGAAATGCAGCTCTACCCGGTAATTCATCCTATTCCTAAAGATAGGAAAATTGTTAAGTTCATCAAAAAGCAAGGGCTGTCCCTGGCATCAATTCCCGCTGCCGGCGCGCGGGTGACCCTCTTTAATAGAATAGCCCTGGCTCCTGGAGGAGTGGTAGAGATAATCGACCAGGGAACCGTGCCGGAGGAGAACAGGCAACTCTTTCTCAAGATTCTGAAACTGTTCAAGGCCAACATATTCGGGATCGATGCCATCTTTGAGCATGGCATCGAAAAGAGTTACAAGGAGCAGAAATGTATCTTCCTTGAGGTAAATTCGAGACCATATCTTAAAATGCACGACTACCCGCGTTATGGCAAGAAAGAAGATCTGGCCCAATTTTTCGCAGAACTTGAAAAAAATGAAATCAGCAATGCCGATATCTTCTGAACCGGAGCAGACGGTAAAGCTTTTCTATCATTATACCGGCTTTCATTCGCTGCTGATTGGCCTTTTCCCCTTTTATATCCCGGTCTTTCTCTGGAAGCTGGGATTTACCCTTGCTGAAATTTCGTATTTTATCGCCTGCACGGGTTTTGGCTTCTGCGCAACCCTCTGGCTCTGGGATCGAATCAGTAAAAGAGTTGGGCTCCGGACTATTATCACCGCTTCCTTTCTGCTTGAAGCTGCCCTCTTGAGCGGTGTCTATCTTTCAGGCTCGATCTGGTTTCTCCCTCTCTTTGCCTTGCTTAACGGAGCCTATAACTGCTTTTTCTGGATAGTCCAGCGAGTCCTTTTTTATAAAATGGTTTCACCTGGGAATTCGGGCCGGAACTTTGGCAATTTCCAGATATTTGTGGTGATTATTTTAAAGATCGGGGTCTTTACCGGGGCGATCCTGCTCGAGAAACACGGTTTCCTGGCCCTTTATTTACTCTCTGTGCTGACGGCCTTGCTGGGGACTATCTCTTTAAGATTTTTTCAGGTCGACATCCGTCTGCCTGCAACCCTGTTAGATGAAAGGCCCCTCTCACTAACTGATTTGTGGGACTTTAAGGATGGCTTACGCTCCAAGCTGATTTTTTCCTTTGATGGCGTTTTTCTTTTCCTTGAGAGTTACTTCTGGCTGATCTCCCTTTTTTTGCTTGTCCGGGAAAGTTTCTGGCACCTTGGCCTGTTGGTAATAGTCTTGACCATTACCTTCAGCCTTCTCTTCCTTTTCATAAAAAACACCATCGACCACATCGCCAAACAGAAGATTTATGTTCTGGCGGTAGTGCTTTACATAGGGGCCTGGCTGTTACGCGGGGGTGTAGAAGGAGTTGAGATGGCAAGTTCGATGCTTTTTACGGTGCTGGTCCTGATAACCTTTTGCACATCTTTTTTTCGGCTGGCCTTTAATAAGCGTTTTTTTGACCATGCCAAACGGACCAGCGGCTATAACTACATCATGGCCAAGAGCTATTACTCGCAATTCTACATTGGCGTGACCTTCATGGCGCTTGGCCTGATCTATTCTCACTGGCCGCAAGTTTCGCCTTCCCTCTGCTATGCTTATATTGCTGCAGCTTTTGCAGCCTTGCTCTATCTCAGCTATCCCTTGCCGGAAAGTTAAAGAATTTGGCAATTGAAGATGTTTTACTGATCTCGAATTTCTGCTGGCAGTCAGGCCGAAGCCGCTTGCTGTTGAATCGCTAATGTTTCTCAATGGTTTCCCATCTTCCAGCCCCATACTGCCGGTCAAGTTCTGCGCTGACACCGGCCGCAGCCACTGCATCCCGAGGCCCAGGGGATTTCAGCCAGGCAGCGTGAACAGCTCAAGGCGTGGGGCCGCTCCAGGACGCAGCCGCATTGCGGGCAGTTGCGCCGCCCTGTTCCACCCTCACGGGTTAGCTCACTGTTGTTTCGGGCGAATATTTTGCGGCCGATGTCAGTCCATGTCATTAGGCTCACCTCTAGATCATCAGTTGAGAAAATACACCGCCAACCACAAAGGCCATCACCCAGGATCCTCCCCAGACCAGCATTGCTTCTCGCCAGCCCCTCTCCTTGAACAGAATCATCAAGGATGCTATGCAAGGTACGAAAAGGGTGATGACCACCAGGGCAGTGACCACCTGGAGCGGCGACATGACCAGTTCGGTCAAACCGGCTGCGCCGAAATCCCGGCGAACCAGCCCCATCACAAATGCCGTCGCCGCCTCTTCCGGGATCTGCAGCCAGCCCTTGGTAATGGGGGCCAAGAGTCCCTGCCACACCTTCAGCCCACCCGAAACCTGCAAGACCGCCACGATAAAGGAACCCAGAAAGAACCACGGATATGCCTCTTTCATAAAAAAGAAGGCCCGAGTTACCGTTTTGCGGATGACATTGTCAATGCGAGGTAAACGCATCGGCGGCAAATCGATCAACAGGGACGATGATTGGCCGGGAATAGTCTTATTAAGCACCGTCCCGGTAACAGCCAGCACGGCAAAGATGATCGAGCCGTACATCAGGGTCATCTGACCGCCCAGGGCGGCCAGCATCCCGGCAATCACCCCGATCTGGGCCGAGCACGGCACGGCAAAATTCAGCAAGACGGTGGCGATGGACTTCTCTCGCTTGGTGCCCAACAATCTGGTGGTAATGGTTCCCAGCTGCACGCAACCAAAACCCAGGATAAGAGGGATCACGGCTCGGCCATTTAGGCCCAGCCCAGTCATCAACCGGTCTACCAGAGTAGCGAGGCGCGGCAGGTAACCGCTGTCTTCCATGATTGACAGAATGGCGTAAAAACCCAGAACCAACGGCAGAAGAAGGCCGAGCAGATAAGTGACAGTCATGGTCAGGAGCCCGAACTCACCAATCAATAGATGACCAGCTATCGAATCCTGGGTTGCGAATCTACTTACCAGTCCTTTGATCCAGGGTTCATAATGACCCTGCATGATAGTCTCCTCGGTAATGCCAACGATATCACCGGCCACCCAGACCCCGATCACCTTATAAATCGCGAAAAGAATCAGAGCCAATATCGGCACCCCGGTTATCGGATTGACAGCAATCCTGCCTATTTTTTCCCTGAGAGAATTGCTAGAATTATTTTCCTTGAGAACATGGTTGATTGTATCGTTAACCCGGTTGCGGCGTTCCAGATAAATAACCTCTCGTTGGTTACCCGGCTCAACTCCATGCCTTCCGGCAACAAAGGTGTCGCCTTCAAGCACTAGCAGGGCTTCGGCCTGGGAGCCGACCTTATTCAGCATCTCCTCCAGTTGTTTTTGCAAATCAGGGAATTGGCGACCCGGCCGAGCCTCGCCCATTTTGCTAAAAACCACCTCTACCCCCATGCCATTCACAGCAGCAGTGGGTATAACCTCTACACCCAACAGATCATGAAGGAGATCGATGTCGATCTCCAGGCCCGATCTTTCCACTTCATCGAAAAAATTAAGGGCGACAATTACCGGCTTACCCATATCGATCAGTTGCTGGGTCAGAAATAAGTCCCGTTCGAGGTGAATAGCATCAACCACGTTCAGAATAAGGTCCGCTTCAAGAATAATGTCTCTGGCTACCTGCTCTTCATCATTGAAGGAGGAAACTCCGTAAATCCCCGGGGTGTCGATAATCTGGTGACCTTGCCACTGGCCGCGAGCGATCTCAATGGTAGTGCCGGGATAATTGGCAACATCGACATAGAGTCCGGTCAGATGATTGAAGAATACTGATTTACCAACATTAGGATTGCCGACCAGAACGATTTTTTTACTACCCTCACCCAGGTTAATATCGGCAGAAATGCCATGGTGATGACAATTACCAGCCATTATTAATTACCTCCTTTGACAGTGATACTGCGGGCCGTCTCCCGCCCGATGGCCAGCTCCTGGCTCTTATGGCGAAGCATGAAAGGACCGAAAGGGATCTTCTCCAAACATCTTAGCCTGCTCCCCTCGCTGATTCCGAACCTAATGAACTGGGTCCTGGTTTCCTCATCGGAAATCTCGACCACAAAAACCGTTTCCCCTCGTTTAATTTCAGTCAAACACATTTTGCCTTCCCCTTAGTGTTGTGGAAAATGAAAATCATTTTCACTTTGTTCGCAAAAAAAATGCCCCTTTACTGACAGTCGCGACAAACTCCATAAATATCCAAGGTATGATCGGTTATCTTAAAACCATGCTCCCTGGCAACATTTTCCTGCATTTTTTCGATATGCTTGTTGGCAAACTCCGTAATACCACCGCACTTACGACAGATAAGATGATCATGATGCTCGACAAGGTGGGCCGGTTCAAATCGTGAAAAACCATCTCTGAAATTATGGACATGGGCCAAGTCTGCCTCGAACAGCAACTTCAGTGTTCGGTAAACCGTGGTATAGCCAATTTCTGGAGATTCCTTCTTCACCTTCAGGTAAAGCTCCTCGGCGCTGACATGGTCTTTCTGGCTCAGAAAGACTTGGACGACTTGCTGTCTTTGCCTGGTTAGCCTTAACCCTCTGCCGCTCAAGAACTTTTCAAAATGCTCAAGCATGATAATCTATCGCCTTTCGTGCAATCATGGAATCGACTATAACGGAAATGAAAATCGTTTTCAATATAAAAACTTTTTTTTACGGCGCGCAAATCTATTCACCACAACAACGCGACACATCAAATTGTAGTTAGAAAACGGAAATACTGCTTTAAGATAACCAGCAGCAATCACAAATCGGCCGGGATTAAAAGTGCTTGCCGACTTTAGTTTTGGAAATGGCTTCGAGTTTCAATCTTAAATCAGCAAGCCAAGTTGCCTGTAAATATATAAATTCCAAGAGGCTACCCTCCTGTTCAGCCGTATAATCGTATTAAACAGCTCATCGCTGCTCAATCTCTGGCCATTCCAAGGCAGTATATGGGAGTCGATGGAGAAAGTATTTTCGCTCGTCAAAAACTGCCTTTAACAAATTTCTAGCCAAGACAATCCCGGCGGCACCAATAGATAATGCTTCGAGATTTATGGACGATTAGCACTTGGGCATTGGTTTTGAATCAGCCTCCCAGAGCTGTATCCACCCACAACAGCGCTGGGCCTTACAAAATTAACCTGGGGCTTGCGAACCCCATGAATTAAAGTCGGATTAGAGTTAACTTGGTTATTTAGCAAGATTTTATGGCCTTTTCGCTGTTGTCAAGGTATACTAGCACGCCTAATTTTTATGATCACCTTTAAGGGCTTTGTGCCATGAAGTTTTTTCCCGGGGGGGGGGACGATATTTACCGCTTCACCAAAGTGGCAAAACACCATTTTCCCGCACAAAACTTCATTTGCACCCCCTAGTTGAAAGCCAAAACTCATGGTTTGGAACTGAGGCAAATTTTTTTAAGTACAAGGAGTACGTTCGTGATTAACAGGTTCAGGGGGAGAGGATGTTGGGTCCTTGTTTTATTTCTGCAATTCGTTTTGGCGCCGATTTCTCCAATCGCAGCTGCCGAAATGCAGGGTGGGGGAACTGACTCCAACTTTACGCCCCCTAACGAGGGAGACCTCACCATACCTTCCAGGCAAGACATTCCTCCCCAGACGCTCGTCAGCCTCCCGGACTCTCTCCCACCAGCAAAGAAGGTTGAGGGATTTCAACAAATTGCCGGTGGTTTTGTTGTGCCGACACAGCAGAATCTGGCAGAATTGATCGGCAGGTCTGAGATTTCAGTGCTAACAGATGTTGATGGCCAATTTGCAAAAATCATGGCTGAAATTCAAATAATGGAAGAAGAACTTGCCCGTCAGGTCGACGAGACAAACTTTTTGGAGTCGATTCGCGCCGGTCGTAATTTCAATCGTGAAAGTCTCGCGGCCTTGGCCCGGACCGAACAGTCAAAGGCGCAAACCGGCCAGGCTTTTTCCCTCCTGCTGCCTTCCGTGTCTGTGCGGGTCAGTCACGGCGAGGAAACATCAGAACCTTCAGTGGTAGTCGATGAAACAACCGGGGAGCTTAGCCCCTCTGATACGCACTTACGTACCGATGCTTCGCTTACCGTCCGTCAGCCCTTATTTAACCTGCCCATTTTTCTGGATTGGCGGCGCCGTAAAATAAAAGAACAGGCGCGCGAAAATGATTATCGAGTAAGCGACGGTGATGCCTATCTCTCTACGGTCAAAGCCTATCTTTCCCTGGTCTCGAGCCGTCTGCAGACAGATATTACCCGTGACTTTGCAACCCAGCTTGGGGAGTTACTCAACTATATCGAGAAACGAGCCGGGGCCGGCGCAGCCAGCATTTCCGACATGTCCCGGGTACAGGCACGCAGCCAGGAAACGCGGTCGTCCCTGCTGGAACAGGAGTCGGCCCATGCGGCGGCCGGGACTGAATTCGTGCGCTTGACAAACCTCGCACCCCAGAAAGTCCGTCTGCCGATGCTCGATGATATCGGCGCTTCGTTACTGCCGAAATCTTTTGAGACGGCCGTGGCCACAGCTATTGAATCCAATCCGGAGATTACCGCACTAACCGCTGAACTGCAGGCTGCAACAATCAATCAGTCGGCGGCAAAAGGTCGCTATCTGCCCCGGGTCAATGCGGAGTACACCGATACTTATGCCCTGCACGCGGGAGGAGACACCAGCTCTTCCGGTCAGAGGGACAGGCGCCTCATGATGGTGCTGAACTGGGATCTTTTCAGTGGCGGAGGAGATTACAAGTACCATGTTGAACTCACCGCGCGCCATAAAGAATTACAGTACCGCCTGGACGACCAACGCCGCCAGGTTGTGCAGACACTGTCAGCCAACTATGCTGGCCTTGCCACAACAAGAGAGCGCATTACCTCCGGTTACCAGGAACTAAAATCCATTTCCATCGCAGCAAAGGCCATGTCAAAACGGATGCTATCCGGCAACCAGTCTCTCTTGGATCTGCTTACTGTCTACGACCGTTACTATCAGATTCGTTCCCGTCTAGTCAATTTACATATTCTTGAGATGAATACGGTGGCACAGTTGGTTCGATCAACCCTTGGCACGCCATGGACGGCATCCGAAGAAGACACTCTTCCAGTGGCTGAAAAAATCCAAATGTCTGTATCCCAAAACCCATTCTGGGATACAGGCGATTTGGATTGGAGATGATGACGCTTATAATTGAGCCGGTAATTACAAGTAGATTGAAAGATACGACTGCACCGTTGCTTCGAAGATGCTCCAACACCTCTTGAAACAGAGTAAATACGTAAAACAATGATTGCTAAAGGTGGATAACCAATATGGAAACACGTCATAGTGATAGCGATGGCTCGGATATTTTCTGGCCTGGCTATGTAGATGCCACTACCAATCTAATCCTGAACCTTCTCTTCCTTCTGACTATTTTGATCGTCGCCGTATTCATGTTCGCCCTCGAGTTGGGACGTACCAGTCCGGGCGGGACTCCCAAGACCGCGGTGACCTCAACCAAGCAAGCCGCAAAAGCCATTCCCACAACAACCACCGATGCTGTTAAAGAAAACATTGCCTTAAAACGTGAAATTGAGCGTTTAAAGGAGATGCTGGCGCAGCGCGGAGGAGCAAAGAAACAAGCTGGCGGCCCGGTAAAATCTGCCGAAGCTACGTCTGATATACCACAGCCGCAGAGTGGCCTCGACAAAACCCTTGCAACTGATTTGGAAGTCGTTGTGCGTTTCACCGATGAATCCGTTTCGTTTACCCCGGCAGAGCATGATCGATTACTCGAATCTTTGCAGCCAATCGTCGCAAGTGGGCAAACAAGTATTAACGTCGAAGTCCCAGCCGGTTTTTCCGAGGCTAAACGGATGGGTTTCTATCGAGCTATGGCCGTGCGCAATTTACTGATTGAAATGAAATTACCTACGGAGAAGATTAATGTTTCGGTGGTTGAAGGGAAAAGTAATGCGAACGCCTCTCTCGTCAGGGTCAGGTCGCGTTGATGAGGGGAGTACCACTTTCCATATTCGGTAAGACAAGAGGTTTCTTTACGAGCTTATCACCCCAACGCACCTTTGTTCTGTTGCTGCTGTTCAGTAGCATAACTGTCTTGTTGTGGGCCGGGACCGCCCAAGTAGATATTATCGTCCGCACTGAGGGGCAGATCATCCCTGCCGGTAAGTCGCAAATTGTCCAACATCTTGAAGGGGGCATTGTTCGAAAAATTCTCGTTCAGGAGGGCCAGGTAGTTACAGCCGAACAACCGTTAATGGAGTTGTCGGATGTAGAGAACCGTTCAAATTTGGAGCAGGAGCAGTCAAGACTTGATGCCTTGCGTGGTCGCGAGGCCCGTTTGCTTGCCGAGTTGAATGGCCATGATACGATTGGCTTCCCAAAAGAACTAAACGATCCCGATGTGATTCAGGTGGAAACCGCGGCCTGGCAGGCTCGTCGCGCCCAACTTGCCGAAGAGGTTCAGGTCCTGCAGGCCCTAAGCCTGCAGAAGAAAAGCGAACTTACAGAAATAAATTCAAAGCAGAAAAATCTGCTCAAAGAGTTGGTTCTGGCGAAAAAAAAGCATCACGTAATTGAGGGCCTGAGGAAAAACAACGCCGCCTCCGAATTGGAAGTGCTGGATAGTGAGATGCGGATCCAACGGCTTAAATCGCAAATAGCCGAAGCAACAGATACTGTGCCACGCCTGCAAGCCGCACAGTCGGAAGCTGAATCACGGGTGAAAGAAGCTACTGCCCGTTTCCGGGCCGAAGCATCTGCGGCCTTGACCCAGGTGCGTGAGGAGCTTGAAGAGCTAAGTCGAGGAATGGGCACCAGCGTCGACCGCCTCGCGCGGAATATCGTCAGGAGCCCGGTTGCGGGTCTCATCAATAAGTTGAATATCACTACCATTGGCGCCGTAGTGCGTCCCAGCGAGATATTGCTGGAAATCACCCCTAGTGATCAGCGTATTGTCATCCAGACCCGTTCAAACCCCGATGACCGCGCCCACCTGCGCCGGGGGTTGCTGGCGCGGGTGCGGGTTGGCGCATATGATTATTCAACCTACGGCACATTTGCAGGCCATGTGACTGGGGTCAGCGCGGATACTTTGACCGATGAGAGAGGCAACCGCTATTACCGGGTTAATGTTGAGGTTGATGTCTCAACTCTCATATTACGTGCTCGCCAACCGGGCGTGCTGATGCCCGGCATGGCTGCAAGTGCAGACATTGCCGTTGGTAAGCGCACAATTCTGTCATACATTCTGTCACCTCTGCTGAAGTTTCGTGACGGGGCGTTCCGTGCCAATTAGAACTTTATGTTGTATAGTCAGTCTCTTATCGACAACAAATATTATCTAAAGAGAGAATTTCATGCTTAAACAACTCAAAATTTACTACCTTTTTGTATCACTGCCCTTTGTCATGCTGCTTATTGGGGCTACAATATTCATCGATGGAATCAAATATACACTAGCCACAAATCCCCATCCACAGATCAACTATACGATCTTTTTTATTATCCTGAGTGGCGGAATAATCATCCTTCTCAACGCTAGAAGGTTAATCCACGAAGCCAAAGCACTGGTAGAATTTTCCGGAGCCATTCACGCCAAAACTGACTTGACCACTCTTCAGGAAATGGCCAACAATTACACCTGCGACATTGCCTGCTTATTGCAAATGCTTGCTACATCGGGTGACCGTTCAATTTCCCACCAGGAACAAGCTGCCATTGAACATGAACTGGCAAACGTCCATTCTCGTCTGAATCGCCGCAATGCCTTACCGCAATACCTGACCGGCCTGTTAGTCGGTATGGGCTTGCTCGGAACCTTTATCGGTTTACTCGCAACCCTTAACGACATTTCAGTCCTGATCACCAGTTTTGCCGACCTCGATATGAGTACTGTAAATCCGATCAAGGTGTTCAGCACTATGATCGAGCGAATGAAGGCCCCGATGCAGTCAATGGCGATTGCTTTCTCGGCCTCCATGTTCGGCTTACTGGGCTCAATAATCCTCGGCTTGATGATGGTTGGCATGCGTCGTTTACAGGGTGATATCTTTTCAACGCTCAGTTCAGAAATTGCCCGGCACATTGAGATTGCCCTTTCATTTGAAAGCATTTCTTTCCGGGATAGTGATCCAGCTACCGGAAGTGTCTCCAGCACCAATGTAGACACCAGCGATGCCTCCACTAAAATCCTGCTGCGCATCGAAGAAAGATTGGCCGAGACAGCGCGTTTGCGCCAACGAGCACTGTCTTCTGAGATTGATGACTTTAAAAAACAGCGTACTGATATGTTGCGCACCCTTTCTGAACAGACCGAGGCAAGCAACAACTTCTGCAGTGAGTTGCAGCAACTTGGCAGGCAGTTCGGTACCATTTTGAATAATATGGCAAAGGGCAGCAGTGAAGTCTCCAGCCAGATTTCCGAATTGACAGTAAATCTGGCCGGCGATGCAAAAGAGACCCACAAACTGCTGGCTATGCAGATGGATGAACAGAAGGAATTAAAAGAGACCCTCAATTCATACAATATCGAAGAAAGATTGGCCGAGACGGCACGCATGCAACAGCGAGCGCTGACCTCTGAAATCGATGACTTCCAAAAACAGCGCGCTGATATGCTGCGCACCCTTGCCGAACAGACCGAGGCGAGCAATAGTTTTCGCAATGAATTGCAGCAACTTGGCGGTCAGCTTGGCACCATCTTCAATAGTATGGAGAAGGGTAATAATGAAATCTCTACCCAGATTTCCGAACTGACAGTTCATCTGGCCGCTGATGCCAAAGAATCGCACATACTGCTTAACAATGCGAACAATACCTTCCGCAGCGGCTTGCAGCAACTTGGCGGGCAACTCACCACTATTTCCAGTTTAAGCGAGAAGGGGAACGGTGAGATGTGTAGCCAAATCTCAGAACTGATGGTTAGTATGGCCGCAGAGGCAAAGGAGTCGCAGCAACTATTTGACAATACAAGCAATGACTTCCGCAATGAGCTACAGCAACTTGGCGGTAAACTCGGTACCATTTTCGATGTTACGGAGAAGGGAAACAGTGAGATATGCTCCCAAATTTCCGAACTGATGGCTCGCATGGCTAGCGAAGCAAAAGAGTCCCAGCAACTGCTTGACAATACGAGCAATGACTTCCGCGGTGAGTTGCAGCAACTTGGCGGTCAACTTGGCGCCATTTTCAATGTTACCGAGAAAGGGAACAGTGAGATATGTAGCCAAATTTCCGAACTGATGGCTCGCATGGCTAGCGAAGCAAAGGAATCCCAGCAACTGCTTGACAATGCGAGCAATGACTTCCGCGGTGAGTTGCAGCAACTCGGTCGTATTTTCGCTGCCGCAGAGGAACCGCCTGAATTACCTGGAACGGATGCTGAATGACACGAGTGCTCAAGAGCGACACTCGATTGGCGTCCCAAAAAAACAGTCTATCGCCGGAATCAAGTCCGATGACAGCAGGTAGATCAGACGATCAGGATTTAAAGATGTATTTGGTTCAATGTATACTGGTCCAGATAGTTAGTGAGTTGAGGCGGGGTTGTAACTTCGTTCTTCGTGAGTTGTAAAGAGAATTGACATCAGAGGTTGACATGGCAAACGAGACTGATGGAAAAAAAGGAAATTCAGTAGTTGAAGGCCTTGAGCAAGAGCAACAGATTGAAAGTGCCTTTGTCGCACCGGACGGAACGATCACCATTCCCCAGTGTGAGGCAAAGCTCATATCCGTCGATGTCGCGGATGTCGATTTATTGCTGAGTTTTTCCAATGGAACCTTTGTCATAATCCCAAATGGAGCGCTTGACGCCCTAAGTGACTCCTCCCTCCCCGTTATTTTCATTGACGACAGTGACAGCGCCTTTGATGCCGCCCATTTCAGCAATGACCACAAGAGCTCCCTTGGAGATCTCTTTAAAATGGTTGGCGTCACTGAACTTGCTAACTCTGGCAGTTTGCGAGTGGTGAGCGAACATGTAGATGCCCCAAAAACCAAAGAGGACGAAGATACAGAGGCACAAAAAGAAGATGTCGTCTTAGACGAAGTAACGCTTCCTGATACTTTCACTCAGCCTGAACAGGTATCTGGAGGCAAAGGGCCAGGGAATGGCGCTATCCCATCCAGCGAGTCAGTTCTCGAAGCGCCAGAATTGGATCCGGTGGCAGCACCCGAACCCGACGTGCGGCCGGTTGTTAAATCCGGTCAGACAACTGAGACCATAACCGACGAGACCCCCCCGGAGGTCACCCTCAACCAGACCTTCAGCTACGCCGAGAACCAAGGCATTGATGACGTGGTCGCCACCGTGGCCGCCCAAGACGACGTGGGGGTCGCCGACTACCAGTTCAGCAACGGCACCGACACCACCGGCGACGGCAAAAATGACACCAGCGCCGACGACAACTTCACCATCACTCCTGATGGTCAGATCCACATTACTGAAACAGGTACTGCTTCTAACCGGAACATTTACGATACGACTAACATCTTTAACTACGGCATCCAGGCCATTGACACCGCCGACAACTGGTCCACCCCCGTGGACGTCACCCTCAAGGTCACCCCCATCTCCATCAGCGCTGATATCACCGCCCCGGTGATCACCCCCAACCAGACCTTTAGCTACGCCGAGAACCAAACCTCTACCACGTCTGTTATCGGTGCCGTGGTTGCCTCCGACGCCGTCGGGGTCACCGGCTACCAGATTGTCAGCGGAAATACAGACAACTACTTCGCCATCAACGACAGCGGTCATATAACACTCACCGACATCGCGACCGATATAGAAAGTAACGATTTCGAGACCGTCCCCAACACCTTCACCCTCGGCATCCAGGCCCAGGACGCAGCCGGAAACTTCGACGTCCAGAACGTCACCCTTAACGTTACCGACGTCAATGACCCAGCGACGATCAGCGGTACAAGCACCGGCGCCATCACCGAGACCGACGCCATCCAGAGTACCGGCGGCACCCTCACGGTCAGCGATGCCGATATCGGAGAAAGTATCTTCGCGGCCCAGACTGGTGTTGCGGGCAGCAGCGGCCACGGTACATTCAGTATCGACGCGGCAGGTGTTTGGACATACACCATGGACAGCGCCCATAACGAGTTCGTCGAGGGCAATATCTACACCGACACGATCACCGTCTCCTCGATTGACGGTACCGCCAGCCAGCTCATAACCGTCACCATCACCGGTACTAATGACGATCCGGTCATTAGCGGAACCGCCTCCGGCGCTGTCGTGGAAGACGGCACGCTGACGGCTACCGGCACGCTTACCTCCACCGATTTTGACACCGGCGCCACGGAGACCTGGAGCATTGAAGGTAGTCCCACCGGCGCCTATGGCGGACTGGCGCTCAACGGCAATACCGGTGAGTGGACCTACACCCTCGCTAACGGCACCGACGGCATCTCCTCCGCCGTTCAAGACCTGGCGGCAGGACAGAGCGTCACTGACAGTTTCACGGTGCGGGTCACCGACGATAAGGGCGGTATCGACGAGCAAACCGTCACCGTCACCATTACCGGCACTAACGATGCGGCGACGATCAGCGGCACGAGCACCAGCGCCATCACCGAGACCGACGCCATCCAGAGTACCGGCGGCACCCTCACTGTCAGTGACATCGATACCGGGGAAAACATCTTTACACCACAGACCGGGGTGGCCGGCAGTAACGGTTACGGCACTTTCTCTATCGATGCGGCCGGGGCCTGGACCTACACCATGAACAGCGCCCATGACGAGTTCGTCGAAGGTAACACTTACAACGATACTATCACTGTCGACTCGGTTGACGGGACCGCCAGCCAGATCATCACCGTTACCATTACCGGTAGCAACGATGCGGCCTCGATCAGCGGCACCAGTACCGGCGCTATCACCGAGACCGACGTTATTCTCGGCGCCAGCGGCACTCTCACGGTCAGTGACATCGATACCGGGGAAAACGTCTTTACACCTCAAACCGGTGTGGCCGGCAGTAACGGGTACGGTGCTTTCTCTATCGATGCGGCCGGGGTCTGGACATACACCATGAACAGCGCCCATGACGAGTTCGTTGATGGGGTCAACTATACTGACTCTATCACCGTTTCTTCTGTCGACACCACCGCTAGCCAAGTTATCACTGTTACCATTACCGGTAGCAACGACAACCCAGTTATCAGCGGCGTATCCACCGATACTGCCCAAGAAGATGTGACTATAACCGCAACAGGTACCCTTATCTCTACCGATTTCGACACCGGCGCCACGGAGATCTGGACCATCGAAGGTAGCCCTACCGGCAACTATGGCGGGCTGGCTCTCAACGGTAATACCGGTGAGTGGACCTACACCCTCGCTAACGGCACCGACGGTGTCTCCTCCATCGTCCAAGATCTGACAGCAGGACAAAGCGTCACTGACAGTTTCACAGTGCGGGTCACCGACGATAAGGGCGGTATCGACGAACAAACCGTTACCGTCACCATTACCGGCACTAACGATGCGGCAACGATCAGTGGTACGACTACCGGCGCAATCACCGAGACTGACGCCATTATGGGTACCAGTGGGACACTTTCTATCAGTGACATCGATACCGGTGAAAACGTTTTTATACCCCAGATCAATGCCCCCGGAAGTAACGGATACGGCACATTCAGTATTGACGCAGCCGGGACTTGGACCTACGTCATGGACAGCGCCCATAACGAGTTTTCCCCCGATACCGATTACACCGATACAATAACCGTTTCTTCTGTGGACGGAACAGCCAGCCAGGTCATCACCGTAACTATCACTGGTACTAACGACAATCCGGTCATTAGCGGAACCGCCGCCGGTGCTGTCGAGGAAGACATTACGCTGACGGCCACAGGTACACTCACCTCTACCGATTTAGACATTGGTGCTACGGAGGCCTGGAGCATTGAAGGTAGCGCTACCGGTACTTATGGAGGACTGGCGCTTAACGGCAATACTGGTGAATGGACCTACACTCTCGCTAACGGCATCAACGGCGTCTCCTCCGCTGTACAGAATCTGGCGGCAGGACAGATCGTCACAGATAGTTTCACGGTAAGGGTCACCGACGACCATGGTGGTTTTGATGAGCAAACTGTTACCGTTACCATCACCGGCACTAACGATGGCGCAGTGATCGGTGGAGTTGACACCGGTTCGGTCACAGAAGACATCTCGGTTGACGGCAGCGGCAACATCACTGCAACCGGCTTATTGACAATCTCGGATGTCGACACTGGTGAAGCTAATTTCAACGCCGGGACCTTTGCCGGTACTTACGGCTCCTTCAATATTGATGCGACCGGCAACTGGACCTACGCGGCTGACAACAACCAGATTGCCATCCAATCTCTGGCCGATGGCGACACCTTGACCGACACCGCCTCTGTTTCATCTGTCGATGGTACAACCCATAATGTTGTCATAACGATCAACGGCACAGAAGATGCGCCGGTGATTACCGGAATAGTAACAGGTGCTGTGACTGAAGATGGTACCTTGATCGCTACCGACACTTTGGTTGTCACCGATGTCGATGCAGTCGATACCCCGACCTTCACGGCCCAGACCGGTACGGTCGGTACTTATGGCAGCTTTGATGTGACCGTAGGCGGCATCTGGACCTATACTCTGGACAATGCTTTGGCCCAGTCCCTAGCAGGTGGCGCTACAGCGACCGAAACCTTCACCGTTAATGCCACTACCGCTGACGGGGAATCAGTCAACCAAACCATAACCGTCACTGTAAACGGTACCAACGATGTCGCTGTAATCGGTGGTATTGACGTCGGTTCAGTCACAGAAGACGTCTCGGTGGACGGCAGCGGCAATATCACCGCAACCGAAACTTTGACGATCGTCGATATCGATACTGGTGAAGCGAATTTTAACGCCGGAACCATTGTCGGCACCTACGGTTCCATCACCATTGATGCCGCCGGCAACTGGAACTACGCGGCTGACAACAGCCAGATCGCCATCCAATCTTTGGATGTCGGGGAGTCTCTTGCCGACAATATCCTTGTTTCTTCTGTCGATGGCACAACTCATAATATTCAAATAACCATTACCGGAGCGGAAGATGCACCGGTGGTCGGCGGCACCATTACCGGCAACGTCGTTGAAGACGGGGCCCAGACGGCAACCGGCACCGTAACGATCACCGATGCCGACACCAACGACAACCCGATCAGCTTTGCCGATCAGGGGGCTACCGCTGGA
>JBDLJC010000050.1:0-25523 GCA_039714535.1 Thermodesulfobacteriota bacterium | reverse complement strand
GGTGATAACTGTGTTGACTTCCATCTATTGAAGAATGTCGTCCTTCCGACTAGGAAAATTACGGGGCTCAATCCCTTCAACCTTTCGGCTTACGGCCTGCCTGCTCGCTATCCTACGCTTAAAACTTTACGTTACCGTAAAGCCTCCAAGGACTCGCTACCCGGTGGTTGGCCAACCTTCCAAGACGGGATTCACACCCGCTGGACTACACGACCTTGCCCGGCCGCACTCAACATATTTCCAAAATATCATGACCCATCACAACCGTATGAGATTAGGTTGGTCAATCCATTTTAGATACACTTTCTGTCAGTGTATTTTGAAATGCCCATTATCGAAGTTTAACTGCTTCTTATGGTAGGCAGGAAGATACAACCGCGAATTTCAGCTTACGCCTTGATGATCATAAAACGCCCCAGACGTTATGACTTACTGGGATGCTATCAGCAAAAGGCAGATTCGCTTAGGCTTGGAGTGGAAATTTGTCAGGCCGGCTACCGGTTTTACAAATAATAAAATCCCTCGTTATTAGGACTTAACCCCCGCCATAACCTCTTCGGCCTTTTCGATCTCACCCATCTCACGATAAACCTCGGCCAGTTCTTCCAGGCCGCGAATGTTGTTTGGTGTCTGGTCCAGAATCTTCCGGCAATATTCAATAGCCTTGGGGTATTTCCCTTGACTTCGATATATCCTGGAAATTCCCTGGCATGCGTAGGGATCAAAGCGAATCCTGAGGCTTGCCTGATAATGCTCTAAGGCCTTATCGTAATCACCAGTATTGAGACATGCATCGCCAACCCTGGAATGCATGACCTGGTTGTGGGGTTCCTTGGCCAGAATCATCTCCCACCATTTGACAACCTCATCGTACTTTTTCATCCAGCGGCTACAATCACCGAGTCCGTAAAGGGCAAAGGTATTGCCGGGCTCTAATTCAACCGCTTTCGCATAATAGTCAATAGCCCGGTCAAATTCCTGGCGTCGCCGATAAATATTGCCGACCATGGTCAGCACCGCGACATAGCCTTCATCCAATTCAAGGAGCCGTTCAAGATAATGCAGAGCCTTGTCGTCTTTCTCCAGCTTATAGAAAAGACTGCCGACCCCGAGCAAGGCGTATCGATCCTTACTATTGCCCTCCAAGGCCTGGCAATAATACTTCTCCGACTCCCGATGTTTTTTTAGTTTCTTGTAGGAATCGGCAACTCGGGTCATCACCTGAACGTCGTCTTGGTTACACTCCAGATAGCGCAGCCAAAATGAGATCGCCAGATCATGCTGGTTCTTGCCCCGATTGGCATCTCCGGCCCCCCTTAAAGCAAAGACATTTTTTGCGTCAAGACTCAGAATCTTTTCGTAATAGTTGATAGCCTTAGCGAATTTTTTCTGCTCCCGATTAAGATCGCCCAGCCCGACCAAAATATAGGCATTATTGGGGTCAAGTTCATAGGCCTCAAGCAAGACCTGTTCGGCAGCCTGGTACTCTCTCTTTCTTAAAAGTCTGTTCCCTTTTTTGGAAAGCTCAATAGCATTGCCGGGAGCAGGCCCCGACGAAGCGCTTGACAACCCCTGGCTATCTCTGGCCCACTGCCAGTATTCGGCAGAGACATCCTGGCCGCTGACCGTAACCCACTGGGGTGTTTCATACGGGTGATTTTCCTTAAGCCAGTTCCCCAGCTTACCGGAGGTCTCAGAGTCGAACTTGAAGGTTATCCGATATTCCTGAACAGACTCCAGATCTCCTTCCCATAGATAAAAAGACCGGATCGGCCCTTCTACCTGGGCACAGGCCGCCAACTGATTCTCAATGCTGCCCTTGGCCAGTTTCTCCGCGTTTTCCTGACTGTTGATTGTGGTCCAACCGATGTGTATCATTTTTTTTATCAAAGCTTTATTTAGAATAATTTAGCTTAAGGTTTTTCCAGGCAATTCAGTCATACCATGACTAACCCTAAACGACATCTAACGCATTCATTTATAACCAATTATGTTAAAAGGTCTAACATGAACCAATTGTTAAATCTCGTTTTTTACGAAAAATCATTATGGCCACGGCTAAGTTCTCAGCAGTCTGGCGGAATTGCCAGACCAAGCCCTCTTTGCAAAAAATTCGCTGATTTTCCTGAAAACATAATCCGCTTCATTTTTAAGTGAACTTATAACCATAAAAGAGTATTTTCAGCGAAGAATCTGGGTAAGGCACCATTAATAATGTACTTTTTTAAGATGTAATTTGTAATCTGGGGAGAAAAAGTCCGGTAATGCACAAGAGAGAAATCACCAGCAAATCACCTGCGGACCTGGCTGTTTTCAGTGATTGGGCAGGATGCATAATGGCAATTATCGGTGCCTTGGCCCTCGGTAGTGGCGCGTTGTTTCAAGACAGCACCCCCTCTCTTAACGGCATGATCGTGGCTCTCATGCTGACTCTCGCTACCGGCCATTACTACTGGCGCTTCCAGATCATCAAGCCTGCGAACGAGCAAAGCAGGTCAGTAGAGTTGGAAGGCCCCCTGTTGCTGATTGTAATTTCCTGGACGCTGTTTCGTCTTGGCCAATCTTCCCTGCCTAGCTTAATTATTATTCCAGCTATGACCATTGCCTGGATAACCATCCGCTATTATGGCTTAACTGCCTTGATCTGTGTCCTGGCCGGAGTGGCTGTTGAAGCGGGATTAACCTTGACCGGCAATCAGACCCTGCTCTTGGCCTCAACCAACATCGTATTTTGCGCAATTGTTGTTGCGAGTCTGAATTTCTTCCCCGGCGCCAAATTATACAAAACCAAACTACGCCAAGCCCGGATCGCCACCGACCTTGATATTGCCACCAGAGAGCAGACCATGGAGATGGGACTGGATGGAGACAATATTTCCGCGTCGGAAATACTGCAAAATCTCCACAACATCGACCCCACCAACTCTTTTAGTCGACAGACGGTTGAGAGTGTCAATAAATCCTTCGAATTGCAACTTGAGATGGTCCGTTTGGCCCTGAAATTGACCACTATTGCCGTATTATGGCCTGACCCGGCTAACGATGTCCTGCGCTTGCGCTATCTGGCCACGACCAGAGAGGACATAAATCCTGGCCCCTATCCGGCCGGGATCGGCATCACCGGGGCCTTGCTTGGCGACCGCGAGGAAACGGAACTGGTTGGGGTTAAACCGTCCCACCCCGCTTTGCCATACTACCGTAAGCAGGAGGGTGTTGGCTCGATTATGGCCCTGCGCATTCCGACCAATCAACCCGGCAGCGAGAAAACAGAAACAGCGAAAACAGGGATTCTCTGTGCGGACCGGGAATCAGACAGTCCCTGGTCGGACCGGGAGCGTCAGGTCCTCAGACTGACCGGCAAAAAACTCGGTCTTGAGATCAGCGGTTGCCGGCTCCTCCTCAACATGGACCGGGAACGCGCCACCATTAACCGGCTCTGTCACGGCCTGCGAGAATTAAACAGCGACCCCAAACTTGACTCAATCTTTGCTGCATCAATTAAAGCGGTTAAAGCCCAAGTCCAAACAGACCTGCTGGCCCTGTGCTTAAGGATCGGTGATCGACATCAGACCGTCCTGGCCGAGGGTGCCGGAGCTGACAAACTGACAGACCAGTCTTTCCCGATTGAAGAGGGATTGGTGGGCCAGGCAATTAAAACTGCCAGAACCCTGCCGGCAGGAGGACGATACCTGGGGGCAGCGCCAATTTTTTCCAGCGGCCAAACCTTCAGAGATTACCAGTCATTACTGGTTGTTCCCCTACCCGATGAGGACGACACTCCCATCGGTTGTCTGGTGGCGGCGGCAAAAGCTCCGGGTATTTTCACAAAGAATCGCCAGGAAATCCTGGAAATAATTGCGGCCCAGATCTCCACTAATATCAAACTAGGTCAAGCCCATGAGCAACTTGGAGTACAGGCCACCACCGACGGACTGACCGGGCTGGTCAACCATCAAACCTTTCAGCACGGTTGCGAAGTAATGCTTGAACGGGCCAAACGAAACGACAACCCCCTTTGCCTACTAATGGCTGATCTTGATCACTTTAAAAAAATCAATGACAGTTTCGGTCACCCTTTCGGCGATCTGGTCCTCAGGGAAGTGGCCAAAGTCCTGGCGGAAACGATCCGGACCGTTGACCTTGCCGCCCGCTACGGCGGTGAAGAGTTCGCCCTTGTCCTCGAAAATTGCGATGGTCAGAGTGGCCTGATTTTGGCGGAAAAGATCCGGGAAAGGATTGCGCAACTCCATCTGATCTGTGGAGATAAAACAATCACCGTGACACTTTCCATCGGCATTGCGGCCTTTCCGAAAGACAGTTCCGATAAGTCCAACTTAATTGAGTTGGCTGACCAGGCCCTATACCGGGCCAAAGGGGCAGGCCGGAACCAGGCGGCCCTCTGGTCTGAGCCGCCAGACTAGAATATGCGTCACCCAGGCTATAGATCTATTTCCTCAATTGGGCTGCCGCCAAATCCTGCCGGAAAAATATCCCCAGAAATTTTTACAGAACAGTCAATAATTAACGGAACCGACCCTTGGCCAAAAATATATTATTGAACAGCAACCGGCTCCGCATGATCCGCAAAGCCCTGCGGCTGGTCAGCCCCCTGTTTATCAAGTACCGGCTCAGGATTCTGATCGGCTTTATGGCCCTCCTTGGCGTGGATCTCCTGCAGCTCATGATCCCGAGGGTGATCAAGAGCGCCATCGACAGCCTGCAATTTGCTACCGCCAGCCCGGCCAGTCTACTGCGCCACGGTACCCTGGTGATTGGTTTTGCCCTTGGGATTGCCGGCTGCCGTTTCGGGTGGCGCTATCTCATTTTGGGTTTCTCCAGGATGCTGGAGCGGGATCTGCGCAACCGGATGTTGGAAAAACTGGTCCGCCTGGACCACCCCTTCTTCGATCGCCGCCCGGTCGGAGAGATCATGGCCCTCTCCAGCAACGACCTTACCGCAGTGCAGATGGCCTGCGGCATCGGCCTGGTTTCCTGCGTCGATGCGATTATGATGACCACGGCCGCCCTGGCTTTTATGGCCTATATCCACCCGCAGCTGACCCTGATCGCCTTGGCGCCGATGCCGATCCTGACCCTGCTTACCGGTCTTCTGACTGCGGTCCTCCACCGCCGGTTCAGCCGGGTCCAGGAACAGTTTTCCCGCCTCACTGAATTCAGCAGATCCACCCTGGCGGCAATCCGGCTGATCAAGGCCTATAACCAGGAGGGCGCCCAGACCGGGTATTTTGACAAAATGGGCCGGGACTATGTGAAAGACAACTTGCAGCTGGCCGTAGTCCATGGCGCCCTGTTCCCCTTTTCGACCCTGATCGCCAATGTCAGCCTGCTGTTGGTCGTCTATTTCGGCGGTCGGCTGACCATTACCGGGACCATATCTATCGGTGACTTTGTGGCCTTCATGACTTACCTCTTTCTGATGACCTGGCCGATGATGGCCATCGGCTGGGTAACCACCCTGTTCCAGCGCGGCATCACCTCTCTGGATCGGATCAACCTGATCCTGGCCGAGGAACCGGTAATTAAAGAACCACCGGCGCCCCTGCCGATGCCGGTCAGCAATGATCTAATCTCGATCCGGAACCTGACCTTCAGCCACGCCGGCCAGACAAGCGGGCCAATCCTCGATGGCATAAATCTGGAGATCAAACCCGGCTTTCTGGCCATCGTCGGCAAAACCGGGGCTGGCAAGACCACCCTCTGTCAGCTGCTGACCCGTATATATCCGGTCGGTGACAACCAGCTCCTCTGGGCGAATATTGATGTCAACCGTTTGGGCCTGGCAGCGGTTCGGACCAGAATCGCCTACGTCCCCCAAGACACCCTGTTATTTTCAGACACCATCAGCGCCAACATCGGCTTTGGCCGCCCGAATGCCGAGCAGGCCGAAATCGAACAGGTCGCCAAGCTGGCTGCTATCCACACTGAAATATTGGGCTTTGCCGACGGCTACCAAGCGCGGGTGGGGGAAAAGGGTCTGCTGCTCTCCGGCGGTCAACGCCAGCGCATCGCCCTGGCCCGGGCCCTGCTGATGGACCGGCCGCTGATCATCATTGACGACGGACTGTCGGCCGTGGATGCCAAGACCGAACACCGGATAATCAGCAATTTCAGACATTGGCTGCCGGGCCGAACCTGCATCATGGTTTCCCACCGGGTCGCGCCCATCCTGAACGCCGATGAAATTGTGGTTATGGCCGGGGGCAAAATAACGGACCGCGGCAGCCATCACGACTTACTGGACCGGAACCGGTTTTACCAAACAATCTACAACCACCAGATCTCTATCGACGGGGCTGGTAACTGATGCGGCACGATTTCGGCTATTTCGAAGAGGATCGTCTGCAAAAATCCGACGATCTGCGGCTCTGGCGCCGGATTATGAGGTACACTGTGCCCAGATGGCTGGCTGTGAGCGGGGCGATCATCCTATCGCTGCTCATTACCGGCTGCAGCCTGGCCCTGCCGTATCTGGTCCGGAGGGCCATTGATGATTTTATCATCAACAGTGAACTTGACACGGCCGCCCGCCTGGCCGGAGTATCGCAACTGGCCCTGATCTTCCTGGTCCTGGTCGGGCTGGGCTTTCTGGCCAACTTTCTTCAGGTCATTATCCTGGAATGGACCGGCCAGCACATCATGCATCGCATGCGTCAGGATCTTTTCAGCCACATGCTCTCCCTGGAAACCGCCTTTTTCAACCGCAACCCGGTGGGCAAACTGGTCACCAGGCTGACCAATGACATTCAGAACATGCATGAGATGTTCACCTCGGTTATCGTCACCCTGTTCAACGATCTGGCCAGAGTTGCTGGTATCCTGCTGATTCTTTTCCTGATGAACTGGCAGCTGGCCCTGATCATGATGCTCTTGGTCCCGGTGATAATCTTCAACACCATCCTGTTCAGCCGCCTGGCCCGCTTGGTCTTCCGCGACATCCGCACCCAGCTGGCCCGGCTCAACGCCTTTCTCCAAGAGGCGCTCTCCGGGATCAGCATCATCCAGCTTTTTGCCCGGGAACATGATTCCCTCCGCCGCTACGACGCCTTGAATGAGACTTATCTGGCCAGATGTCTGCACCAGATCAAGATATTCGCTATCTTCATGCCCATGCTGGAACTGCTCAGCGCCGTGGCGGTGGCCCTGATCATCTGGTACGGCGGTGGCCAGATCATTCAGGACCATATGACCATGGGGGTGCTGGTGGCGTTCCTCTCTTATATGCGCCTCTTCTTCCAACCGTTACGGGAGCTCTCTCAGAAATATTCCATCGTCCAATCTTCGCTGGCCTCGGCAGAGCGGATCTTCCAGTTACTTGATACCACCAACGAGCTGCCTACTAAAGTTGAGCCCAGCAGATTGACCGCGCCCGCGGGCAAGATCGAATTTAACGGGGTGACTTTTGGTTATGAAAAAGAGCGGCCGGTGCTGAATGACTTGACCTTCCGGGCTGAGCCAGGTGAGACCATTGCCATTGTCGGCGCCACCGGCTCTGGCAAGACCACGATCATCAACCTGCTGGAGCGGTTCTACGACCCAGATCGGGGTGAAATCCTCCTTGACAACATTGATCTCAAAGAGCTGGACCACCACCAAGTGCGGGCCCAGATCGGCCTGGTTATGCAGGATGCCTATATATTCCCGACCACCTTCAAGGAAAACATCGTGCTGGACCAGACAGTTACCGAGGAGCGGTTGGACGAAATCATCGAGGCCGCCCAGTTAAGCCGGTTTATCACAACCCTGCCGCAAGGATTAGCCACCAGAATCGGTGAGGGCGGTCAGGCTCTCTCGGCCGGGCAAAGGCAACTCCTGGCCATGGCCAGGGTGCTGATCCGGGACCCGCGTATTTTGGTTCTGGACGAGGCCACCTCCAGCATTGACACCGAAACCGAGATGATGATCGAAAAGGCCCTGGCCGCCACCATGGCCAACCGGACCAGCATCATCATCGCCCATCGCCTCTCCACGATCAGACGCGCCGACCGGATCATCGTTATGGAGCAGGGGCAGATTGTTGAAGAGGGTGACCACGATTCATTAATGGCCGGGAGAGGCGTCTACCACCGGTTGCAAACCCTGCAAAATGGTCTTTTATGATTAGTCTCTGAATCTTTGCCAATATAGACCTGAAGGCCCCAACCTGTTCAATAAAACCAATATTCCGGCCCAGTGTTTTCCTGCCAACTTCACCAATAAAAACTCGCTTACCAACATTGTTGGCAACCTCTGTCGCGACATTATCTTCGCTAAGCTTCAAACGGTATTCCGGTGTCCACACGATATGGTGCTGGCAATGCCAAAGCGTCTATGATAGTCTCTTAAATTGGCTCATTTGTTATTCCTCTTTGCTAAATTGTAACGACAACTAGAAACTTGAGCAACTTATGAGCTGGCAGACAAATACTCCACTAAACGCGCCACTCATTTTCCCAATGAATATTATCAAAACATCTATCCTGACCTTGCTCATGCTCTTTTCGCTTACCGGATGTGATAATCAGGACAAGTACATCGTGCCCCAGAGTAATAAAATAATTGTCCTGTGTTACCACGCCATTGGCGACAATAACTCAAATTATACGATCACGGCTGAAAAACTCAAAAAACAGGTCGATTCCTTACTAGACCGTGGCTACAAGCCAATCGGCATGGACCAGTTATACGACTATCTCTATAATAAAAAGGAAATACCGGCGAAATCTTTCCTCCTGACTTTTGATGATG
Source organism: Thermodesulfobacteriota bacterium (assembly GCA_039714535.1). Taxonomy (GTDB): domain Bacteria; phylum Desulfobacterota; class Desulfobulbia; order Desulfobulbales; family JAGXFP01; genus JAGXFP01. The sequence continues at coordinate 16,778 of JBDLJC010000050.1, read as the reverse complement.
CGCTGATCTCAGACTATGAATACGTCTTCCCTTTTCTGGTAAAAAATAATTTAAAAGCTATATTTTTCGTTCCAACAGGCCATATAGGGCGGGGGAATCATCTGGACAAAAAACAAATCCGGGAAATGAACGAAAACGACTGTTGTGATTTCGGCTCACACTCCGTAAGTCACAAAAACCTTTATACACTTTCGCAAGAGGTTCTTGACGAAGAATTGGGTTCATCAAAAAAAATACTGGAAGAAATAACAGGAGAAGAGATCCTCTCCTTCGCCTACCCGAGCGGCTTTTTTACGGAGCGGGACATTACATCTCTACGGAAATATAACTACAAACTAGCTGTTACAGTCATGCCCGGTCTGAACGATATTCCGATCAGCCCGTTTGAAGTCAGAAGGATAATAGTATCAAATTCAATATCAGACGAGAATTTTAAATCACTGATTGAAGGTGATCCCACCTTTTACCAACAGTATTACACACAGATGTACGCCAAAAGCGCCAAGAGTGGCCTTACCAGTATTGCGCGCCTCTGCGAGGAAGAACTCCGCAGGTATAGAATTGCCACAAAATCCCGCTAATATCTGCATACAAAAAGACACCCGGTGACTCTGTTCCCGGCTTCTCTTCAGCCAACGTCAAACCAACCCTGCTATTATCCCTCGCCATCCACCACAGCTAAATCCAGGCCGACCAAGATCAGTCAAACCATGGCTTTGGCTTTTGACGACTACTCAGCTTTACAATTAACTATTGAGGAAGTAAATTAGCAGGGATAAACGAAGGTTTTCATGGTTCACCTCGGCTATTTTTAAGGAGAATAAAGCAGTGTCCAGATTTGCCCTGACCATTTTGTTAAATATCATTTTCTCCTGCTGCTGGTCGGTTCCGGCAATTTACGCGATGCCAGTAAGCGATGGTTTGGCCAATGAACCGATTCATATTGAAGCCGCCCGCATGGAGTCTGATCAGCGCCAAGGATCAGTACTCTTTGCCGGCAACGTTGAAGCCACCCAGGGAGATCTGATTATCCGGGCCGAGCAAATGACCGTCTATTACCGAAAGGCCGGAGAAACTGCCAGCCCCGCAGGCAGTGGTGGTAAAAGCATCGAGAAACTAAAGGCCAGCGGCACGGTCAAGATAATCAAGCAGGACTGGCTGGCTTCCGGTGACCGGATGGAATTCGCGACCGAAGACCGCAAGGTGGTCCTCACCGGCAACACCAGAGTCTGGCAGGGAAACAACACGGTTACCGGCGATAAGGTTATTCTCTATCTGGATGAGGGGAAAAGCGTTGTCGAAAATAAGAACGGCAATACAGACACGCGGGTCAAGGCCTTTTTCTACCCCGAATCTGATAAAACTAAAACGACTAACGAATGATCCCGGAATTGAAATGGCAATTTTAAAGACCATAGACATAGCCAAGCAGTACCTGAAAAGGCGCGTGGTTGACGGCATCAGCCTTAAGGTTGAGACCGGCAAGATCGTCGGTATGCTGGGTCCGAACGGGGCCGGCAAGACCACCTCCTTTTATATGATTGCCGGTTTTATCCGGCCTGACCAAGGTTCAGTCTTTCTCGACGATGAAGATATCACCACTCTGCCCATCCACAAGCGAGCCCTGAGGGGAATTTCCTATCTGGCCCAGGACTCATCGGTCTTCAAGAAACTGACCGTCGAGGAAAATATCCGGATCGTCCTGGAGCCTCTGGGGCTGTCACGCAAGAAGACCAAGGAACGGATCGAACAGCTTTTCAGTGATCTCAAAATAGGCTATCTGGCTAAGAACAAGGCCCATTCGTTGTCCGGGGGCGAACGTCGCAGGGTTGAGATTATGCGCGCCCTGGCCATCGATCCCCGCTTTATCCTGCTGGACGAGCCCTTTGCCGGTATTGACCCCCTGGCGGTAGCCGATCTCCAGCAGATTATTCTTGACCTTAAAGAGCGGGGGCTGGGGGTCTTGATCTCCGATCACAACGTCAGAGAGACCCTGGCGGTCTGTGATAATGCCTATATCGTCAGTAGTGGCAAGATCTTGACTACCGGCCCGGCCGAAGAGATCATCAACAGTGAGGAAGTTCGCCGCATCTACCTCGGTAATAATTTCAGTATGTAGCCGCTTGGTTCTTTTCTAAAAAGGGAGTGCACACAGGGACAAATCTCTTGTTGCGAAAATTTATTAAATTATGGCCTTCGAACTAAGACAGCAGCTTAAACTCAGCCAGCAACTGGTGATGACCCCCCAGTTGCAGCAAGCGATAAAACTCCTCCAGTTATCCCGCCTGGAGCTGGTTGATGCAATCCAACAGGAAATTGAGCAGAACCCCGTCCTTGAAGAACTTGCCCCCACCGATGAGCAGGGGGATGCCGACAGTCGCAAGCTTGATTCCAATAAGGAAGAGACCGGCCCATCTGCCGAAAGCGCCGAGCAGACCGCCGAGGTGCAGATGGAAGCGACCTCATCCCTCCAGGAGATAGACTGGCAGGATTACGCCAACGAGTACGAACCGTTACCCTCCTTTAGACCAAGTAATGATCCGGACCTGCCGTCACGGCTCGATATCCTGACCAAAAAGCAGGACCTGCAGGGTCATCTGTCTTGGCAGCTTAACCTTGCCACCGTCAGCAAAGAGGAAGAGTCGGTCGGTGAGTTTATTATCGGCAATCTGGATCGTGACGGCTTTCTCAGGGTTGATCTGGCAACCATTGCCGAGGCCACCGGCTGTGATGAAGAAACTGCTGAAGATATGGTCCTGACCATCCAGGAAATGGACCCGGCCGGCATCTGTGCGAGCTCGGTCCAGGAATCACTTCTGCTCCAGCTTGACCGCCTCGACCTGGCAAAATCTCTGGCCGCCCGCATCGTCAGAGACCATCTCTCTCTGATGGAAAAAAGAAATTATGCCGGGATCGTCAAAGCCACCGGCTGTTCCCGAACTGAAGTCCAGGCCGCCATCAATATCATCATCGGGCTGGACCCATTCCCCGGTCGGCAGTACTCAGATGAAGACCCCCATTACATCCTCCCGGACGTTTACGTTTACAAACTCGACGACGAATACGTCATCATGATGAACGATGATGGCTTGCCCCGACTACAGATAAGTAATTTCTATCGGGGAATTTTGAAGGAGGAACAGGCCGCGCCCGGTGAAACCAAGAACTATATCAAGGAAAAAATGAACTCGGCCGCCTGGTTAATCAAGAGTATCCAGCAGCGCCAGCGCACCATCTACCGGGTGGTGGAAAGCATTATCAAATTTCAGCGGGAATTTTTTGACATCGGGGTTGAGCATCTTAAACCCCTGGTCTTGAGGGATGTTGCCGAGGATATTGAGATGCACGAATCAACCATCAGCCGGGTGACCAGCAACAAGTATGTCCATACGCCCCAGGGGATTTTTGAACTTAAGTACTTTTTCAATTCCGCCATTGAGCGGAGGGACGGCGGTGAGGCTATGTCCTCAATGAGTATCAAGAACAAACTCAAGGCCATTGTCCAGGCCGAAGATTCGGCCAAGCCGCTCAGCGACAATGCCATTGCCGAAATTTTCAAGAAAGACGACATTAAGCTGGCCCGACGGACCGTGGCCAAATATCGTGAGCAACTGGGCATCCTGCCTTCCAAACTACGAAAAAGCACGACCTTTTAAAAAAACATCCCGCCCCCTTACACGTCCAGCACCACCTCTGTCCGACCCTCATCATTGCGTGTCAGTCGGGAGATAGAACCATTGTCTATCTTAATGCTTCTGAATGCGCTGATCGGTTGGTGGCGATAGTAGAGGACCAGGCAACGGACCACAATAAGGTGGCTGACCACAACCACCGTTTCACCACTTCGCTCGGCAAAGATCTTTTCGATCGCCATTGCCGCCCGCTCCTGGACCTGACTCAGGGTTTCGCAGTCCGGCAGCTTGAATTTATTCGGCGAACTGAGCCAGGTCGGATATTCAGAACCGAATTGCTCCGTAATCTCCTCCTTGGTCAAGCCATCCCAGTGGGGGATGAGGATTTCGTTAAATGCTCCGCTGGTGTGAAGCATAGCTCCCGTCACCTTACTGATTATCTCCGCCGACTGGCTGGTCCGGGTCAGCGGTCCGGCGTAGATAGCGCTGATTTGCTTGTTCTTTAGTCTGTCGGCGACTTCGGCAAGCTGCTCACAACCCTGTTGATGCAGGGGCTCACTGGTGCGCCCGGCGAAACGGTTTTCCAGATTAGCTGCAGTTTTGCCGTGTCTGGTCAGAAAAATTGTAGTTGCCATCTTTATTCCTTGCAGGAGTTGCTTTTGTCTTAATTTGGGATGATAATCTAACCTGTCTTATACCAATAAATAAACCTGTAAATGACTGGTTTGATCAATTTAGAAGGAAACTTTTTGATGAGCGACATAAATAAAGATTTTGCCGAGGTGGTTAAATTCCATGGTCACGCCTGCCCCGGCCTGGCCTTTGGTTTCAGAGCAACAAGGCTGGCCTTGGCTGAACTTGGCATCAGCCGTTCCGGCGATGAAGAACTGGTGGCCGTGGTCGAGAACAATTCCTGCGCGGTGGATGCTATCCAGGCCCTGGCCGGCTGTACATTCGGCAAGGGCAACCTGATTTTCAGAGATTACGGCAAACAGGTCTACACCTTCATAAACCGGGCCTCAAATGAAACAGTGAGGGTTGCTGTTCACTGGGAATCGCCAGCAGAAGAAGCAGAAGTGCAGGAGGCCTGGGGCAGCTTTATGGCTGGCGATCGCTCAACGAAGGTGGTGAAATTGGTCCAAACCGCCAAGAAAAACAAAATGGCGGGAATTCTAGCGGCAGACGACCGGGAGTTGTTCAAGATCAGCCGACCGGAAGTAGCAATGCCAACCCCGGCCCGAATCTACAAGAGCCTGACCTGCCGGGTCTGCGGCGAGAAGGTGATGGAGCCCAAGGCCGAAAAAGGGGCTAACGGTCCAGTCTGCATTCCCTGCTTGGCAAAGGCATAACGTTTAGCTCAGCGGCCAGACCCCGTTCCCTTACCACCGTTCCCTCCTTCAGGAAAAGGAAAAGAGAAATGTGGCGACGAATAGTCAAAAGCTTTTTGGTGACCCTGATTGCAGTGCTTGTAGTCGGGGTACCGGCTAGTTATTACCTCAAACAGCCGAGACGGCCTGAAGTCCAGGAAACCATGGAGCAGCCCGACACCACCGAAGTCCGTTCCGACAAGCCTGGCTTCTATCTTGAGATACGTAAAAAGTTTATTCGGGAAGGATGGACCACGGAGGCTGTGGACAATTTTCTCCGGCTTAATGATGGTTGGTTTACCATGCTCCGCCAGGTGGATTCCCTGGCCTACGGCAAACAGATGACCCTGCTCGCCGACCTCGGCAACTACCGGGGAATCATGCCTTTTCTGGAAGAACATCCGGAAAGCGGGGCGCTGTTCGCGGTGGCCGAGAAACCAACCCTCCTGCTCCGTTTGTTTGAGTCATCAGGAGGCGATTATGATTTCCTGGTCAATCTTTACGTACTGCACGCTGCTCCCATGAATGCAGATCTGCTCACCGACGCCCTGGAAAACAATGCGGACTTGATCAGCAAACTATACCGGCGCGGCCTGGTTGGCAGCGAAGTGATCTTCCTCTTCAACCGAACCGATGAAAGTGGTTTTGAATACGATCAGTGGCTGCGGGAAATTCTTACCGTAAAGATGGACAAAACCGATGCTGAACTGGCTTCTCTACTCAATATGGTTCTCAAATACGGACCCGAAATACGCTTACGCCTGCGAAGCAATGAGTCCTTCCGCATTACTTTCCGATCCACGATCTGGCCCAAGCTGGTCAGGGTCGCGGCTGGCAACCACAACATGTTTGACATCTATCTTGGCGACCCGAGAATCTGGGATCTGCTCGCCCTGCCGGAAGGTGAGAGGCTTCTGCGTCTTCGCGGCCTTCTTAGCATCGATTTGCTCTATGGTTATCCGGAACTGGGAAGATCACCGTATCCACCAGATCTGCACGGCACCGTAATTCAGGCTCTGCTCAAGGGAGATGAACAGACGTTCAGGGTCCTCGTGAAATTCCGTGACGAGGTATTGTTTCATGATCTGGCCAGGCGAGCCGTAGCAACCTCCGTCAAAACCGCCGCCTTCAGGAATCTTTTCGAGGCCGGCAACAACTATCATGGTCTGCTGCAGCGTTACAGTAAAATGAGCGACAAGGGGCTGCAGTCAGAGGTGGGGACGCCGCCAAGTATCCTGAAAACCTGGACGCCGTTCTTTTATACGATCTGGGAGGTGCCCAAAAAACTCCTCCAGGGCCGCAACCCGACCTCCACCGAGTGGTTCAACAGCTTGGCCGATCCGGTCTCGTTTTTATATCCAATCCTGAAAATCGGCGTAGCGGTTGTCAATGTCGGTAAAACCGTTGCCGTAATTGACCAGGACGGCAAAATTGGCCCTAATCTGAAAAAAACAAGTCTGCAGATTGCGGAACAACAGCTCGGCGCGGCCCTGGCGGCGAAACTAAGCGACCAGGAACTGATTCCCTTCGGCGTGACCGGCATGCTCACCAGGATGCAACAGGTCTACCGGGAAACGGTTTCCACCACCACTATCGTTGACAGCACCAGGCCGGTTCGGTTCATGCTCAGTTACAGCGGCGCCAGTCATCGCTCTCTGGAGACCCTGAACCTTATTGATGGCCGCATCCTGCTGCGCGGCGATGCCCGGCTCGTTATCCAACCCGGCAACGATTTCCCGGACAAGGAAGTGAGCGGCTACCTTGAGGACTCGGCAAATGGTTTTGTTGCCGACAGTCTCAATTCACCATCCACAGGTAAACAGGTACCGTCTGGAGAGGTGGTAGCCCCGCCTGACCATGACGCCCTGACCGCCTGGCGGCAAAATGTTTCCGGTTGGTGGCTGATGCAGGTAAGCGGCATGCTCCGCAAGACAACTACCGGCAACCCGCGGCCGCACTGATTTGCAATGCCACGTCAACCGGGGCCTCCTTGCCTGGGGTGAAAGGGGGAAATTGATGCGTCGGAGAAAATGACGGTAAGGAAGATCTGCAACCAATTCTTTCTTGCTGACAGCAAATTATGGTAGGATATTAATAGTTGTTGCTTAATACAAAACGAGATTTAATGAATAAAAACAGACTGATAGAGCGCCTGGCCCCTTCCGCTGGCTTTTCCTCGGTAGAAACAGGAGGTAGTGGCGCATGGTAGGTAAAGACCAGAAATCTTACCGTTTCGCGGTTTATGGGCGGGCCGCTTCCGGCAAGACCTGTATCCTGGCTGCCCTGGCGATGAAATGTGTTGCCCATAGCAGTAAATTCACCAGCACCTGGATCCTTGAATCGGATGACATGCCCAAGCCGCAAGGCGCCCCGGAAACCTGGGATGTCTGGGACCATGCCTCTGCTTTTCATCTGGGAAAAATATGGCTTGAGAAGGCCATTGAGCGCCTCTCCCGGGGCGAACTTCCTCCCCCGAATCCCAACCGGGCTGAGCCCCTCCGTTATCTTTACCACTTCACCACCCCCAACTACCGCACCTACCCGGTAGAACTGATAGATTATTCCGGCGAGCTCATCGATCCATCCATCTCCAATGACGAGATGGCCAAACGGCTGCGTGAGCACCTGAGCAGCATGGATGGCCTTCTGGTCCTGGCGGAAACCCCCCGGTCCGATGATGAAGAAAGCCAGTCGTTGACCGGAGAACTGCTGAAACTGGAACAGGCCTTTGCTATTCTGAAAAACGAGAACAGGGAAGGCCCGACCCTCGATATCCCACTAGCCCTGCTGATCAACAAATGGGATCGGCGAAGTCCTCTGCGCTATACCACCCCGGAAAATGAATACCGGGAACTCCACCGCTTTCTGGAAAAAAAACCGGAGCCGCCCCACAAGGCCCTGGTCGATGCCCTCAAATATTCGGTCACAAAGGATAACTTCCAGATCTTTCCGGTCAGTGCCTTCGGCGAACATGAACTTACCAGAAGCACGGACGATGCAATCATTGAAAGGCCCAAGTTGGTCTCGCCGATGCAATCATTCGGCCTTGAAGACGGATTCATCTGGGCGGCCCAACGCCGCGACACTATTGATATCAACCGTTTTATTGAACAGGTCTCCAAAAAATCCGGCTGGTGTTTTCTTAAAAACGCCACTATCTTTCTGTCACTCCCCCTGATCCGCACAGGCCGGGCCCTGGCCAAACGTTTTCCCAAAAAATCCCCAGAGCAGAAAAGAATCAAAAAAATCCTCAAACAGTATTTCCTCACCATTACGGCCAACGCCCTCTGCTTCCTGGCCATCCTTTTCTCGATTTTTTCGGTGGGCGAGGGTATTTATGACAATTTCAGGTACCGTTCCATCCTCTCCACCAAGAGCGATCCCCAGGCCACCCTGCAGAACCTGAAAGACGACGAAGACTGGCTGGCTTCGTACTACCGGGCGCCATTTTACCGCCACGTCATCTCACGTCTCGTGGTCATGGAAAGCGATGAGGCCATGGCAACCCTCCGTTCGTTCCGTGACCGCCGTGAAGAGATGCTCTGGCGGCCGGTGGAGGAGGCGAGCGATGACTTGGTCTGGGTTGAACGTGCCAAGAAATATCTGCTGCAGATCGGTGAAAACGGCATTTACACCGATCTGGCCAAGAGCATTGTCGCGGAAGCTGCACAGGCAAAAAAATATCTTGAAAACCAGATCTATTTCACCAACATTGCCACCACCTTTGAATCGGCCCTGCTTAAAGGCGCCCAAAGCGAAGAAGACTTGGAAAACCTCTACCAGCAGCTGCGCACGCTACCCTTTTCAGAAGCAGTGACCGCAGAGCTCTATGGTCAGCAGAAGAAACTCCTGGCCCGGATTGCCGTTGAAAAGATCAAACTCGCCAAGGACAAAGGTAAAGAAAAATGGCTTATCAACCGTGACCAATATCTCGAGGCCATGCGCCAGGGCGATATTGTCACGGCCGTTAAATTTCTGAACCGGATGCAGGGCCAGGCTGTGGCCAGGGACGAAACAGAGAAATTCGCGGTCGATTTCCAGAAAAGAGCGGTGAGCGAATTCAAAAACCGCATCAACGAAAAATCCAGGAAGAAACTCTGGGACCAGGCCCGGAATATTCTCCAGCGGGCTTTGGACAACCAAGCGCTGGTCGAGCAGCTCGGCGCCCGGCAGCTGAAACAGCTGCAAAACATGCATGGCCTGCTGGACATTGGCGAAGACAAGGAGCTATTTGCCCAGGTGGTGAAATACAAAGACCAGGAGCACATTACCCAGTATCTGAAATATGGGCCGCTCCAAAAAATGGCGCGATCTGTTAGTCGCTATCAGCAACACCTTAACCGCCTGGCCAACCCCATGGATCTCAAACTAGTCTTCGATAACATCAGCTGGGGCAGGGGCTGCCGAAACGGCGATCTTTTCGTTACCTTCAACGGCAAGACCATTATTGAAAAAGCAGGTTTCAGCCTGCCCAAGGGCGGCGTATCCTCGAAATTAGGCAGCACCAGATTCAGGGCGAAATTATCCGATATTGCCAAAGTTTATGTAAAAGTTTCCTGCTCTTCCTTCTGGAGCAAGAATACCGGTGAAGCCAACTGGGAAGGCGCTGTCGGGACCCTGCACGGTCGGCGTCTGAAACTGGACCGCAAGGATGCTGCCGACAGTTCCATCACCTTTACTCTTTCCGGCCTGCCCGAAGAACCTGTTCTGCCGGTATGGGGAAGTTGATGGGCGCCCCGTTTCTTTTAGCCGAAACCCCCAGGGGCGGTCCTTTTGGCCATCGCTTCATCATCCCGCCCGGCACCGCTCTCCAGTCAACCGATGTGGAGGCCTATTTCCAACGAGCGACCCAGGGCCAGGGCAACAACTTCATCGCCGTCACCCATCAGGTGCAACAGCACCTCCCCAACGGCGCGGCACGGGAAGGGGCGGAAACGCTGCTCCTGGCCGGCGTGGAAATCAACGACCTGAGCAACGAGCAGGTGGACCAGACCAGGCAGGCTCTCAACAAGCTGCTGCCTGACCTTGAAAAGCTTGTCAGCAAAAGTATCAACTGGGAAGAAGCCGGGCGGCAGACGCTGATCATCCGGGATGAGCTTGCCGACTGGCTGCGTAATGATATTGGCGCCACCCTTGCCCGACCGGTGTCTCCTGTAAAAGGCCGTACCTCTCAAACCCGCCCCCGAGATCCGAAGAACGAGCGAGCCGCCGGACTCATCGGCATCATTCTTGGCCTTGCCGTCGGCGCCATAATCCTTTTTATCTGGTTTTGCTAAAACCCTGGCCATCGCCTCTTTTCACAAAGAGCTTTCCTTGTTTACCGTTCTCTCAACCCCAGCATGAGCACACCTCTCTAAAACCGGAGAATACCTACAAGGGGGTCACCCACTAAAAGGCCCTTGTCAAGAGATAGACTCCCCCTTCACAGGTGCCCTTTATCTGACAAAAACAACACTACCGAAAAAACTTTATTTTTGTGATTAGTTTGTGAGAAGCTGGTTCTATCGGGCATTAGATGTCTTAAATGCCTTACCGAATCTTCAGAGGAATGATCACGAAAAAATGTTTTTATTACTTCGCCATTACCTACCGAAAGCACTTGGCACACTACCACATCAATCCGTCCCGACATCAAACAGGCAGTCGCATATAAAATGAAGGAGACATCATGAAACGTTTATTAGTATTCACTCTGCTTTTGGTACTCACCGCGTGTTCTCCTGCCAAAGAGAAGCAGAAAGATATGTACGGAGATCAGCTGGGCACAGTGCGGATTCCCCTGTCCTGCAGCGAAGAAGCCAACCACTATGTCGAGCGAGGCGATGCATTGCTCCATCATATGACCTATGTAGGCGCCAGAGCTGCTTTTATCACATCCACAGAATTAGATCCGGAATGCGCGATGGGCTATTGGGGCCAGGCCATGAGTTACATTCACCCGCTTTGGTCTGACCCTCCGAGCGAAGCGGATTTTAAGAAGGGACAGTCGCTGCTGGAGAAGGCTAGAGCCAGTTCGCAAAAGGGCACACGAGAAAGTGCCTACATCACAGCCACCGAGGCTTATTACTCAAAAGGCTGGAATCGTAATGAAAAGTCCAACCTGGCCAGCTTTTCCAAGGGATGGGAAAAGGTTTACCGGCAGTTCCCCGACGATCTGGAAGCTGCTGCTTTCTATGCGCTAGCATACCTGGGGACCGCAGACCCCAATGACAAGACCTTTGTCAAACAGAAAGAGGCAGGAGCGATCGTTGAGAAGGTTTTAGCTAAGATCCCTGACCATCCGGGAGCCCATCATTATATTATCCATGCATACGACTCGCCACTTCTGGCTAAAGATGCTCTGGAAGTGGCCCATAGTTATGGAAAGATAGCCCCCGCTATCCCTCACGCACTGCACATGCCGACCCACATTTACACACGACTCGGTCTCTGGAAAGAATCGATTGATATGAATTCGCGATCTGCTGCCGCTGCCCTGCAACATCCGGCAGGCGATCAGATCTCCCTGCACTACCTCCACGCCTTGGACTATCTGGCATACGCTTATCTGCAAAGAGCCCAGGATGTAAAAGCAAAGGAGGTCCTGGATGTTCTTGAAAATCTCCAGGGCCCTTTCCAGCCCCATGTAGCGAGTGCCTATCCCTTTGCTGCGGTACCGGCGCGTATCGCATTGGAGCGGCATCAATGGAAGAAGGCCGCCATGCTCAAACCTCAGACACCGGGGACTTATCCGTGGGACAAGTTTCTGGCGATGGAAGCGGTCACCCATTTTGCCCGGGCACTCGGAGCCGCCCGCAGCGGGGACAGCAAAGCTGCCAAGCAGTCGCTTGACAAGCTGGCTACCCTTCGTGAGGAAACAGCGAAGACCTCCGCCTACTGGGCGAAACAGATCGAGATTCAGCGCTTGTCTGCACAGGCATGGCTGACGTACGAAGAAGGCAAACAAAAAGAAGGCCTGGAGATGATGCGTAGTGCTGCCGGATTGGAGGCCTCAACCGAGAAACATCCTGTCACCCCGGCAGAAGTCTTGCCCGTTCGCGAGATGTTCGCTGACATGCTCCTTGAGATGGACCATTACAAGGATGCCCTGTCGGAATACGAGATATCTCTGGAGCGCAATCCCAATCGCTTCAACAGCCTGTATGGAGCCGGTCATGCCGCTGAGTTGGGAGGAAACATGAGTAAAGCGAAATTCTATTATGAGATGCTCATCAAGATGACAGCCGACGCCGATAAAGAGAACGCGCGGTTACGACAGGCGAAAGCATTTCTAGACAAAAACTAGCCAGCAATCGCCTTATCTCCCGACATACCACTGTGGCCCAGCAGGCAACCACCATTGCCAGGAGCAGACATCATGAAACAATCGATATTGAGAAGCCCGGTCGTTCGAAATATTTTCGCCCTTTTTATCGTTGTTTTTTTGGCGACAACATCCTCACAAACGACCTGGGCGAGAGGTAAACATGCAGCATCTTCCGATACTTCCACGGAAGTTCCTCTGCTCGAAGGGCTCTTCGCCCTGGATTTCCCCATCACAACCAACAATAAGAAAGCTCAGGCCTATTTCAACCAGGCGCTGGTGCTCACCTACGGCTTTGACCATGCCGATGCCGAGATCTCCTTCATGGAGGCCGCCAGGCACGATGCAGAGTGTGCTATGGCTTACTGGGGAGTTGCCTTCGTCCTGGGCCCGAACATCAATGCCCCAATGAACGACGCGAATGTGCCTCGGGCCTATGCCATGGCCCAGAAAGCGTTGGCGCTCGCCGGGAAAGTAACTGCCAAGGAACGGGCCCTGATTGAAGCCCTGGCGGTCCGTTATGCCCCCGAGCCGATGCCCGACCGCTCCTCACTTGATAAGGCCTTCAGCGAGGCGATGAGAGAGGTTTACCAGCGCTACCCCGATGACCCGAACGTCGCTGTTTTCTACGCCGAATCCCTTATGGACCTTCATCCCTGGAACTACTGGGCCGATGACGGCAACCCGCAGCCATGGGAACCGGAGATCGAGACGATCCTGACGAAAGTTACGAAAAATCATCCCGGCCATCCCCATGGCCACCACCTTTACATCCACCTTCTGGAAAATTCCCCCAGGCCGGAAGACACGGTTAAAAGCGCTGACCTCATCCGCAATCTGGCACCGGCCTCGGGACACCTGGTGCACATGGCGGGACATGCCTATTATGCCGCCGGACTCTACCACGACTGCAGCACCATTAACGAAGAGGCAATTGGGGTGGACAAGATACTGCGTGCCTCCTTCGCCGGCAGCGGCCTTTACCAGGCAGCCTATATGCCCCACAATATTCACTTTCTGCTGGCCAGCTATATGATGGAGGGCCGCTCCCAGGAAGCCGTCGCCGCGGCGCGGACCTTGGCTGCGGGGATAGACCAGAAGGAGATGCGCCAACCCGGAATGGGCGCCCTGCAACTGTACTTCCTGGCACCTTATTACGCCTTGGTGCGCTTCGGCAGATGGGACGAGATTCTCGCCGAAAAGGCCCCGGCAGAGGACCTCAAGTACCCTTTCGGCATGTGGCACTATGCCCGCGGATTTTCCTATGTCCGCAAAGGGGATGTCGCCAGAGCAGAAAAGGAGTTCACGAAGCTTAAAGTCCTGGCGGCCGACCCTGCTGTGGCAGAGGTGAAGGTTTGGGACCTGAACAGTGCTTCGGCCATCTTGAGCATCGCAGTGGAAGTCCTAACCGGGGAGATCTCTGCCGCCCATGGAAAGACCGACGCGGCACTCACTCACTTCAAGCGTGGGGTTGCTCTGGAAGAGAAACTCCTCTTCGATGAGCCTCCAACTTGGTACTATCCGGTTCGCCAATCATTGGGGGCGCTGTTGCTCGATCTCGACCGAATCGAAGAGGCAGAGGCCGTCTTCCGTAAAGACCTGTTGAAGAACGCTGAAAATCCCTGGTCTCTCTACGGTCTGACCCAGTGCCTGAAAATCAAGGGGGCAACCGCCTTGGCCGCCGATGCAGAGAAACGCTTCCGCCGTGCCTGGGCCCGCGCCGATTTGGAGCTTGACCGTCCGGTGCTGTGATTTATGTGAGAGTGCAGGAGTGCAAGAAGCGTGGCGCAGTTTTATGGCTGGCAATCGATCATCGGAGGTGGTGAAGTTGGTCCAGGCCGCAAAGAGGGCAAGGTGGAAAAAATTCTGGCGGCAGACGACCGGAAGTAGCAATGCCACCCCAGACCCAAATCTTTAAGAGCCTTACCTACAGAATCTGCCTATCACTATTTATGTGAAAAAGGAGACCAAATGGTCGCTGATAGTTATACTCGGGAGATAATCGTTTCTAATACACCGAATGCTGCATATCGGGCATTAACCTCTGAGTTTAATAAGTGGTGGACTGATAGTAGTGGTTCGGTGACTGCCATAGGTGACATGGTCACATTCAGGTTTGACCAAACATACTGGACGATGCGTGCTACAAAATTAATGACCAATATAAGTGTTGAGTTGGCATGCATAGAAGCACATCATGTCCACGAAGGATTACCTCCTACAATACGCAAAGAATGGGAAGGAACAAAACTTAAATGGAATATTCAACAACAAGGAGATAACACCAAAATATCGTTCGTTCATGAAGGTCTTGTTCCCTCTCTGGATTGTTATGAAATCTGTAAAATGGGCTGGGATCATTTCTTTGTCAACAGCCTGAAGAAATACCTGGATAACGGGGCAGGCAATCCAGGGGCTATTGAGGAACAATAGTAGTGGAATGCGGAATAGCCGTGACCTTTTTTGGCTCTTGGTCTGCAACAGTTTATGATAATCGATCATCATTATGTGCAAAGAATAAATGGAGCATTCGATGAGCAGTAAACAAGTGATTAGCAGTCACTGGAGTTTCTGGGCTATAACCATTTTCATGCTGATATGGAATATTATGGGCTGTATAAATTTCTTCGTGCAGATGAATCCAGATATGGTTGCTTCATATCGAGAGAATGAGCAAGCAATTATTTCTGGGCGACCTGTATGGGCCACTATAGCTTTTGCAATAGCAGTTTTTGGTGGCGCACTTGGCTGCATTTTACTTATGCTTAAAAAGTATGCTGCTTTCTATTTGTTTGTGTTCTCTTTACTAGGCGTGGTCATAACAACGGTTCACACACTTAGTATTGGCATCAACTTTG
Source organism: Thermodesulfobacteriota bacterium (assembly GCA_039714535.1). Classification (GTDB taxonomy): domain Bacteria; phylum Desulfobacterota; class Desulfobulbia; order Desulfobulbales; family JAGXFP01; genus JAGXFP01. The sequence goes on along the minus strand of JBDLJC010000050.1, from coordinate 1,618 downwards.
GGGTCGGCGAGATTATAGGAATTATTCTTATGCCTCCATTAGTTGCTGCTTTTTTAGTTTGGTACACAAAATATGTCGCAAACAAAGGCTGGATCACCACATAGCAAAAATATCAACCGCGAGAACGTTGGCGGCGCTAAGCGGCAAATTCATTGGCACGGTCTGGTTACTAGACTTCGGCCCATTCTGTCTAATTCACTGATACGGAGAGCCTTCCGCTTATCAAACAAGGAGGTGAGAGAGTAGGCACATTCAAATTAACTGACAATCTATTTTAAATGATGAAATAATGGAGGATCAAAATGAAATTACTTAGGCCTGCTTTGATCAAAGTTCTTTTTGGGTGTCTCATCATTATCAACTTCACGTCAATAGCGTCTGCAGCGCTTCCCAACCCTGGTATGCAAGTAGACGAAAGAACCGCAATTGTTGTCACGGACCCACAGAACGACTTCTTGAGTCCGAAGGGGGCAACCTGGGGCGTTGTCGGCAAGAGCGTAACAGAAAACAATACAGTCGAAAACATTGAGGCTCTCTTCAAAATAGCTGCGAAAAAAGACATCCCGGTGTTTGTCTCGCCCCACTACTATTATCCAACGGATAAAAATTGGAAATTCGAAGGAGCGCTTGAAGTCTTGATGCATAAAATCAACATGTTTGACCGCAAAGACCCCCTGGATCTTGAGGGGTTCAAAGACTCCGGCGCAGACTGGCTCAACCGCTATAAACCATATATTAATAATGGAAAAACAATTGTTGTAAGTCCGCATAAAGTTTACGGACCGGAAACCAACGACCTGGTTCTACAATTGAGAAAACGCGGGATTGACAAGATTATTCTTGCAGGGATGTCCGCCAATCTGTGCACCGAGTCCCACATGAGAGAACTGGTGGAACAGGGATTTGAGGTTGCCGTAGTAAAGGATGCCACAGCTGCTGCAATTGTGCCCGAGGGCAACGGTTATGAAGCAGCATTAGTCAACTTCCGATTTATCGCAAGTGCCGTTTGGACCACGGAAGAAACCGTAAAGACCATCGCGAAGTAAATGGCGGCATCATCCGCGACCACTTATAAAACGGTTCAAATCAATGGTCAAAAATATCTTCTCCCGTGAAGCCGGTAATAAAACTGTGCCGACTTCTTTTACTGCTTCATGGATTTCCCACATAGTCGCATATGTACCGCAATCTGACGACAGGATAGTCTGGCGCTTACCACATATTAGCGCCAGACTATCCTGGATTTGGCAACAGCGATCAACCACTTACGGAAGATTTCGATTACACTTTCGACAACTTTGCCAAAATCATGGAAGGCTTCATCGAGACGCTTGGCGTCAAAAAATACAGCCTTTACCTGATGGACTACGGTGCCCAAATATCCCAAATATCCCAAATATGGGGACATCATACTATTTTTTCTTGGGTTGCTCTACTTTGCCAAGGCTTATAATCCTCTTGGCTACCTCTTCTGCTTTTATAAATCTGTATTGTGTCCCCAGATTTCACCGTTTTTCATGGTAGATTCAAGTTCAAAGTGCACCACCTAAGCTGAAAACAGGACATGACAGGACTTCTGGTATGTTGAGAAGATCGACCAACTCACAACCAGAAGGAG
>JBDLJC010000049.1:0-25725 GCA_039714535.1 Thermodesulfobacteriota bacterium | reverse complement strand
CTCCTTCTGGTTGTGAGTTGGTCGATCTTCTCAACATACCAGAAGTCCTGTCATGTCCTGTTTTCAGCTTAGGTGGTGCACTTTGAACTTGAATCTACCCTTATAAAATCTGAAATCTGGGGACATAATACTATTTCCCTCTGGGTCAACCTGACCTGTCAGGACGTAAAATACGCTCGGCAATCTTTTCTGCCTTTTGCATAAAACCGTTAGTATCAAGAAGGTAGGGTGCGATCCATCATCCTGCCTTCTCTGCGGTTAGGGGGAGGGGTATAGCGCGGGTGATTTCTATACTCGGCGGGCGTGCCAGAAATGTTTCTGCCAGTAGACATTGTCCAGCCGGGAGATGATCACTCCCTTACTGCTGGAGGCGTGGAGAAATTTACCCTTTTCGACGTAGATACCGACGTGCCTGATCTTGATGCCGGTTTTGAAGAAAACCAGATCACCGGCCCGCAACTGTTTTCGGCTGATCTTGCTGCCAAGTCTGGAAAGCTGGGACGTTGTCCTGGGGATCTTCCGGTCGAGTTTATCCCTGAAAGTAAGGTGGACGAAACCCGAGCAGTCGATCCCTTTTTTACTCAGGCCGTTTGCCTTATATCTGACCCCTTTCCATTCTTTGTACTGTGAGTAGAGTTGTTTTTTTACCGACTTGCTGCTCTTGAGACTCACCACCTTACTGCTACCGGACAGTTCTCTTGCCTGTCCCTTGCCGGCGGAGTTACCGCAACCGGTGCAGATCAGGGCCAGGATGAAGGTGACTGTTGTTATCTTGTAAGCTGTTGAATTCATTTCTTTTTTCTCCAGAGATCTGGGGGCATAGTGCTATTTTTCCCTGTAATCTGAAAGGAGCCAGGTCTCCGTTTGACTCTTGCTTGCGAGAAGAGTTGAAGTAATGACAAGCAGTGGATAAACCGGAACATATTTATTTTTTGGCAACCGGCTATTAAAGTCGGAGATGTATTGAGCACTAAAATTAAAAGCGGCTAGAGTTATTTTCTAAGCCGCTTTTTTTATGGTACTGGCAAGCCGTTGCAAATTAATTGCATCTTCTCTAAACTAAGGAGGAAAACGTACCGGGGAAAACAGACCAAACTACAATTTCTTCCAGTTTTTTATTGCATAGGCAACCGTTAAAAAACATATTCCAAACGCCAACCAAAGCTGGTTGTCGTCATGAAAGTAGTAACCAGACTTATCAACCTTAAAGCTGACTAGATTATAGGAGGTAAACGCAATACCTACTAAAAAAGTTACAATTTGTGAAAGTTTAAGCATTAATGTCTGTATCTCTGTGCTCATGATTTTCTCCTAAAGTTTTATTGTAAACAATGTTAATTTTAGCATTACTTTGCTTCTTGTATTTTTATCCAGTGTATAATTACACAATCCAGATAAAAAATATACACCACATGCAAATTAATGTAATCTCCTATCCTGGGTCAGGCTTGACTTGTTGATATTCGTGCAAACTTGGGGACGTCCCTATTTAACACTCGTAAATAGCGTTAAAATAAGCCAAAGGAACTTAAGTGATCAGGTTTATCCACACCGCAGACATACACCTCGACAGCCCATTGAAAGGTCTTGAGACTCACGAAGATGCTCCTGTTGAGGAAATCCGGGGTGCAACAAGGCGGGCATTTGACAACCTGATTGATCTGGCTATTGAGGAAAAAGTTGATTTTATCCTGATCTCCGGGGATCTTTATGATGGTGATTGGAAGGATTACAACACCGGCCTCTTTTTTGCGAGACAGATGGGCCGGCTGGATAAGGCCGGGATCAAGGTGTTCATTGTTTCCGGCAATCACGATGCTGCCAATCAGATTACCAAGATCATGCCTTTGCCCGATAATGTCACCCTGTTCCCCCATAATAGGCCCCTGTCTGTAAAACTTGATGACCTTGGCGTCATCATCCATGGGCAGAGCTACTCTACCAGAGCGGTAACCGATAACCTGACCGAGCAATATCCCCAGCATGATTCCAATTACTTCAATATCGGGCTTCTCCATACCTCCCTGACCGGTCGTGAGGATCATGAAAATTATGCTCCGTGTACCCTGGATGAACTCAAGGCCAAAGGATATGACTACTGGGCCTTGGGCCATGTTCATAAACGGGAAATAATTTCTGAAGATCCCTGGGTAGTCTTCCCCGGTAATATCCAAGGCCGTCATATCAAGGAGGCCGGAGCCAAGGGCGCCACCCTGGTGACTGTGGAGGATGGACATATCATCGATGTAGAGCATCGAGAATTCGACATACTACGCTGGGCTATCTGCCCGATCGATCTGTCTGAATGCGAAACTAAAGAAACAGTGTATGAACGGGTGCGCTCGGCCATGGAGAAAGAGCAAGGTCTGGCCGATGGTATGACTTTGGCGCTTCGATTAGAGCTGGTTGGAAGCTGTCCCCTCCATGCTGAACTGCATGCTCGCTTGATTCAATGGACCGAAGAGTTTCGTGGTATTGCCGCCAGCATGGGTGATGTCTGGCTTGAAAAGGTGAAATTTAGAACCAGCCGCAAGACCAGCCTGGAAGAGATCCTTGGTGAAGATACACCTCTGTCCGGCCTGTTGCAGGCAGTTGAGAGCTTGGATTTCGGTGATGATGTGCTTACTGCCTTGGTACCGGATCTTGCCAACCTGAAAACTAAATTGCCGGCGGAGTTGCTGGGTGATGATTCTCTGACGGATGGTCAGCCTGAACAATTGGCCGAGCTACGGGAAGAGGTCAAGGAACTCCTGATCGCAAAATTGATCCAACACGGGGGAGAGGCATGAGGCTCAAGCGCCTTGATCTGAAGGCCTTTGGTCACTTCACTGACCGAACTATTGAGTTTGGATCCAAGGAGCCGGGCCTCCATATCATCTTTGGCTCTAACGAGGCAGGAAAAAGCACCTCACTCCGGGCGCTGAAGGCTCTTCTATACGGTTTTCCTGTACGTACCTCTGATAATTTTCAGTATGCCAGTGATCAGCTCTTGGTCGGTGGTTGCCTCGAAGGGGTGGATGGCCAGGAACTCGCCTTTCTCCGCCGCAAGAAAAGAAAGGCCGATCTCCTGGACCTTGATGGTAACCCACTTGATCCTGGCATGCTTGCCGCCTTTTTGCATGGTATTGAACCGAGCCTTTTTGAATCATTATACGGAATCGATCATAAAATTCTGGTGGACGGTGGTGAGGATATCCTGGCTCAGAAAGGCGAGGTTGGTCAGGCTCTGTTTGCTGCCGGCGCAGGTATCTCTTCCCTGAAGAAGATTTTAGACTCCCTTGATGAAGAGGCAGATGAACTTTTCCGGGCACGAGGTACCAAACAGCAGATTAATCAGGCAGTTAAAGAATACAAAGATTTGAAAAGAATTGTCAGAGAGACAAGCCTGCTTCCCAGTAAATGGAAAGAGCACAAGAAGCGCTTGCAGGACGCAGAGAACGAGCAAGCCGAACTGGAGGAAGATAGCAAGCAGAAGAGCACCGAGATCCAGCGGCTTGACCGGCTCAACAAGGCTATCCCTGAATTGGCGGAACTCGAAAACCTGCAGAAGCAGCTACTGGAGTTAGGAGATGTGGTCGTGCTACCGCCGGAGTTTTCGGAGCAACTTCGGCAAGTGAAGCAGGATATCCGTGAAATCAACCTACAGCTTGATAGAGACAGAGATCGGTTAAAGAATCTGCAGACCAAACAGGCTGGCATCCCCCTGAACCAACTACTTCTTGACCATGCGGAAACAATTGAAGATTTACACCAACGACTTGGTGAGTACCGTAAGGGGCAGAAGGACCGGGACAGATTAGATGGGATGCGTATCGCGCATCGCAAGGAAGCCGGAGCGCTTATCGAAGAGGTACGACCTGATCTGAAACTTGAAGATGCTGATTCTTTACGGCCGGTGCTTGGCAAGAAGAGAACCATTCATGATTTGAGTTCCCGGCATGAGACCTTGACGCAGCAGGTGTCACAGGCGCGAAAGCAGAAAGCTGAAGCAGAGAGAAAGCTTAAAAAAATTGCCGACGCCTTGGCCAGCCAGCCCGCCATTAGAGAAAGTGATGGTTTGGCAAAGGAATTTAAGTTGGCCCAGCGTTTGGGTGAAATTGACAGGCAGATCGAGGGGATTTCCCGCGAAATTGATACTGGCAAGAAACACTGCCAGTCAGAGCTGAAGAGATTAGGGATGTGGTCCGGTGATCTGGATCAATTGCTGGAGCTGACCTTGCCTTTGCAGGAAACAGTGAGACGTTTTGAGACGGATTTCAGTGAGATTGACAAAGATAGACAGCAACTAGAGAAAGATCGTCAAAAGACTGGTGCAGAATTACATGGTGCCAAGGCCGATAGCAAGGAAATAGCATATGGGGGCGAAGTTCCCACCGAACAGGACCTTGAGGAATCGCGCACTAAGCGGCAGGATGGCTGGCATCTTTTGCGCCGCAAATGGATTGGTGGCGAGGATATCTTTAAAGAAGCTGAGGCATATGAGCCTGGACAGGAGTTACATGAGTCCTACGAGAGGTTTGTCGGGCAGGTAGACCACATTGCTGATCGACTGAGACGAGAGGCAGAACGGGTTGCGAAATCAGCTTCGCTGCGGGCCAGGATTGAGAGGCTTGAGGAGTCAATTAAGGAACTCACCCTGCTTGAGCAGGGATTAACAAAAAGAGAAGAGAGCCTTGTTGCCAAGTGGCAAGCCGAATGGAAGTCAATCAAGATTGAGCCGCTATCTCCAAAGGAAATGCTCGCCTGGTTGACTGATATTGACACCCTGCGGTTTAAGGTGACGGAGACTTTTGCTAAAGAAGGCGAGGTGACAGAAAGGGACAGGTTGCGGCAAAAGTATCACAAGGCCATGTTAGAGGAGCTGAAAGCCTTGGGGGAAAGCAAGGATCTTTCATCTGACCCGGAACTTGGGCCGGTTCTGGTCTTTGCTGAATCGGTTTTGGAGAATATCGCCCGCCACAAGTCTGATCTGGAGAAACTTTACGACAAACGGGCACAGATCCAAACCGCCTTGGATCAAACCCAAAAAGAGCAGGAAGCTGCGGAAGCAGCCAGAACCGATTGGCAGATAATGTGGGATAAGGCACTGGTCGGCTTGGGACTTGAGGGCCAGGTCTTGCCCAGTGAAGCGCTTGATCTTCTTGAAACCATTGGTGACTGCTTTGATAAGCTTGAAAAGGCAAAGGAGAAGCAAAGCCGTATCGATGGCATTGACCGTGACGTCGATAAATTTACTGGTGATGTGCAGACCCTGTTGGGGCAGGCATCTTCGGATTTAAATGACCGATCCCCTGATCAGGCTGTGCTTCAGCTGCATACCATGCTTGGCAAAGCCAGGCAGGACAATGAGTTGCTGAAGACGAATAGAGAGGAAGTAGAGCTATTGACCGTTGAAATAGAAAATGCGGAAAAAGCTCAACAAAACTTGGATGGGCAGATGGCCGAGTTGCTTGCGGCAGCGAAGTGTGACAAGGCCGCAGATCTTGCCCAAGCCATCATGGAATTTAACGAGTATCAGCGTCTGCATGAGAAGATCTCTGAGGCAGGATCCTCCCTGGCAAAAATGAGTGAAGGTGTCCCGCTTGAGGAAATCAAACGCCAGGCCGAGGAAGTGAATGTGGATGAGCTGCCGAGTCAGATAACATCACTTAAACGACAGATCGAAGAAGATCTCTATTCAAGGATAAAGGATACTTCAGAGATTATTGGTGAAGAAAATAGAGAACTGAAACTTATGGACGGCAGCGCTCAGGCGGCAGAGGCATCCGAAAAAATGGAACAAGTTGCGGCCAGGATACGACGCCTTGTTGACCAGTATACCCGGATTAAGTTGGCTGCCGTAGTGCTGAAGGATGAGATTGAACGGTACCGTGAGGAGCATCAGGACCCGGTATTGCAGATAGCCTCCAAGTATTTTTCTGAGCTGACTCTTGGCTCTTTTGCCGGATTGCGGACAGATGTTGCTGATAATGGCGATCCCATCCTGGTGGGCATACGCCCGGATGATTCCAGGTTAACGGTTGGTGGTATGAGTTCCGGCACCTGTGATCAACTCTATCTGGCATTACGATTGGCGACTCTGGAATGGCGACTCAAGACTAGCGAACCGATGCCGTTCATCGTCGATGATATTCTGATCAACTTCGATGATGAGCGATCCAAAGCGACACTTCAGGCCTTGGCTGACTTATCTGAGAGGAACCAAGTGATTCTTTTTACCCACCATCGCCAGATTGTGGAAACAGCCACGGCGATGAAAGTTCGTTCGATACACGTACATGAGTTTTAGATGTTACAGACATTGCTGTCTCATAGTTTTGAGCACAACAAAAACTGTATAAAATCAAGAGGTTGCGGTGATGGCGGCTTGGAAAATTCGATTAAATTACGTCGCTCAAACATATCCAGCCAGATTCTGCTAGTGTCAACGCAACATTTGTTGCATTGAAATCTCCCGTTTGGCTTTAAATTTTAGGGAAGCGAAAATCAGGTGAACTTAGAGGGCTACCGATAGTTAGACCCTCACGGCGTTCTTGGCCCTGCTGCAGACCATCGGCGCCAGGGTCGCTTTCTTTGATGAGCTGACTTCAAACCTTGATGCTGCCCGCCTGGCCAATCTGGCCCATGCCTTCCGGGCTATTGATGTCGGCCGTTAAGAGGTGACTGAGCACTGGTACGACCAGCTCTTCCTGATCAGTCATGATATTGCTTTTACGGAGGTGACCGATCAGATCCTTTCCCTTGCATAACCCCAGATGTAGCGTTTGAAGATAGGCCGCCGCCGGGTCCAGGCGGCAAAAACAGGAAGTGGGGTTACGGGTAAACTATAAATCGCTATTTTTCTTTAAGCATTTGTTGTGTTTGGCAACAACTCTTTGCTATAGTCAATGACTACTTAAATACCTGAAATGGATGGCTGGCAAATCAGCCGTGAGATCAGGCAGTGGCGGGAGTCATCGGACGATATCCGCCGACAAAAGGGCAGTCTGCCAACCATCGCTATGTCCGCCCGTCCCCTTAGCTGGAGAGCGGGAGAAATGTCTGAGGGCCGGGATGAACGACTTGACGGCAAAACAGCTGAGTACGAAGATTCTGGCAGGAACTATTGGGGAAATGGTTTACTATTGCGGATAGGCACGGAGATGAACAAATATTCAGCGAGGTTCAAGGTATGGTGAAAGACCCGGCTATCCTTAATCACGGCGCCCTGATGGCCCGCATCGACAACGACAGACAGTTGTATCAGGTGGTCCTGGAAATGTTCCTCGAAAAAACTCCCCAGACCCTTGTCGAATTAGAGCTCGCCATCGAACAAAAAGACGGCGAGAACATTCACTTTTTAGCCCACAAACTCAAGGGAACAACCGCCAACCTCGGGGCAGAGATTCTCAAAGATTCGATGCTGACCCTCGAACAGTTTGGCAAGAATAATAACCATAGTAAGACCGGAGCTGTTCTTAAAGATATCAAAACAGGGTATGCTGATCTGGAAAAGGAAATAAATAACGCCCTTACCGATCTGGATAAAGATAATTAGATGAGTTGTCCGGGCGGTAATTATTAATGAAGCAGTTTCAGACGAGCAGTCCTGTTCTTTTGATTGAAGACGAGCCGATCCAGCGGAAAATTGTCTGTGGCCAGCTTCAGGCCAGCGGTTTTTCGGTAATCGAGGCAGATAACGGCAAAGAAGGCCTAAGGCTCTGGCGGGAGAATCCCGGCATCAGATTGGTAATTACCGACCTGATGATGCCGATTATGGATGGTTATAATGTAATAGAGTTGATCCGGAACGAAGAAAACCACTATACCTACTTGCTGGTCCTGAGCGGTCTCGAAGACCGGCACTCCCTGGTTCGCGCCCTGGAACTCGGCGCCGACGATTACCTGACCAAGCCGGTCTTTCTTGATGAACTGAAGTTGCGCCTCAAAAATGCGGGCAGATTGATCAGATTGGACGGCATGGACGATTTGGTCTTCGGCCTTGCCGAACTGTCCGGCTACCGCAGTGGCGAGACTGGTCAGCACTTACGCAGAGTTCAGGCCTATTGTCACATATTGGCCAAATATCTCCTGACAGAACATCCAGAATTGCAAATAACTCATTCCCTGATGGTGGACATTGTCAATGCCAGTCCTTTGCACGATATCGGTAAGGTCGCCATCCCTGATGCCGTCCTCCATAAGACAGGTAAACTTGGCGAGGAAGAATTCGAACTGATAAAAAGTCATACCACTATCGGTGGCAAGCTCTTATTGGGTCTCTATGAGAAGAATGGTTCTAATTTCCTCAAACTGGCCTACGAGGTGGCCGTCGGGCACCATGAGAAATGGGACGGCACGGGCTATCCGAGCGGTCTCAGGGGCTATGATATCCCCCTTGCCTCAAGGATAATGGCAGTAGCGGATGTATACGACGCCCTAACTTCGGACCGATGTTACAAAGAGGCCATAACAACCGAGCAGGCGGCACAGATCATTGCCGACGGAGCCAATTATCATTTTGATCCGTTGATGGTAGACGCCTTTATCAAAACGGAGCAAGATTGGCTGAAAGTCAGGCAAGAATTAAGAGACCCGGTCGATCCCTGATAACCGTTGGCAAGATAATATCTCTCACTACGGTCCAAGGATCCACTCTAACCTCTATGGTAGTGGCCGCAATAGACAGGCTATCTGTTGCAAGGTAAGGCATGGGCCATGCTTACAGAATATGATAGTCGGCTAACACAACCGGGATGACAAGGAGCAAACAAATAAGGCTCTGCGATTTATGGCAGAGCCTTATTGCGGTTGGACTTCCGGGGAAATACGGGTTGACGTTGTTTGGGGCTATGCCCATTAATCCCGTAAAGCCACAGGTGGTGCCAGAATCTCCGCCCAGATTATGGCCTTTTGCAATTTGCGGCGTTTTGTCATTTGCGGCTGTTTTTGCATAATGGTGGCCCGGGGTTCGACGGCCTTTGGCGGTGCTGAAGGGGGAAGCGCTTCCCCCTGCTGCATGGCATCCTCCGCCAGCTCAATCAGTGATTCTGGTTCGGCGGTCTGGGGCTGGAAATATTTATCCAGAGCAATGCTCTCCCCGCCCTGGCTTTTTTCTTCAAGGGTGGCAAGACTCTGTTGCAGAATCTTGAATAAACCCGGCTTTTGCGCGGTGGATCCCTGATCTTTTTGCTCGGGTGTGGTGATCTTGCGGACGGCGTTACTTATCACCCAGATTATCACGATAACGACGAGCGTAAATATTCGTTCTAAATCCATAATTATTCCTTACCTTTTGCCTGCAGGTCGGTAGTTATTCAGTTTTGTCCTCAGGGTTGGTGGCTTCGCCGCCGATGGTATCCCGCATCCTGGTGTCGGCGACGATGTTTTTCATCTTGTAATAGTCCATGATCCCGAGCTGACCATTTCTGAAGGCCTCGGCCATGGCCAGGGGCACCTCGGCCTCGGCCGCTACAACCTTGGCCCGCATCTCTTCAACCCTGGCTTTCATTTCCTGTTCAACCGCGTAGGCCATGGCCCGCCGCTCTTCGGCCTTGGCCTGGGCGATCTTCTTGTCGGCCTCGGCCCGGTCGGTCTCCAGCTCGGCGCCGATATTCTTGCCGACATCAACATCGGCAATATCAATGGAAAGGATCTCATAAGCGGTGCCGGCATCAAGCCCCTTGGCCAGCACGGTTTTGGAGATGGAGTCGGGGTTTTCCAGCACATGCTTATGGGTGTTGGCTGAACCGATGGTGGTGACGATGCCCTCGCCGACCCGGGCCAGGATCGTCTCTTCGCCGGCGCCGCCGACCAGGCGATCAATATTGGCCCGGACCGTGATCCGGGAGATGGCCTTCAACTGGATGCCGTCCTTGGCCATGGCTGCTACCAGCGGCGTTTCAATGACCTTGGGGTTTACGCTCATCTGCACTGCCTCCAGAACATTACGACCGGCCAGATCGATGGCCGCGGCCCGATTGAAGTCAAGCTCGATATTGGCCTTGTCGGCCGCGATCAGGGATTGGACGACCCGCAAGACATTACCGCCGGCCAGATAGTGAGATTCGAGGTTGTCGGTCGTGACGGTTAGACCGGCCTTGACTGCCATGATCTTGGCCTCAACAATCATCTTGGGCGGGACCTTGCGAAAGCGCATGAAGATAATATTGAGTAGTCCCACCTTGGCCCCTGAAACCAGGGCCTGGATCCAGAGGGAAAGCGAGGAACCGATAAAATACAAAAGCGCAATTACCGCAACTACCAGGGCCAACATACCTATTTGAGCTATAGTCATTTCGTTCTCCTGTTAATGTGATGGGAGGTTGTCCGCCCCCCTGATTAGTTGTACTTTATCTTTCCCGGACAATTATCTGGTTGCCTGTGACCTCTACCACAACTATATCTTTATTTTTCTCGATGTACTCGCCCCGGCTTACCACATCCACCCGCTGGCCGTCGATTATGGCGGTGCCGCCGGGATGCAGGTCGGTGACACTCTTACCGACGCAGTCCAGGAAATTTTCCAGCCCGGGCGACTGGGAGACCACGCCACTGGCACTGGACAGGGTGTTCTGCAGAGTGGCGGGGGAGCGGGCCAGAATTTTCAGGCCGACTACCACCAGGATCGGGATTAGAAAAAGATCGGCCAGGACAAAATAGGTCCCGGCCATGGTCGAAATATCATGAAAGACGATAAACAACGAGTAGCCGAACAGGGCGGCGGCCACCAGCGAAAGCAGGCCACCGGAGGGTAGGAAAATTTCGGCAATGATGATTAGCACTCCGGCCAGTTGCAGAGTAACCGGCATGAAAAATTCTTTCATTAGTTCTCCCTAAAAGAATAAGATCTCCACAAGTCGAGTATCCAACTTATTGAAGAAGATTTACAGGAAATATTTTAAGATCCATCTATTTTAGCATCTGCAAGCGATTGTTGGTGCGGATTCGATGCCTCCGGTCGCTTATAAATCCTTGCTTACAATCACGCGATTGCCTTTAATGGTCAGAATTTTCACCCTGGCGCCTTTCTCAATAAAATCGCCTTCGGTGACCACATCGATTGCCCTTGCCCCGAATTGGGCCTTACCGGCCGGTCGGAGAAAGGTGGTGGCCGTGCCCTGCTCACCAATTGCTACTTGCGCAGCTTCACGGGAATCGGCATGGGAGGCGGCCAGGGTGTTATCAAGATATGGCCCCTCGATCAGTTTGGCCAGACGCGGGAAACAATAACTCAAGAACATCAGCCCGGCCGCAAAGGCCACGATAAACGAGCCCAGGACCTTGGTCAAGTTATCGAGCAAGATGTCGCTTTGCCATGGCAGGGCAGGATCGGGCAGGACAAAATCCTGGAAGGACAGGATCATGCCTAGGCCGATGCAGAGAAATCCCGCCACCCCGGCCACCCCGAAACCCGGAAGTACGAACACCTCAACCCCCAAGAGGACCAGGCCCAGCAGCAGTAAAATAAGCTCAGTGTGATCGGCCAGCCCGACAATATATTGATTACCCAAGACCAGGCCCAGGCAAGTTAAGCCCACCAGGCCGGGCAGGCCGAAACCTGGCGCTTTGTACTCGGCGTAAAGGGCGGCCATGCCGATCATCATCAGGATCGGGGCTATGGAGGTCAGAAAGCGGCCCAGGGCTTCGGACCAACTCGGCTCAAGTCGGACCAGTTGGTAGTCTTCAATGTCAAGCCGGGCAAGCATCTCGGGAATGGTAGTGGCGGTCATTCTGGAGAACCCCAGATCACGGGCTTCGGCATCGTCCATGGTCAGGAGCTCATCTTCGGCCACCACTACTTTTTTGCTAATGATCTTTTTCTGCTCGTCCTTGCTCATTGCCTGCAAGTCATTATCGCTAAGGTACAGGGTCCGGTCAGCCATTTTGACTTCATAAATTTCCAGGTGGGCGCTGACCATTGCCTCGGCCAGGGCGACCGGATAACCGTTACGTCTGGCCAGGGTCCGGAATTTGGCCCTTAACGGCGATTGGAATTTTTCGCCCAACATTTTCGCGCCTTCCTGGGAAAAACTGATCGGCGCGCAATCGCCGATGGTGGTGTTGGGCTGCATTACCAGGACATTGCAGGACAGCGCAATCAAGGCGCCGGCCGAGATGGCCTTGTTTTTGACGAAGGCAATGGTCCGGGGGCCACTGATTGCGGTCATGGTCTCCACGATTTTAAGGGCTGAATCGACCCGGCCACCAAAGGTGTCGAGCTCCAGGACGATGGTGGTTTCAGGGGCAGTGCCTGCTTCCTGCACTGCCCGGTCAAGATAAGCGGCCATGGCCGGTTCCACATCGCCGTTAACCGGGATCACATAGACAGTCGCCGGGTCGTTCTCGGCCCCAACCACGTTCGGTAACAGAGGGAGGGCGAAGAAGGCCAAGAGCAACAGCAATAAAAAACCTTTCTTGTAGCTCCCGACGGCATATGGCGAACGGAGTAAGACTTTGCCTTGGTTCGTCGGGGGGGCGAATTGGGGGGTATCTCCGGATGAAAGGGACATGTTATCTAATCCATTTGTTTGGTTTTTCGAGTTGCCGGAAAAAATATATTTGCCCCTCGCATCCAAGGGGCGACTAATAGTAATTTATGGTTCGTTTTTTTACACCGACAATGTTAGCAATTATAGCAAACTTTTTTCAAAGCAGAAGAAAGAAAATGTGGGATAGGTATCCGGCGGAATAGCAGGCGAATATGTGAGCACGATGTAGAATAAAATTTAACCAAGGCAATGAGACGAGTAGAGTTGCGGCTGAAGAATCTGCTTTATATCCTTATATCAGACAATGAACATGTGCCTTCCGAAATTAAAGATGTCGCAGGAAGTCATAAATCTGGATTGGTCTATGGTGGTAGAAATCTACAGTGTGGAGGGTGGCATATGTTTCTGTGGAAGACAAATATGTTGTAATTTGTATAAACTGCATCATGCGATGATTAAAACGTATAATTAGTTAGTTGGAGGATTAGATGTTAGCTAAAGCTATCGAAAAGATCCATGGCATTATGCTCCGTGGCAGTAAATATTTCACCAAACATCAGCAAGATGAGCTGCTGACCCCATCTTTATTAAAAGAACTTGTCAATGAGATTAGCGATGCAATATTCATCATAGACCCAGAGACAAGCAGGTTTCTGTATGTGAACAATAAAGCTTGTAAAAATCTTGGTTATAGTCGCAAAGAACTGCTCAAGATGGGAGTTGTTGACATCGAAGCAGAGCTCCCTGATGATTTTTCCTGGCATGAGCACGTAAAAATCCTATGTGAAAGAAAAGACAATTTTTTTCTTGGGAGACATAAATGTAAAGACGGCACGGAATTACCGGTAGAAGTCCATGTTAAATATACATCACTTGAAAAGGGGGAATTTATTCTTTCAGTTGCCCGTGATCTTAGTGAAAGTAAGGATTTTGAAGAAAAAGTTATCCAGGAAAAAAATAAACTGGAAGCAGTTGTTGCTGCTTTGGGTGACGGTCTTACAGTTCTGGATAGAGAATTTACTATTCTATATCAAAATGAAATTCACAAACGGTTAGTGGGAGGGCACATTGGAAAACATTGCTATAACGGCATTCACGGTAAAGATACTGTCTGTGAAGGTTGTCTGCTGACAAAATGCTATGAGGACGGGCAGGCCCATAGACGTGAGACCATGAGGAAAAAAGATGGCAATGTAAAATATTTTGAAATTTCTGCCAGCCCACTCAAAAACAGTCAAGGGCTGATTTTTGGCGGAATTGAAACCGTTCGAGATATCACTGATCGCAAACAGTTGGAAATGCAGCTCCAGGAATCTCAAAAGATGGAAGCTATTGGCACCCTGGCAGGTGGTATTGCCCATGATTTCAACAACATATTGACTGCGATTATAGGCAATTCTGAGTTGGCTAAGCTTTCGATTAAGGCTGAGCGAGACCCGACAAACTATGTCGACTTAGTCCTCGATGCAGGAGCAAGGGCTACGGAACTGGTTAAGCAGATTCTCGCCTTCAGTCATAAAAAAGAGATCGAATTGCAGATTTTTGAGCCACATCTAATCGTTATGGAGGCCTTGAAGATGCTGCGTTCATCTATACCTTCTACTGTTGATTTTCAGGAGAATATTGACAACGAATGCGGTTTAATCGAGGCAGACCCGACAAAAATTCATCAAATCGTCATAAATCTTTGTACCAATGCCCTGCATTCTATTGAGAATGAAAAGGGCGCCTTGAGCATCAGCTTGAGCCGGGAAGAAATAACGGCAGCGCAAGTCTCCGGCAAGGATGTCTCGCCCGGACCGTTTATTGTGTTGTCGGTGAGTGATACCGGGCACGGCATGAACAATGAAATGATTGAACGGATCTTTGATCCATATTTTACAACCAAGGAAGAGGGGCGTGGCACCGGACTTGGACTGGCTATTGTTCACCGAGCGATTAAAGACTACCGAGGATTTATCAGCGTAGAGAGTGAACCGGAGAAAGGCACCAACTTCAAGGTTTATCTGCCAGCCGTGACAAAAGACCTGGCTCTGTCTGGCAATGGGGAAAAGGAAAAAAACCTCCCAAGGGGCAATGAGAGAATTTTAGTTGTTGATGACGAAAAAACCATTGCCGATATGCTCGAAGCATTTTTGGAGGGTCTTGGATACACGGTTACAGCGATCATGAATAGTAGCGATGCCCTTGAGAAAATTCGTGCTAAGCCCGATCAATTTGACTTGCTAATCACTGATCAGACAATGCCGCGGCTGAGTGGTTTTGAAATGGCGCAAGCTGCCCTGCAAATAACGTCGGACCTGCCCATAATACTCTTTACGGGGCATAGCTCCGTCGTCTCAGAGACAGATGCCCTGGAAATTGGCATTAAAAAGTATGCATTCAAACCAATCAAGTTAAATCAACTAGCCAAAACAGTTAGGGGGTTGCTGGACGACGACTGTAGGCAATGATATTACGTAAATTGTGCAATCGACTTATTTTACAACCTAATAGACTATTCATTATATTTCAGGCATAGAATAATATCGCAGATTCCCGGGCAGCCCTTTATGCATTAACAGGGCAAGGGAGGTAAAAGCTGAATGTTAGATACGGTGTTGGGAGGTTAGGTGAACGATCACCGCCATACACCTTGAATTTGTCCATAAAATAAGATATTTACTGGGAATGTCATCAGTAAATCTCAGGCCGGTTTTGGATTAGTCTTTACTAAAGACCAGCAGTTTTCGCGGAACGTTGGTAAAGGGCAGGGCGGTTGTGATGGTTTCGGTGAGTTTGAAGGGGCTGGCAGTGGACAGTTTTTGCCATTCGGCGACTTCAGCTTCCGCTTTACGGCCCTTCATGCAGATCACCTTGCCGCCGGGGGCGCAGAACGGTGCGGCCAGGTCTAGGAATAGATTGATCGAGGCGAAGGCGCGGCTGGTCAGAATCGGGGTGGCGTTTTGCCACTGGCTCAATTGAGGGTTGTCTTTTTCAAGGCGGGTTTCCAGGACTGAAACCCCTTTTAAGCCCAGGATCCTGATCGCCTGGCGCATAAAGGAGGTCCGTTTCTGGCGCGGTTCAAGCATGGTTACTTCCAGATCAGGACAGGCAATCTTGAGCACGAGACCGGGAAAGCCGGCACCGCTGCCGACATCCATCAGGCCGGGAGGCGGGCAGTCTTTGACGAGGGGTAGCAGGGTAAGGGAATCGAGAAAATGGGTTTCGATCAGGGTTTCCAAGGGAGCGGTTGCGACCAGGTTGATCCGTTTGTTCCATTTCTGCAGTTCGGCCAGATAGGTGCAGAGTTGCTCGATGGCCCGGTCGGAAAGCTCAAGGTCGAGGCGTTTCAGGCCCCGATGAAACAGCTTATTTGCTGTCATCGGTTCTGATTGCGGCGGAATGGGCATGGCCGCTCAGCCCTTCAAGGTTGGCCAGCCGTTGGATGTGTTCGCTGTCGGCCAGTAGGGCTGCACGGGGGTAGGAGATCAGGCTTGATTTCTTGACGAAGGTCTCAACTCCCAGGGCTGAGGAAAAACGGGCGGTGCCCATGGTGGGCAGGACGTGATTGGGACCGGCCAGATAATCGCCGGTTGATTCCGGCACATTATTGCCGACGAAGATCGCTCCGGCGTGTCTTATCTTTTTCACCCAGTCAAGGGCATCACCGATCATCAGTTCCAGATGCTCGGCGGCCAGTTGATTGGCAATGTCGATTGCTTCGTCAAGGGAGTCGGCTATCAAAATAACTCCTTTTTCGGCCAGGGATTTCCGGGCGATCTCCTCACGACTCAATTTTGGCAGCTGGCTCTCCAGCTCTTTAATGACCATGTCAGCGATTTCCCGGCTGGTGGTGACAAGCACGGCCAGGGCCTGGGGGTCGTGCTCGGCCTGGGCCAGCATATCGGCTGCAGCATAAGCCGGGATGGCGGTCTGGTCGGCGATGATCAGCACCTCGCTGGGGCCGGCGACCATGTCGATCCGGACCCGGCCGGAGACTTGCTGTTTGGCTTCGGCCACGAACTGATTGCCGGGGCCGACGATTACATCCACCCTGGGGATCGAGGCTGTGCCATAGGCGAGGGCCGCAATGGCCCAAGCGCTGCCTACCTTGTAAATTTCATTGATGCCGATCTTGCCGGCGGCGACCAGCAGGGCCGGATTTACCAACCCTTCACTGTTGGCGGGGGTAACCATCACCCGTCTTTCTACCCCGGCTATCCCGGCCGGGATGCCGTTCATCAGGACCGATGAGACCAACGGAGTCTGGCCGCCTTGGCCGCCGGGAACATAAAGGCCGGCTGAATCAACCGGGTTGACCAACCGGCCGGTGATGATGCCGTTGTCGCCGGTGATGGTCCAGGATTTTTCTTTTTCATGTTCGTGAAAGGTTTGAATCCGCTTAATAGCCAGATCCAGAGTGGCGCTCAGGTCATGGTCAACCAGATCGAAGGCCTGCTCTATTTCCGCGCCGGTGACTTTGAGCTGATCGAGGCTGAAGTCGGGGGCATCGAATTTGCGGGTATATTCAACCAGGGCCTCGTCGCCGCGCTGCCTGATATCCTGGATAATGTCGGTGACAATCTGTCGGCAGCTGTTGTCACTGGACTGGAAACGATCCTGCAGGTCGGCCAGTTTTTTGGCTCCGGCCGGGGAAGAGGTGGTAAGTGGCTTGATTATCATGGATATGTCCTTGTTCGTCTGCCCGTGGCAATAGCAATAAAGTTGTTTCGGCCCAAGAATAATTGATTTTACTTTAATGTAAATAGATTTGCGCAAGTCAAAGCGGTGGCTGGTCAAGGTGTTGCCTGGCTGATTTTGTTTCTTCCCGAATTTTTCGCCGTGCCATGTGCTGACTAAAATAATCGTGGCATGAAGTGGTATGTTTTGCTTTAGTACGATAGAGTCCATATACAATATAAGCAGTTGTAATGATAAAAGGACCTTCGTTTTAGGCAGGAGAAAATAAATGATCGCATCGCCGTTGAGCCCATTGACTCTTAACGAGTTGCTCGATTCCAGTTGTGAAAAATTTGCTGATCGTCCTCTGGTCAGTTTTGCCTTTCAGACCCCGACCACCTATCGTGAATTTAGAAGTAATGTTCTCAAGGCAGCGGTTTGTCTTCGTGAGATCGGAGTTAAACACGGGGATCGGGTGGTTGTTCTGGCCGAGAACTCTCCCCAATGGGGTATGGTCTATATGGGGGCGGTCAGGCTGGGGGCGGTTGTTGTCCCCATCTTGCCGGATTTTCCTGAATCGGATGTGCTGCATATCCTGTCGGAATCCAAGGCCAAGGTGTTGTTTATCACCGGCAAGCAGATAGAAAAAATTTCGGAACTGGCCGAACAACATGCCATTGGCAAGATCATTGCCCTCGATGATTTCGAGGGCAATGGTGGGACTGTTGAGACCATCCCATTCTCAAAATTTATGGGCGGCGCTCTACCTGATGCCCCCCCTGAATTCGAGCCGGTCAATAAAGATGATCTGGCCAGTATCATCTACACCTCCGGTACTTCCGGGCATTCAAAGGCGGTTATGCTGAGTCATGGCAATCTTCGTGCAAACGTCGATTCGGCCTGCGGTCTGTGTAATATCACCCCGGACTGGACCTTTGTCTCCGTCCTGCCCATCTCCCACACCTACGAGTTCACAGTGGGCTTTCTCCTGCCTATTCGGCAGGGAGCGCGGATCGTCTACTGTGATCAGCGGCCGACCCCGACGGTTCTGGGCAAGATCTGTGCGGTTGAGAAACCCACGGTCATCTGTGTGGTGCCGATGATCATGGAAAAGATCTACAAGAAGCGGGTCTTGCCGAAGATCAATAACAGCAAAGTGTTGCAGACCCTTCTCCGGGTCCCTTTCCTGCGGGGCCTGATTCTGGCCAAGATCGGCGGTAAATTGCTGGATTTTTTTGGCGGGGAACTGCAGTTGATGGCGATAGGCGGCGCTCCACTCAATATCGAGGTGGAGAAATTTTTCCATGAGGCAGGTTTCCCGTACCTTATCGGCTATGGGCTGACTGAGACGGCCCCGATCCTGGCCGGTGGCCCGGCTGGAGATCCAACTATTGCTGTTGGCTCAAGTGGCAAACCGGTGCCCGCCGTGGCCATCAAGATCGTCAATCCCGCTCCTGAGTCGGGAGTCGGCGAGATTCATGCCAAGGGGCCTAATGTGATGAAGGGCTATCATAACAACCCGGAAGCGACCGCCGAGACCATCGACGCGGAGGGTTGGCTGGCCACCGGCGATCTGGGTTATCTGGATGATAAGAACAACCTCTTTATCACCGGTCGTTCAAAGAGCGTCATCGTTCTCTCCCATGGGGAAAATATTTATCCGGAAACCATTGAAGAGAAGATCAACAGCTCGATCTATGTGGTTGAGTCGCTTATCACCGAGTCGGGAGATAAGTTGATTGCCTCGGTCTTCCCTGATTATGAATTCCTTGATTTGGAAACAGCCGGCCAGACCGAGTCCGAGAAGCATGAATATCTCATGACCATTCTCATGAATATCCGTAAGACGGTTAACCAGCAACTGCCGGCGTATTCCCAAATTTATAAGATTGTCGAGCGGCAGGAGGAGTTCATCAAAACCGCGACCCACAAGATTAAAAGATACCTATATACAGATTCAACTAATTAAGGAAATTATCCTCCGTTAAAGGATCCAGTCTAAAGCTATGTACAATCCTTCACCTTTTCGCTTTACGAACCGGAGCGCCGTGCATACCTATACCTGGTTTTGCACGATGATCGGAATCATCGTTCTCATTAATTTTCTGGAGATGCTTTATATCTGGGTCGCTGTTTCGCCAAGTAAGCGATTTCCTTTTTTCAGGTTGCGCCATAGGGTTTCCGGTCAGGACCGGTTGGCCATGTTGTGGCGGAAACTGGATTGTCCGCGCCATAAGAGCGAGGCGCTTAACCGGAACCGTATTCCGGAAAGGTTCTACCGGGAGTATGAAAACGGTAGTTCCGATTAACTTGGGGACAGGTTGATGATTGCAGGAAGGAAAAAATCATGTCTTCGGTAGTTATTTTCGCCATAGTAATGGTGCTGCTCGGGGTTGGTCTGATGTCAGCGTCAATTAGTGGCGGCTTGCGGTTAAACCAGGACCTGCCGGATGAACTTCGGGGCCGTTGGCAGTTGCTGACCGCGTTCATGGTTTTTTTCGATGTCGGCTATCTTGTCTTTGTCTTCCTGTTGATGACGGGACTCCACTTCCCCATAGAGTTGCTGGTCGGTCTGATTCTGCTGGGCGGCGCTATTTTTGTTTTTATGTTCATCAAGCTTACCGAGTTGACGGTAAGCCGGATGAATAAAACCCAGCAGGATGCCATCAGCGCTAACGAGCAATTGCTGGAGAGCAACGCGGAACTGGCCGAACAGATCAGAGAGCGGGAGAAGGTCCGCGCGGAACTCCGGGAATCGAAGACCCATATAGAGAACATCTTTAATAATTCAATACCCTTATGTCTCACCAATGCCGATTTCGATATCGTTAACGCCAACGATGCCTATCGCCGGATTTTCGGTATGCCGACCGGTGCTGAAACGCAAAAATGCTATGATTCACGCCCCGGCCCCACCTGTAAGACTGAAAAATGCCCTCTCACCCGAATTATGGCCGGCGCTCCCGAGATTGTCTGCGAGTCTAAGAAAGAGGACGCTGATGGTAGGGAGCACTCCTTTATGGTGACGACCAGGCCTTTCAGGAATGAGCAAGGTGATGTTGCCGGAATTGTTGAAAGTTTCCAGGATATAACCAGTCTCAAATTGGCCGAGGAAGCTTTGGCTGAGGAGAAAGAAAGGTTGATAGTGACCCTTAAAAGTATTGCCGACGGGGTTATCACGGTCGATATTCAGGGCCGGGTGTTCCTGGTAAACGATACGGCCCAGGTCTTAACCGGCTGGCAACAGGAATATGCCGTCGGCAGGGAGTTGTCCGAGATTCTGCGTTTGCAGGATGCTCGGGACCGTCGGCAGACCATCGACCCTATAGAAGATGTTTTGCATTCGAGAACCAGGGAAGAATCGGGTATTCGCGCTATTCTTGTGGCGAAGGACGGCTGGGAGCGGCACGTTAGTTACAGTGTTTCGCCTATTCATGACCGGCGCGGTGACATTATTGGAGTTGTTCTGGTATTTCAGGATATTACCGAGAAACTTAAGGTCGAGGCTGAGTCGGTCAGGCTCCAGAAACTCGAGTCGGTCGGTCTTTTGGCCGGTGGGGTCGCCCACGATTTTAATAATATCCTGACTGCGATTATGAATAATCTGACTTTGGCCAGATTGGCGAAGGACTCCAGAGAAAAATTGTTGGAGAAAATCGATGCCACTGAGGAGGCTGTGCTTAAGGCCAAAGAACTTACCGGTCAACTTCTCACCCTCGCCAAGGGGGGCGCTCCCGTTAAAGAGATGATTGCTATTGGTGACCTGGTGAAAGATTGCGTGGAGTTTATTCTTCGTGGTTCTAATGTCGGTAGTGATATTGCGATTGGAGAAGGGCTCTGGTCGGTAGAAGTTGATGGGAGCCAGATGCACCAGGTGATCAGTAATCTGGTGATCAACGCCGATCAGGCCATGCCTGATGGCGGGATTGTCTCGATTTCCTTGGTAAATTGTACTGTTGGTCCTGATGATTCCGAGCTTGTCAAGGCAGGTCGCTATGTGAAGATAACCGTGCGTGATCAGGGGCAGGGGATAAGTGCAGATTTTATTGCCAAGATTTTCGACCCATATTTTACCACCAAGCCGGAGGGGAGTGGTCTTGGTCTGGCCACGGTTTATTCGATCATCTCGAAGCATGGCGGCTATGTTTTTGTCGATTCCGGAGAGGGCAGGGGAACTGAATTTACCATTTATCTGCCTGCCGGGCCGGCTAAAGTAGAGGAGGTTAAGTCAGATAAAAAGGCGGGTAAAGGTAATGGGGCAGAGCAGCAAGGTACGGCCGGGGGGCGGATCCTGATTATGGATGATGAGGAAGATATCAGGGATTTGTTGGGTGAATTGCTGCAGGTCGCCGGCTTTGAAGTGGTTGCCGCATGTGATGGGGAAGAGGCGATTCGGGTATATCAAGAAGCTATGGCTGGAGAGAATGATTTTGATTGTGTGATCATGGATCTGACAATTCCCGGCGGGATGGGCGGCAAGGAAGCGATGAGCAGGATCCTGAAGATAGACCCTGAGGTTAAGGCGGTTGTATCCAGTGGCTACGCCAATAACCAGGTCATGGCAGATTATAGAAGTTATGGTTTTGTCGGTCGGGTTGCAAAACCATATCGACTGGAGGTGTTGATTGAGACATTAAACGAGATCGTCGGAAGCAGCGTTGAGTAATAACTGTCGGATTGGCTTCACCGTTGATTTTCCAGGATGAACATCATACGAAAGCCCGGCCAGAAGTTCCATTAAACCGCCGGCCGGTGTCTTAGGAGGAAAGATAAAAAGATCGTTTGGGGGAAGATATCTTTATCTCCATGAAAATCAGCGTATCATAACAAGCATGGTCGATGTCAAGAAAAAGTGAGGTTTTATTAATTAAATAATATCAAGCTGTTAGTTGGATTTTGCTGGGTTGCGCGATAAAAAATAATGGGGCTATTCTCGATATGCGGGGCAAGGTATTACTGGTGGTAAGTACTGGAAACTACGTCGTTGTAATTGGTGTGCCACTCAACTCAGAGAAGCCGAGCCGGAGAATTTCCCGTAGTTTTTTGCGGTTGGAGGGACGCTAGCCAGGCTTGGAACCCTTTGGTAACGGGGTATCGTTAATATCCACGGGGCCGTTCAGAGCTGGGGCCGACTGCAGTTTTTCAGACCCATATTGGGTTAAATGAAACGCCATTCGCTATTTTCCGGGCACAGGGACAAGGGTGTCTTCTCCCGAGCTTAAGCTTAAATGGCATGATTCTTATCTTGCTTGGCCTTATTTATCTGTTCTGCTTATTGAGTGTCCATACGCATAAATAATGCCACTATTTTCCTAGCCCGCAGGCAGAAAGTCGATCGGGTACAGGATGGTCGTCTTTGGCACGTCATCCTTTGGACCGAAGTTGAATTTCTTGACGCGCCCGACAATCAGACCGACCAACTTTGGCGAGGCCAGATCAGTGGACTCTACCTTGCACTCGGACACCGTCCCGTCCGGTTCTATTGTTATCCGCAGTAGTATTTTGCCACGTAAGGTTGGGTTTTTACGTAATTCCTTGTTGTAGATCCGATAGAGCAGCGCCTTGTATTTGTCGAAGATGATCTGGATCTCTTCGTCGGTTCGAGCCGGGCCGGGGCCATCGCTGACCGGACGCCCAGCCTCTTCTTCCATTCCCGTCAAGGAGCTCGCGACCCGGGCAAAACCTACGCCGCCAATTCGGTCGCTCCCGCCACTTCCAACATTACGGCTGACAGCGCCACTGCCGATACCACCACTGGAACCAGTTGCCATGGCCACCAACGATCGCTGCCCCCGGGCCGCCCCCGCCGCCCTTGAAGAGGTCTTGCTAAGCCGGGCTGAGGAGCCGAGCTTTGCGACGGGAGTTTCATCCATAAGATCGGCAAAACTGCTTTTAAAGGCCAAAACACCGGTGGTTTCGGCTTTTTTCCGTGCGGACTTCGTTTTTTCTGTGGTCGGTTTTGGCTTTTTCTTATCTTCGGTCTTCTTTGGTTTTTCCGGATCCTCTTCCGGTTTCTTCTCTTCCTTTGGTTTTTCAGGAATTGGCTCCGGCTTGGGAGGCTCTTTTTTGAGCAGCATGGCAAGTCGTTCCGGAACTTTGACTACGTCCATGGGATCCGGCACGGGCACATCAATCAGCGGAATAATTGAGCCAAAGATGAAGGTCAAGAGCAGGGCAATGAGCAAAGAACGGCGGAAGAGACTTTCGCTCTCGGTGTCGTTGGCCCAAGGCATAATTGTCGGGCGAAAGGGAGTGGGCGAAACCTCACGTTCGACAACGAACTCTTCCTGACGCAGTTGCTCACGGATATAGGCGCCGTTTACCTGTTTTTGCAGAGCGTCCACTTCATCTAGGCAATGATTGATCTGAACCTTGAGAGAATTCTGCTCTTCAAGGTTACTCTGAATCTCTGCCTCGTATTGAATAATCCGGTTCCGGAGCCGTTCGACATGTCCCGCACCATCGTTGCTCCCCGGCATTTCATTCCAAAAGAGTTCTGCCGCATCCAGTTCGCCCAGCTTGTCAAGGGCATTGCAGACATCTCGCAGGGCTTCGAACCGTTGATTGTCGGTGGAAAAGGCTTCAAACCTTGCCTCTACAGAACGCAACTCTGCTTCGAGCTCCTCGTTTTGTCTCCAGATCTGCTTGATCTGCGCGTTCAGAGGCTCTAATTCTTGTGATAAGATGGATGTATTCTTGGAAGCCACTCTAGCTCTCTTTAGTCCCTTGGTTGACCGCCAGGGAAATCTTCCCGTAACCGGCCCCAGTACAGGTTGACATTATTTTTTTGAGTACCCTGAAGGGAATGCTTTTATCCGCAAGGATAGTAACTTCCTTGCCCTTAACGGCTGACTTCTTATTTATCCCGACAAGGTTACGTTCCAGATACTTCAACTGCTCTGTAACCGCTGGGATCGTCGGGTTCTTGGAATTAAGCACCTCGGGTGTTGCGGCTGTGAGTTTGCCTTGGACCAGCACCATTTCCGGAGACACCAAGATTACGATAGTTTCCCTTGGCTTGACCTCGACCATGGAATCAGGCAACTTGATCTCCTTCGGGGCTTCCAGCACCTCGCCGGAAGAAGAGTTGAAGAGCAGGAAGAAGACCAGAATGGTGAAAACGTCCATCAGGGAAGTCAGGTTTAGGCCTGACATCTTCTTTCTGTTGCGCGCCATCCGTCTAATCCGCCGGGTATTCTTCATGGCGCATCTCCAATGGATATGCTGGGAAAGAGCACCATCTTTTGGTCCTCATCAAGATCCTCGTCCCATATCTCGGCTGCGCGCACTGTGTCCATGACCATAATAAGATAGTTGTACTCTATGTCCGGTTCCATCAAGACGGTTGCGTCTTCCTTGTCCGGGTAATCGCCTTTTAAGCGCATGAGCATTTCGGACAATCTCTCCAAATTGTACTGGTCATCTTTCTTCGGAATTGCGGCAACGACCTGGGAGCCGTTTGCCAGCTCTAGTCCATTATGGCGGACGATTACTTCAATGCTGAAGTTCGGTTTGCTCGAAGCCCCTCCACCGGCACCGGTTGGCACGCTCAACTCCAAGATAGCCACACGAGAAAACACGGCGCTGATGAGTAGAAAAGGTATGAGTATTACCATCAGGTTCAGGAAAGTGGTGATATCCAGTTCTGGAGATTCTCTCGGACCTCTGTTGCGTCGTCTCATCATACTCAGCTCTCTTCCGTCTCTTTGGCCTCTTTGGCCTTGTCGACTTTGCGCACAGAAGTATTAGTGATGATATTCAGGGCCTTGACCGAAGCCATCTCAAGGCTGTCGACGATCTGCCCGGTAGTAGAAGTCAGCTTGGCATGGATCAGCAGAAGAGGAATCGCGACAATCAGACCGAAGGCCGTGGTGTTCATGGCGGTTGAGATACTGGCGGAAAGCATGTCGGCCTTCTCGGCGGGGTTCGCTTCGGCGACAGCGGTGAACGCCGCGATTAGACCCATGATGGTGCCGAGCAGTCCCAGCAGGGTTGCAATGTTTGAAAGCAACCCCACGTATGGAGTGCGCCGCTCCAACTGCGGGATGATCTCCATCATGCTTTCTTCCATGGCGATTTCGATGTCGTCGCGCCGTCTGACCGCGCCCTGTCTGGCCAGGCCCATGCTCAGCATCTTCGCGATGGCGGAGTTATCCTCGTTGACGAGTTCCCGGGCCTTGTCAAAGTCATTCCTGTCCAGCAGTGGGAGCACTTCAACCCACAGCTTGCGGTTCTGCGTCTTGATCAGGCCCAGATGAATCCAGCGTTCAATGGCTATGGCCATGCCGAAAGCAAAGACGAGAAGAATGGGATACATGAACACCCCACCTTGCTGGAAAAACGACACCATTGCATATATGCTTCCCATTACTTTCCTCCTACTTCATTAAATTAGTATATCTTCAAATATAGTATGTTTTCGGGGCCGAAACCCTGCCGTTTTGCCTACTTTGCTTGAAATAACCCATGAACAATCCTGTAAATAGAGTTATTTTTCTGACTTCTGACTTCTGACTTCTGACTTCTGACTTCTGACTTCTGACTTCTGACTTCTGACTTCTGACTTCTGACTTCTGACTTCTGACTTCTGACT
>JBDLJC010000048.1:0-27501 GCA_039714535.1 Thermodesulfobacteriota bacterium | reverse complement strand
TCCCCATGATTACACCTATGATGCCGGTCTG
This sequence comes from Thermodesulfobacteriota bacterium, assembly GCA_039714535.1. Lineage (GTDB taxonomy): Bacteria > Desulfobacterota > Desulfobulbia > Desulfobulbales > JAGXFP01 > JAGXFP01. The sequence continues at coordinate 27,470 of JBDLJC010000048.1, read as the reverse complement.
CCCGGCAAGAGTGAAAGGGGGTTGGAGAATGCCCTGGCGCACGGCAAAGGCCATAAGAAGGGTATCTATAAGCGGCTGGAAAATCTTGGACTTACCGTAAATGCGGATGGAAATATTGTACCGGTAGATGGTGGTGATGGTGGTACCGGAACAATACCCCCACCGCCTTCTCCAGCACCCAAAGGGCCGGTCGAGCATGATATATATTATTATCATACCGACCACTTAAGCAGCAGCAATGTGATAACCGACCGCAAGGGCGAGGTGTATGAGCATCTGCTTTACTTCCCTTATGGTGAAACCTGGGTGGATGATGCACGCAGTAAGACAAACTTGCCGTATAAGTTTACTGGCAAGGAGTTGGATCCGGAAACCGGCCTTTATTATTTCGGGGCACGGTACTATGATCCGCAAATTAGTGTTTGGGTGAGTATGGATCCGATACTTGGTGATTACCTGGATGGAAAACCAAATGGTGGCATTTACAGATCTATTAATGTCAATTTGAATAGGTATGCAGCTCTCAATCCAATAAAATACTTTGATCCAGACGGGAAAGCAGAGTATTTTTCGAGAAATGGTATGTTTATTGAGGCGATAAATCCTAACGACGATAATGTATATCTCCGTTCCACTGCAACGGACGGCAGTACAGTGAATACATCATTGAATACCTCGATAAGTGATTTCCATACAATTTCTGCCACCGTTTATGGAGAAGGCCCATCTCGAGGTAGAACTGTACCCGAGTCGACAGCAACGGCTAATGTCATAAACAATCAAGCTGAAAGACGTGGCGAGACCATGGTCGAATCAGCGTCCAGTTCGAGGTTTTTTGGCAGAAACAATGATGCGGCCTTAGACTACCAAGCAAATTGGCGACAGGGAGGACAAAGTGAAGCACCTGCTGCTAGGGCTGGCGTCATCTCAGTGCTGTCTGGTGAAGATGACTCTCTTGATGGCAGGTCTATGTTTGAAGGAATTGACCTTCTGGATACGTCTGCCTTTGAGAGCCTCTATATTGATACAGGTGTTGCCCATGACCCTATTGACGTTGGAGATACTAGGTACTTTAGAGAGCGAACAGCTGATGAAGCAGCAGCTTTTAGAGCTCAGCAGGTAGGTGAATAAAGTTTATGTGTAGATGTAAAATGTTATGCCATATAGTTATTATCATGCTAGCAGGTTCTGCTTGCTCACATTCGAGCGCTAGTGAGTTCTCATTAAAAGGGGGGGCTCTTGCATACAACGGTCACGTTATTGATACATCCTTTAAGATAACGACTGAGAACTTTCGAACAGAAGGTGGTGTTCTTGCCAGCGTGGTTAACAACAAAGCCAACGAACTAAAAGCCATTGAGATAATATCAGAGGAAGGAGTTCTAGAAATATGGCTTTTTAATGAATCATCTGAAAAGTATCTATTAAAAATAGATACTTACCCCACAGATTATCATGTTTCGTGGGTATCTCCCCAACACCTAAAGGTTTCAAGGGCTCATATGGGGATTTCGGTAACCTACATATACAAAATATCACCTCCTTTGGTACTTGAAAAAAAATCTAGCGCAATTGATAAAATGATTTATTTTGATCCTGAGAAAGAAGATTTTTCTCGCTATGCATTTCCCGGCTCAGAGCTGGCGAATGACGCCGTGGTTGTCGGGAGGTTGTTTTCTGATTACAAGGAGGTTTTTGAGATAAACTTAGATTATGAATATTTGTCTGACGCTCTTGCTTTGATACGGAATGTGACAATTGAGAACGAAGTTTTATTTGTTAGTGTTAAGCAGGGAAGCGGGATTGTAAATTATCAATATAAATTAAGAAGCTATCCAGCAAGAAATTAATTAAATCTACCTTCCTGTGAATCGAGAAAAAAGGGGTCAAGCCCGCTTTTGACTTTTGTGGGAAGACCTAAAACGGTGCCAGGCTTGACATTTTGACTTTCTCGGATGTTTAGCCGGAAAACATCTGCTGTATTTTCCCCAGCCTTGGCCGCCACTGGTTGCCGGCAGCCGATATCCGGGCAGTTCTGGTGTCTACCGTATCCTGCAGCTCCAGTTTGATCTCCAGGTATTCTTCGGGCATTAACGAGCCGAGCCGGTTCGGCCATTCGATTACGCTCAGGCCATCCCCGTAAATATACTCCAGAAAGCCAAGGTCCTCGATCTCCTCTTCGCTGGAAAGGCGGTAGAGATCCATATGGTACAAGGTCAGGCGGCCCTGGTATTCGTGCATCAGACTAAAGGTCGGGCTGGTGATATAGCAGTTTGCAGGAACGCCTAATCCGGCCCCGATAGACTGGGTCATGGTGGTTTTGCCGGCGCCTAGGGAGCCGCTCAAGATGATCACATCTCCGGCTCTAGCTATTTCACCGAGCAGCCGGCCGAGATGTTCGGTGTCGGCCAGGGCGAGAAGCTTGATGTTGAAGCTTGTGGCGGTCATCCGGAGCTCAGATGCTAGAGGTCTTTTTTATGGCAGAAAAGGCAACGGTATTTGGGGGGGTGGCCATCAGGCAGAGGGGCGACGCCGTCGGGGTTATGGCATTCACCGCAGAATTTCTCTGCTTCCTTTTTCTCTGCCATCTTGTGGAATCGATCGTGAATCTCGTCATGGGGCAGCCGGGCGGTGGTCTCCTCCGGGGCATTCCAGAGAAAAAGGAACAGGCTACCGCAGAAAACAATGAAGATAATGTTGTATATCAGAGTGTTTTTTCTTTTTGGGGTTTCAGACAATTTATTGTCCTCCTGCAATTTTATTTCTTTTTGCCGATCAGCTTGCCATTTCCAAAGCGCTGAAGGGTATTAAGCCTTTTCTTAAAGCCAAAACCATTGCCTCTGTAACCATGCGGCAGGTTAATTTGTTGCTGCCGGTTAGCGAGACCACTCTGCGGTGAAGGTTGTGCCTGGCCAGTAATTTCTTCATGATAATACTGTCGTAGTCCGGGTTGAGGATCGTTTGGGCGGCCTCTTCTCCGGAGATAATGGCCGGGTAAATGCCTTCGCCGGTCAAGGCCGAAGCGAGACCGGCCGCATCTCCAACCAGGAAACAGTTGCCGAAGCGGTAGCCCCGGAAATCGTAATTAATAAGGGCCGATGACATCTTCGCTTGGCCAAGATTAATACCATGTTTTTCTGCCCAGAGGTGAAAATTTTTCTTGAGTCTGGCTGGCGGCATGTTCTGGCGATCGGCGTAGGCGCCGATCGATGCCGAGTGGCTATGGGGAAATATCCAACCATAGCCGTTAGCGAAGAACTTATTGTTAAGGTGCCATTCCATGGCCGGGAAATCTCCCGGGACAAAGTAATTGATGCCCACCCCGACCTTGTCGGTGGGGATGTTGAGCAGTCGGCGGATCGTTGAACCGCTGCCGTCGGCCCCGACCAGAAAGCGGAATTCAAACTCCTCGCTGTCGGTTTGCAGGTGATTGTCGGTAAAACTCCGGGCCGGAGTCGCGGTTTTCACCTCAACCCCGGCGGCCAGGGCCTCTTTGAGCATCCATTGCCCCAAGATCTCGCGATCAATGGTTGAAACCAGGGGCTCCCGGCCGGAGATTATCGTCTGTTGCCAGCGGGTGCAGACCCTTTGCTCACAGAATGATTTTTCGATGAGGTTGGCCGGGACCCGATTTTTAATCCCGGACCAGGTGATTCCGCCGGCACAGACTTTGGGGCCGATCCGGCGGTTGCGTTCCAGGAGCATGGTTTTTTTGCCGGCCTGTGCCAGCATGGTCGCGCAGGCCAGACCTGCCGGGCCACCCCCTGTTATTATCGTGTGATATTTTGTCATCTGTCTTGGTTTATTAATAAGGTTAGAGAGCTTACTTGCTGTAGCCCAAAGATATAGAGTGCGGGAGATTAGCTGTCAAGATTTTCGATTGGTAAGCTCGGGCAGAACATGTTAGTATTTCCGGGCCTTAGGCAGTCCTGACCATATGTGGTTAGTCAGAAGTATCGCATCGTTTGCTTGTTCGATTGAGGTGTGACTCGGTCGGTGAAAATTAATCAAGAAAGTTTAAAAGATATTTTATTGAGGTGTTGTTTTGGTGTCTTTGGAAAAAATTGAAAAAGGTCCGCACCGCCGGTCGGTGATTCTGATGTTTATTCCCGTAATTGTCTTGATCACGGTGGCGGTGGTCTTGGTCGGTTTTTATGAACGGGAGGTGTCCCAGGTTAGGGTCTTGACCGATATTGAGAGGGTGGGGGCGGTAAAGGACGTAGAACTGCTGCTGACCGATGGCAAGAGCGGTTTGCGCTCCGTCCAGGTGTATTTGGTGCAGGGACAGAAAAAGGCCACCGTTTTTGAGGGGAAGTATCCCCGGCAGGGTCTGCTGCAAAATTCCGGCCCGGAGCAGGCTGAAGTCCAAATCAAATTGGAACCTGCGGCTCTGAAGTTCAAAAATGGCGAGGCCGAGTTGTTGGTTGCCATTAGTGATTATTCCTGGTGGAATTGGATGGCAGGCAATCTGACCACGGTTTCTTTTCCCATCGAACTCGATACCAAGCCGCCCCTCCTTTATATTCAAGATTCTCCCCGTTATATTATCCAGGGCGGGGCCGGGATCGTTACCTACAGCCTCAATGAGGAAGTAAGCAAACATGGAGTCATGATCAACGATAGCTTTCATCCTGGTTTTCCTCTGCCCCATAAGGGGGAGGGGGTGTATGGCGCTATAATCGGTTTGGAATTCGATCTGGAGCGGATTGAAAAGTCGATGGCTGTGGCGGTTGATTTGGCCGGTAACTCGACTGCCAAGCCATTCGGGATGATCATGCGCAAGAGAACCGTCAAGCGTGACCGGATCAATGTCAGCGATGGCTTTCTTGATCGGAAATTGCCGGAGTTTATGCATTATTATCCTGAGTTGCAGGGGGGAGAGCCGCTGGCCCAGTATCTGGAGATTAATAATCGGGTCCGGCAGGAAAATAACAGGATCATCAGGGGCGTGTGCAGTGAATCAAGGCCGGAAAGACTGTGGGAAGGCCGTTTTCAGAGAATGGCGGGGAGCAGTCGCCGGGCCGGCTTTTCTGAATATCGGACCTATTATTATGGTGGTAAAGAGGTGGATCATCAGGTCCATTTGGGTGTAGACCTGGCTTCCACCCGCAAGGTTGAAATCATGGCTGCCAATAGCGGTATGATTGTCTATGCCGATTATCTGGGGATCTATGGTGAGATGGTCATTATTGATCACGGTCTGGGCGTTTTCTCCCTTTACTCGCACCTCAGCCAGATAAATGTCGCGGTTGGCGATGCGGTAGACAAAGAGACGGTCATCGCTCTTAGTGGCACCAGCGGCATGGCCGGCGGCGATCATCTCCATTTCAGTGTCCTGGTTAACGGGGTTTTTGTTGATCCTCTGGAGTGGTGGGATAAACATTGGTTGAATCTTAATATTTTGAATTTTCTGTAAATATCTCATGGTCTAGTAGCTTAGCCGTCTGGAACGGGGCGCTGGATTTTTGACGCCACCATCAAGTTTGATGGTGGCTACTGTTTTGCTGGCGTCGCTTGGCTGCCGGGTTATTCCATGACAGCTTTATCCCTTGGGTAATTTTTACGAGCAGGTTGATTTTGTCCCAGATCAGAGTTCTCCCCGAAAACCTGGCCAACCAGATAGCAGCCGGTGAGGTCGTTGAAAGACCGGCCTCGGTGGTCAAGGAGTTGGTGGAAAATAGTATTGATGCCGGGGCCACTAGTCTGACCGTTCAGGTCGAGGGTGGCGGCACCTCGCTTATTCGGGTCATCGATGACGGCAAGGGGATGGATCAGGATGATATCCTCTTGAGTCTCGAGCGCCACGCGACCAGTAAATTGACCAGCGTTGCCCAGTTGGACGATATCAGGACCCTGGGCTTTCGGGGTGAGGCGGTGCCAAGCATTGCCTCGGTGGCGCGGCTGACCATCACCTCCAGACAGGCAGGCGCCCAGCTGGGCAACCGGGTAGAGATTCGTTTCGGCAAGGTGGTTAAGGTCCATGAGATGGGCTGCCAGGTCGGGACCGTCGTCGAAGTGCGGGACTTGTTCGGTAATGTCCCGGCCCGGAAAAAATTTCTCAAAACCCCCCGAACCGAATTATCCCATATCGAAGAGGTGGTCAAAGGCTACGCCTTGGTCAGACCGGATCTCACCGTTTCTTACACCGTTAATGGTCGTGAAGTTATTTCACTGCCGGCGGCTGATATTGGCGGGGTTGAACAACGCCTCAAAAATCTCCTGCGCTGTGACAACCGGGAGGAACTGGTGGTGGTAAAGGCAATCGGTGATGGGGGCGAAGCCAAGATGTCAGGTTTCCTGTTGGCTCCCGATCACTTTTCCGGGTCAGGGGCATCCCTTCGGGCCTTTGTCAATGGGCGCCCGGTTCGTGATCGCCTCATCACCCATGCCGTTGCCGAGGGTCTGCGCAATTATCTGATGAAGGGGCGCAAGCCGGCCGGGGTATTATTTATCGACCTGCCCCCTGCCGCTGTCGATGTCAATGTTCATCCCGCCAAGCTGGAGATCAGATTTCATAAATCAAAGGTTATTCATCAGTTGATTGTCCAGGCTGTTGTCGAGGCCATGGCTAATTATCAAGACGGCCTGAAAAGCTCGGTGTTCGGGGTCGCTACCCCGGCAGAACCAGGGGGGCTGCCGGGCGCAGCCGTTGCTGCCGCTGCCATTATTCCCGAAAAATCCACCGCAGTTTTACCAGGTATCACCCCTGGTAATTCCGCAGAAAAGCCACTTTCTGACCCTGTTCGTAAAAAATCAGGTGACTTACGGGGTGAGTCTTATGATAGGATTAAAACTGAACCTGTCGCCTTGACCGTTTCCGAGCCGGAGCAGATGGTGGTTGTTCGGGATCACGGGCTGGGCCAGGACTCTTGCAGTTCCGCCTCGACCGATCTTCCGAGTTCCCGGACTGTTGGCGTGGTGGCAGGTGACGGTGACTTGGCGGTCTCTTCCGGGCAGCTGCGGGTTATCGGCCAGCTCCTTGATACCTACATCCTCTGCGAGGGGCAGGACGGTCTGGTGGCGATTGATCAGCATGCTGCCCAGGAACGGTTGATCTTTGAAAGGTTGAAAAAAGAGTTTGCTGATGGCCGGGTCGCCAGTCAGGCCCTGCTGTTTCCTACGACTCTGGAGCTTGGCGTCGATGAGATTGCCATTCTGGAAGGCGCGGCCGCAGAGATTGGTGGCATGGGAATTGATATCCAGGAATTCGGCGGCACGACCTATGTCCTTAAAGGTGTGCCGGCCGTGATGGCCCATGTGCCCCCGGAAGAGGTCTTCAGAGGAGTGCTTGACCAGTTTGCCGGAATTGGCGGCGGCAAGGGCGGGGGCGCTTCGGCCCGGCGACTTGATAGTATTTTGGCGGTTATGGCCTGTAAGGCCGCGATCAAGGCCAATCAGTCGTTATCGTCGGCGGAGATGAAGGGGCTGTTGGATGAGATGGTTAAAAACAATGTTTTTTCCCATTGTCCCCATGGCCGACCGGTGGTTCGGAAGTTTTCTGCCGCCGAGATCCAAAAGTGGTTTTACCGGACTTAAACTTAATTAAAGGTAAATAATGACTCCTCCCGGCCTTTACATCCAGCTCTTCAGCATCCACGGATTAATCCGGGGGGAGACGCCGGAACTTGGCCGTGATGCCGATACCGGCGGCCAGACAAAATACGTTCTGGAGTTGGCCAGGTATCTGGGAGAGCATCCTGCGGTCGCCCAAGTTGATCTGATCACCCGATTGATCCAGGACAAGACCGTTGCCGATAGCTATAGCCGGAAAATCGAACCCCTTTCCGAGAAGGCCCGCATCGTCCGGATCCAGTGCGGTGGCCGCCGCTATATCCGTAAAGAACTGCTCTGGTCCCATCTTGACGAGTTCGTCGATAAAACCCTCAAGTTTATCAAGGTTGAAGCCGGTCGTATCCCCGATGTTTTCCACGGCCATTATGGTGATGGTGGATATGTGGCCCGGGAGTTGGCCAACATCTTCGGGGCGCCTTTCCTGTTTACCGGCCATTCCATGGGGCGTCACAAAAAGAACAAGCTCTTGGCCGATGGTCTTGGCGATGAAGAGATCAACCGGCGTTACCATATAGATTACCGGATTGGGGTCGAAGAACAGGTGATCAAGGATGCTGAACAGGTGATTACCAGTACCGCCCACGAAATCGAAAAGCAGTATGCCCTCTACGAAAATTTTCCGACCGGTTCTTTTAAAATTGTGCCGCCCGGGATCGACATCGATACTTTTTACCCATATTATAATGCCCAGCTTGATGCTGACAGCGAAAGCGAAACAGCCAAGCAGGCCCGTCTGGTTCTCTTAAACGAGTTGAACCGTTTTTGGGTTGCACCGGACAAACCCTTTATTCTGGCGCTGTGCCGTCCGGATCAGCGCAAGAACATCAGCGGTCTGATCACCGCTTATGCCGAAGACAAAGAACTGCAGGCTATTGCCAATTTGGCCATTTTCGCCGGGATCAGGAAAGACATCGGCCAGATGGAGGAGAATGAGCGCAATGTCCTGACGGAAATGCTGTTGCTTATGGACCGCTATGACCTTTACGGCAAGCTGGCTATTCCCAAGAAGCATGATTTTAGCACGGAAGTACCGGAATTGTACCGGCTTTGCGCCAGTACTCATGGGGTTTTTGTTAACCCGGCCCTGGTTGAGCCGTTCGGTCTGACTCTGATCGAGGCTGCTTCCTGTGGACTGCCGATTATTGCCACTAATGATGGCGGTCCCACCGATATTATCGGGAATTGTCAGAACGGTATCTTGGTTAATCCCTCTAATAGCAAAGATATCTCCAGGGCCTGCCGTGATATCCTTATCGATCGGGAGTTGTGGGACAAGTTTTCCCGGGATGGGATCAATGGGGTCAGGACTCATTATGTATGGCAGAGGCATTGTGACCGCACCGTTGAACTCATAGAAGGAGTCAGGGCGGCAATGCCTGCTAGCGGTGAGGATCTGTCGTCTTCCGGGCAAGGTGTTGGTTTTGGTCGCCTTCTGACCAAAGTGAAGCGTTTGTTGGTCACCGATATTGACAATACCCTGGTCGGCGATGACCCTTCCCTCGGTGAGCTTCTGGAAATACTCTCCTCCCATCGGGACATGGTTGCTTGGGGTGTGGCTACCGGTCGCTGCCTGAGGAAGGTCCTGAAGGCGCTGGCTGAATATAAAGTGCCGCCGCCGGACATTATTATCTCTTCAGTGGGAACCGAAATCTATTACGGCAGCGAACTATTGCCGGATAAAGGCTGGAGCCAGCACCTGACCTACAAGTGGAAGCCTGAGTTGATCAGGGAAGCCTTAAAAGGTCTTGATTTTCTCTATACCCAGGATGAGGAGGAGCAGCGGGCCTTCAAGATAAGTTATCTTATGGAGGATGATCCCGAGCTTTTGGCCGAGGTCCATCGGGTTCTTCAAGATTGTAAGCTGTCCTATAATCTGGAGTTTTCGAATAGCCAGTTTCTGGATATTATTCCCTTTCGGGCCTCCAAGGGCAAGGCGGTTCGTTATCTCAGTTATAAATGGGAGTTCCCCCTGAAGGCAATCATGGTCTGCGGCGACTCCGGCAATGACGAGGAGATGTTGCGGGGGGTGACTTGCGGCCTGATTGTCGGCAATTATAGTAAGGAACTTGAACATTTACGGGGACTACGCCGGATGTTCTTCAGTAAAAAAGAATACGCCGCCGGGATCATCGACGGCATCAAGCATTATCGTTTCCTGGAAGAGTGATGGCGGCGCAGCTAAGCGCAGACTGCGAAAAACCAGATCTACTGCGCCGTGGCGTATTTTTAATTATACGCTCATCTGCGAGCCTCCGGAAGAAAGGCGGGGAAATCGGTTCTTCTTACGTCCTGGTTCTGGCTCCAGGCAGAAATAAACATATGGGAACAAATGGCGCAAAATTACAGTAACTTAACAATATACCGAGATTCTTTGAGTTAAGTGGACGTAAAAAAATATGGCTAAATCATTATATAGTTTTATTGACGAATCGGATCTGCCTCTTTTCCAGAGATTTATCCGGGAAGTGATGGCCTCAGAGAAGAACATCCTGCTGCGTAATGATATAATCAGGACGTTCCAGATATTTCTCCGCAAGGATGATGGTGCGCACGCGCACAGTTGTTGGCGCTTTTTGCGGAAGGTACAGGAGGCCTTGGTCTGGGAAGGACGGCTGATCATTGTCTATCGGCATCGGCGGGCCAATTGTCGGATATTTGTGCTGAACGGCGAGGATGAGGCTCTAGGCCATCTGGAGGTCAGTGAATTTCTGGAGCTTAAGGAGCATTTGGTCAGACCAGATCTCGGTTCCAGATATCGGACTATGGAAATCAATTTGGCCCCTTTTTATGACTACGGCCCCACCCTCAAAGACCCGCAGACCATCGGCAAGGGTATCAAACATCTGAACCGTCATATGTCGGCCAGGTTGGCAAATCAGCCGGAAAAATGGAGTCAGGTCCTCTATGAGTTTCTTAAACTGCACCATTTGCACGGGGTCCAGTTGTTGCTTGACGGCGAGGTAATCAGGAATACCGTTGAGCTGGAATCGGCCCTGGAGGATGTCCTCGATTATCTTGATCGGTGCGATTGTGAAACCAGACCGGAACTCATCCGGAAAAAACTTCAGGGTTTTGGTTTTATGGATGGCTGGGGTAATTCTCGGGATCGGATTCAGGAGACCCTTCATCTCCTCCAGGATATCTTGGAACAGCCCAGCGAAGAGACCCAGGAAGAATTGCTGGCCCGAATTCCGATGGTCTCCAAGGTAACGATGATCTCGCCCCATGGCTGGTTCGGCCAGGATAATGTTCTGGGCCGACCAGATACCGGCGGGCAGGTGGTCTATGTCCTGGATCAGGCCAGGGCCCTGGAGAAATATCTTACCGAGGATCTGGCCCTGTCCGGTCTGGGAATCAGCCCGAAGATCCTGATTGTCACCAGGCTTATTCCGGAAAATGATGGAACGACCTCTGATCAGCGTCTTGAGAAGGTCCGAGGCGCCGAAAACGTCTGGATTCTCCGGGTGCCCTTTGTTGATCCGGATGGCTGCATAGTGCCCCATTGGATCTCCAGATTCAAAATCTGGCCGTACCTGGACCAGTTTGCCGAGGATGTTGAGGGGGAGATCAAGCTTGAACTGCAAGGCCGGCCCGACTTAATCATCGGTAATTATTCCGATGGAAATCTGGTCGCAACCAAGTTGTCGAGTGCGATGGGGGTAATCCAGTGTAATATCGCCCATGCCCTGGAAAAATCGAAGTATCTGTTCAGTGATCTCTATTGGCAGGACTTCGAGAAAGATTATCATTTCTCGGTGCAATTTATGGCGGATCTGATCGCCATGAATTTGGCAAATTTTATTATATCCAGTACTTCCCAGGAGATCATCGGTACTGAAAGGTCAATCGGCCAGTACGAATCCTATCAGTTTTTTACCATGCCGGGCCTGATGCAGGTCACCAGTGGCATCAATCTTTTTCATCCCCGTTTCAACGTGATTTCGCCGGGGGTAAATACCGAGATCTATTTCCCCTATAAAGAGAAGAAGAGACGGCGTTCGTGGCAGAAGATCAAGGGGCTGGCGGCGCTTATTTTTGAGCAAGAGGACAGCGATTCCTTTGGTCGCCTGGATAATCCTGATCTGCCGCCAATCTTTTCGATTGCTCGTCTTGATCGAATCAAGAACCTGACCGGTCTGGTTGAGGCCTACGGCAAAAGTGATAAGCTTCGGAAGCAGGCCAATCTGGTCCTGGTTGCCAGCGTTATTGATCCAGATCGATCCAAAGATGGTGAGGAGGCGGCCGAGATCAGAAAGATGTATGAACTGATCGATCGTTATGATCTGCGGGGCAGTTTGCGCTGGATCGGCAAAATGCTGGATAGCGAGGATGCCGGTGAAGTTTACCGGATCATGGCGGACCGGCGGGGCGTCTTTGTCCAGCCCGCTTTGTTTGAGGCCTTCGGCCTGACGATTCTGGAGGCAATGCACAGCGGCTTGCCGGTCTTCGCCACCCAGTTCGGCGGTCCTTTGGAGATTATCGAAAACCGTGAGTCAGGAATTCTTATCAATCCGACGATCCACGAGGATATGACCGACAAGATATCCGGATTTTTCGAGGAATGTCTCGATGGACCGGGACTTTGGCAGAGCTATTCGCAGAAGGGAATGACCAGGGCCCAGACCCATTTCACCTGGGAGCTTCATTGCCGCCGTCTGACCAGGCTTACCAAGGTTTACGGTTTTTGGCGCTATTCGATATCGGATAAGGCCAAGTCCAGGATGGCCCAGTACTGCCATCTATTGTACCACCTGTTTTTTCAGAGAAGGGCCAATAAGCTCTTGGAGTGAGTTTGTGATGGCGTTGTAGATTGGAGTCTCCATCCTGCATTTCAATTAGGCAGGTGCATGGGGATTTATGAAGATAGATGTTTTGGGTCTGGAGCGGGCTATGATCATATCAATTGGTGAGGTGGTTTGGGATATTTTTCCGGAACGACGGGTTTTGGGCGGCGCCCCGGTCAATGTCGCCTACCATCTTCGCTGTCTTGGTCTGGAAGTGGGAGTTATAACCCGAGTTGGTCCAGATGAGTTGGGGGACCGGACCATCGGCACCATGACGGCTTTGCGGTTACCCGTTGCCGGGGTCCAACATGGTGAGTTGCCTACCGGCACCGTCAAGGTGACGATGGACAAAAACAATGAACCCCTGTTTGATATTGTCAAACCGGCTGCTTGGGATAATATCGATCTGGCCGAGGCAGCAGAGTTTATCGGCCCACGCCCCTTCAAACTGGTTTTCGGTTCCCTGGCCCAACGGGAGGAACGGTCACGACGGACGATCAGGAACCTCTGGCAAAAGGCCGGGCAAAGATTCTATGATGTTAATCTGCGGCCGCCGGATACCTCAAGGGCAATAGTTGAAGAATCTCTGGCGGTTGCAGATCTGGTCAAACTTAATGGCGCCGAACTGCTTGAGGTCGGCCTCTGGCATAATTTGTCTGGAAATGAGAGAAAGGGTATTGCGCGGGAGTTGATGGACCGTTATAACATAGCGGTTCTGGTGGTGACCGAGGGCGCCGCAGGGGCATGGCTGCTGGATGGTGATAATTATTTCCAGGCACCGGCCAGCCCGGTTAAGGTCGCCGATACGGTGGGGGCGGGCGATGCTTTTTTCGCTACCCTGTTGGCCGGATATGAGAATGGCCTTGGTTGGCAGAAGTGTCTGGATCAGGCTACTGAGCGCGGCGGCTACGTGGCGTCCCAGCATGGCGCGACCCCGCCCATGCCGGATATGGCGTCGCAAAAAGTCAGATCTACTGCGTCGTAGCACATTTTTGTTCCTTCGGCATACCGCATGTATGGCCTCAGTCTCAAAAATGCACTACTCCTTGGATATCAAACTTTTTGCTTAGCCATCTCCGGATCGCGATATTTTTTTGGTATTTCTTACGAGTTCATCAAGTCTTATTTATAACTATTGTTAAACAGATTTTACGAGGATCGCAAATGTCTGACGCTATTACTGAAACCAATTTAGAAGATTTGAAACTTATTCACCGCGGCAAGGTTCGTGACCTTTACGAGGTGGAAGATAAACTACTGATGATCGCCACTGACCGGATCTCCGCCTATGACGTGGTTATGGGGGAAGCTATTCCCGGCAAGGGCGAGGTCTTGACCAAGTTGTCCCTATTCTGGTTTGATTTTCTGCAAGATATCGTGCCCAATCATCTAATCTCGGCTAATGTCGATGAATACCCGGAAGTTTGTCAGCAGTATCGTGAACAACTGCAGGGGCGGAGTATGCTGGTCAAGAAGGCCAAGCCGTTGCCGGTCGAGTGCATCGTCCGTGGCTATATTTCCGGTTCATTCTGGAAGGCCTACCTGAAAGATACCACGGTTTGCGGCTTTAAACTCCCTGCCGGCATGCAGGAGTCGGATAAATTCCCCCAGGTGCTTTTCACCCCGTCTACCAAAGCAGAGCAGGGTCTCCATGATGAAAATATCTCCATTGAGAAGATGGAAGAGCTTCTCGGTAAGGAACAGACCGCCAAGATCGCTGATATCTGCATCGGGATTTATGTCAAGGCCGCAGAATACGCCCGCTCAAAAGGGATTATTATCGCCGATACCAAATTTGAGTTGGGGATGTTTGAAGGAGAATTGATTCTGATTGATGAGGTGTTGACCCCGGATTCCTCCCGGTTCTGGCCCGAGGATCAATATAAGGTCGGTGGCGGTCAACCCAGTTTTGACAAGCAGTTCTTGCGGGATTATCTAGCTACCCTCGACTGGAACAAGACGCCGCCGGCACCGCCGTTGCCGGCAGAGATTCTCGAAAAAACCGCCAGCCGCTATCAGGAAGCACTGGATAAGATCACTGGCAGGTAAGCTTTATAGTCCACTGTCCTGCAGATCTTTGATCAGCTGCGCCTGGGCCTTGTTGAGGCCCTTGGGGATTTCGACGTTCATTCTGACGTAGAGGTCTCCCCTGGGGCCTTTCGGTCCCGAAGGCAGGCCCTTTTTTTTAAGGCGGAGTTTGGCGTTTGGCTGGGTGCCGGCCGGTATCTTGACGCTCAGGGATTTGCCTCCCAGGGTTGGTACATCGATCTCGCTGCCCAGAATGGCGCCGGTAAGATTGATCTGCCGGTCAACGATCAGGTCGTCACCATCCCGGCTGAAGGTGGCATGGGGCAGGACCTTGATCAGCAGATAGAGGTCGCCCGGTTGCCCTCCGGCCGGAGAAGGCGACCCTTTGCCGGTTATCCGCAGTTTTTTGCCGGAATAAATTCCGGCTGGAATCTTGATCGAGACCTTTTCGGTCTTGCCGTCCCTTCGCCCCAGGGAGATGGTTTTTTCAGTGCCCTGCAAAACTTCATTAAGGGTGATGGATAACTCAAGGGTGAAGTCCTCGCCCTTCGGTCTCTGCATCGGGGGGGCGCCAAAGCCACCTCCGCCGCCGGCTTGCTGGAAGAAGGACTCGAAGCCGCCGCCAGTTGATCTGGAACTGCCGCCGCCGAAATTGATGCCAAATTCCTTGAGAATATCGCCAAGGTCGACATTGCGGAAAATATCCTCTTGGCTGTAACGCTGCTGGAACCCTTCTGAGCCGTAGGTGTCATACTGCTCGCGTTTCTTCGGGTCAGAGAGAACCGCGTAGGCCTCGCTGATTTTTTTGAATTTCTCCTCGGATGCCTTGTCTCCCTTGGTTTTGTCAGGGTGGTATTTAAGGGCAAGTTTGCGGTAGGCCTTTTTAATGGTTGTCTGGTCCGCTTTACTGTCAACGCCGAGTGTTTCGTAGTATTCCATAGTTTTTACTTCTGCTTAATTGATCGTCATGTCCGGTTTTTTATGTTCCATAACATTAAAGCGCCTGGCGCCTTACCTTGTCACCAGATGGTTCCAAGGGGACAACAGGGCCTTGTCCTAATAAAGCGCGACACGGAAGTTCCGCATCGAAAGAGCTCAATGAATCAACTCCCTTGATTCTCTAGAAAGGTACGTCGTCGCCCATGGAAGGTTCCGGTAAAGGCGGTTGCTCGTCATAGCCGGAGTCATTGGAGGTTGTTCCCCGAGGGGTGAGCATTTTCATTTCCCTGGCGACGATCTCGGTGGTATAGCGTTTGTTGCCGTCTTTATCTTCCCACTGTCGGGTTTGGATCCGACCCTCGATATAGACCCTGGAACCCTTGGCCAGGTATTCGCCGCATATTTCGCCAAGGCGGGCAAAGGCCACTATCCTATGCCATTCGGTTTTTTCTTCCTTATTGCCGTCCTTAGTCCACGTCTCGGTGGTGGCCAGAGTGAAGTTGGCAACGGCGGTACCGCTTTGGGTGTAGCGTACTTCAGGGTCCGCGCCGAGATTACCGATAAGAATCGCCTTGTTTATCATTGTTCCCCTTCCTTTCTATTGCTGATTGATTGGGTTTATGGGTTAGGTCTAATTAATGTGCTGGGCCATTTTTGACCGGTAGAACCTCGTTGGGTTGTGCCGGTGGTGCAAATGTGAATATCAGAGCTTAATATAAGTTCAAGGCCGGGGAAAGGCAATTGTGTTCTGCTTAAAAAATAAAGGAGTTTTAGTGGGTGAGATGGCAGCTGTGGCCATAAATCGGGGGAAATGCAATAAAACTGTATGATTTAACCCGTTGGTTGGGTAAGATTTTGGGAAACAGGATCTGGGAGGGTTTTTAAAAATGCAAGTCGCTCCGGTATCGTCATCCTGGTTAACGGTCGATTGTTGCTGAGGTGATTATTCTACTGGCTGATTATGGCATGTCGACAATTTGCAGCGCATTTAAATTAAGTTGCAACACAGAGATGAAGATTTAAAATAAAATTATTTTTGCATCTTTTCCCAAATTTTTGACTAAAAGATAATATCTGATAATACTTCAGATATTATCCATCAAATTGCAAGGTGCTTGACTATGGAAGAGTGGGCAGTTTTATCTAAGAATCGGATCATCCAGCGTTTTACCATCGAAGAAGGCCAGTGTTTGGCCATCGGTCGCGGTGCCGATGCAGATGTCATAATCAACAACTCTTCGGTATCCCGCAAACATTCTTCCTTGGAACTGAAGGAAGGCTTCTACTATTTGAGCGATCTCAATAGTATGAACGGCACCAGGGTAAATGGTAAGAAAATTTCCACCGAGAAGCAGGTCCTCAAGTCGGATAATATTGCTGTCGGTAAGTTTGTTCTCAAACCGGCCAAGCTCCTGGGCGACGAGGTTGAGGCCGGTTCAGTCATAGCCGACAGTATGGATATGGACAGCGCCAACAAAACTCTTTATGTAACCGGCATTCATAAGAAGGACCAGGGGGCAGTGGAGGCCGCGCCCAAAAAGCGTCTCTTGTCTGTCCTGGAAGGTGGCGCTACCCCGGCGAAGCTCATTCTCAGGGGTAAAACGATCACGGCCGGCAAGGATCCGTCATCCAACCTGGTTATTCCCGGCGCTCTGCTGGCAAAGACTCTGTTCTCCATTAAGTATCGCCCGGAAGGCTATTTTATCATTCCCCAAACAGGTATGTTCTCCAAAATCATGGTAAACGGCAAAAAGATCAGCGGAGAAAAACTGCTCAAACCGATGGATGTTATCGGGGTAGGAAAAACCAAGATCAGATACAGTTGATTTTCTCTGTTAGACAAATAACGCAACTTTTCGCGTTGTTGGGTGTTGCTATTACTGCTCAAAAATGTTGTACGATTTTTTTGAGAGAGGGACTTGCCGAAGACCCCAGCGGTAGGTGCCTGGCCGGTAAGCTTAGATTGCAGCCGGTTTTTTCCCGGCTTGGTTGAAAGGTTTTGTCTCGCAAGATAAGGGCGTGGCAAGCTGCCGTACGTGCTTTTTTTAAGTATATTCCAGCCTATTCAACAAGTCCCGCCGCCCGGTCCAGCATGGTTGCCTGGCCGCCGTTTTCTTCGGGGGTGACAACCCGCCAACATCATAAGAAAAGAGCTATCCTCAAAACTGAAGATAGTCAGTAAGCATCACACGTCTGGCTATTCTTATGTTGTCTAAAGCACATCTTCAAGATTGCCAATGGGTATAGAAAGTGTTAGTGATTTAGGTCTGATTGAAGGTGGCGGCATGACATGTTTAGCTAAAACATTGTTAGACTACTTTGGAAATATGGTGACTGAAGTTAAAGTAAGGTACCCACGAAATTTCCCGCCAATGGGAAAAAGAATGAATCATAATTTCAAAATGTTGAAAACAGAACAAAAGCCAAGAGCGGACCCCTTTTTTTGTCCGGCGACAGCGCATTCGGAAAACTCTGTAACCCAAGTCCGGCTTGCTTAAAACTATAATAAAATCTTTCTATTGCAAAATTATCCAATGAATACATTGAGCAAAGCAGAAATGATGACCTTACTGGAAATTATAGCAGATTGCGTAAATTGCGAATCCCTGGGCAGGTTTTCAGAAATAGCTTTAAAGGTTGGCGAGTTACTTCAATCAGGCAATCTCGTTTTTTTAACATCAACAAAGAACTTTCTCAGTATTCCCACCTCAATAAGAGAAATCAATGTGTCATATCCAACCGAGTGGGCGGATATTTATAGGGCTCAGAATTTTATTGAGGTTGATCCTGTCATAAGTTTGGGGCAAACTGGTTTGCTCTACTGGAAAGATATTTTCAAACAAAAACCCCCAGATAATGAATTTTACTCCCAAGCAAAATCATTTGGATTGGCGAACGGATTTTCCCATATAATTTCTAATAAAAAATTATTTGGCTTGATGTCTTTTGCAGGAAAAGAGCTGGCAAATACTTCACGAAGCAGAGAGATGATAAATCATCTTGCACCTCACCTTCACCAGCTCGCGCTACACTTGACTCATAAAAGGACGAAAGAAAATATCCCGCAGTTAACGCCCCGTGAGCGCGAAGTTCTGCTTTGGGCAATGGAGGGCAAGTCAAACTGGGAGATATCAGTTATTTTAGGAATTAGCCAAGAAAGCATAAAAGGTCACATTGCAAACATATTGCATAAGCTGGATGCGAGTAATCGCACCCATGCCGTTGCAATTGCTTTGCAATATAACCTTTTATCCCCATTTGGTTTGGCCGGATAAGTTCATTTTGAATTAATTCGATTCGATTATGCTTAATTGCGATTACGCAGCAACTTCCTCTTCAAATTCCCCAAAATCACAATCTTTAAACCAGGCCAGCAAGTTTGGGCTATTCACTTCGTTATATTCTTCAAAAGCTGTCCAGCTGGATATTGCCCCTAAGGCAATAACGCCATCGGGCATTTTAACAGCAGGAGAAAGCGCGGCACAGGGCATCCCAAGCAAGTTAAGCAGGCGGAAAAATTTATTTGACACGACCATGTAGACATTATCCATTCCATTGAACCTGCACCAATTATAAAAGGCTTTTTCCAACGCCATTATGATGGGGAATTTGCCGTATCGGGTAACAACACTGCTTCGTCTCAGGGCCGGATCAATACAAAATCTCGTAACCTCAATGGTGTTTTCAGTCTTTTTGACTTTATAGTCGCCAATGATCTCTTTGAATTCTTTATCCATCATGAATTTTTGGAATGGAAGATGTATCCGTAAGCACGCAATCAAATTGTTTTTTGCATACAAACCAACCAAGACGCAGCTTTTGTCGTAATCATCAATTTCTTTTTCATCTTCCCTGCACGGCACCCATGCAAGTTCTTCAGCAAATACTTTATGCCGTAATCGATAGATCTCCTCTTTTTCAAAAGCATTGGTAAGCGTTCTGAATTGCAAATCCCGGTCTAGAAATCCTGACATGATAAACTCCTTAAAATAGTGACTTAGGTGGACAACTCAACCTGAGAGGAATCACTTTCAGCCATTGATATGCTGTAAAAGGAGTTTTGTAATAAAAGAGTTTAGTTCCGCCCCCCCCCCGAATGGGGGGGGGCAAACAAATAGGGTTTGCGCTATATATGTTTGTTGTAAAAAGACGGCACTTTCCTGCCTAAGAAATTTTCTTAGATGTGGGAAAAGCAAAGACCCATACGATTTTTATCCGGATAAAATCTGAGAGAGTATGCGAGATGAATGCTAATAAAACGCTGGACGTTATTGGTCAAAGTTGTCCAATGCCGTTATTAAAAACAAAAAAACAACTTAAAAATATGGAAGAAGGCGAAACATTAAAAGTGTTGGCAACAGATCCTAGTTACTATGGTGATATAGATAAATTTTGCAAAAGCGGGATGGCCGAGATTGTCAAATATCAGATATTTGATGGGGTTTTTATTTTTTACATGAAAAAAATAAAAAAATAATTTGAGAGACAACTATTATGAATACTATCGATAAACAGCATGAAATTATGAATTCTGTAAAACAATGTACCAATAAGAATATTTCTATAATTGCTGGGCACTATTGTGTAGCAGATGAACTAGAAGATCTTTCAAGTTATGGTGCAGCTGAGAAGTTATCATTTGAACTAGGAATTCACACCTATATGCAGCTAGAAAAAACAAACAATACCCCTACCCTGACTTTATGGGTTAACGACATAGGAATACCAAAAGAGCAGCGAAAATTATTAAAAGAAAACTATCAACTACCACATAACTATCAGATCATTTTAGAAAAGCATGGTTTTGACAAGAATATTTTAAATGTTCTGTTTGAAAGTACTTTTCGCAACAAGTCATCTGTCTTGTTCAGAAAAGCATACAAAAAAACACCTGACAAGTTCAAGGTCTACTCAAGTAACGACAAATCACTTGCCAGATGCATAGATAACTCAAGTTGCAAGATAGAAAAAAACAAGAATGCATATGCTATTGATGGGCCGGACTCAAAACCATTAGTCATGAAAGAAGGCCCAAATCCAAAATGCAATTTGATTCTTGGAACCTTATTCCGAGGAATCGACATCTCTAATAATGCAAATATTATTTTAAATATTTTTAATAATATATACATAAATAGAATTAGACTTGGAATATTTGTAGCTCATAAATTATATGATTTAAATACTGAGTTTATAAACTTTTTTTGCGACGATGATGAAGTTTACAATGAGCAATTTGATTTTTGTAATTAATCACCTCAAATACTTTAGGTTAACAAACATATATCATGAAGAAACTAGATTTATTGATAGCAATATCTATAACCATAATATGGGGATCAGCCTTTGCAATAATTGAATTGGGCTTAAAAGACTTTCCCCCTATTTTCAATGCGTCACTACGTTTTTTAGTTGCTGCCGTGCCCTTGGTCTTTTTCATCAAGAGACCCAAAGTGAGCCTGAAATTCCTGATACTATTCGGCTCCAATTATGTTGCGATGTTTAGCTTAATGTACGTCGGCATAAAAATAGGCATGCCTGCCGGCCTAACATCGTTGGTATTACAAACAGCGGTATTGTTTGCGGTAATCCTGTCAGCCTTAGTTTTAAAAGAAAAGCCAAGCCCAGGCCAGATCACAGGCATTTTTTTAGGGGTATTGGGTGTCGGAATAATTGGCTCCGACTCATCAAATTTCGGCTCTTTTCTGTCTTTCTCTTTAGTTCTTGGCGCTGCTTTTTTTTATGGTTCAAGCAGTATTCTCATGAAGAGCGCTGACAAAGTCGATTTCTTCAGCTTGATAATATGGGCATGTCTAGTACCGCCACTTCCCCTATTTATCCTATCATTAATACTTGAAACCGGGCATTGGCAAGCTGTGGTCAATTTTAGCGCTATGGCATGGATATCTATTCTCTATACCGGTTTGCTGGGAACCGTTGTAGCTTTTGCCACTTGGGGCTGGCTCTTAAAAAAATATACTGCCAACCATGTTGAGCCTTTCAAGTTACTCGTGCCTGTTGTTGGAATGATAACCTCGCACTTACTGACCGGTGAAAACTTTAGCATCAAGGTACTGTGTGCTTTTCTCTTCATTCTCGTCGGCCTATTTTGCATAACATTTGAAAACAAAATCATTGAATATTTCTCAAGAAGCCAATCCGCTCTCTTGGTCAAGAAAGATACCTGTATTGATAATGCAAGAGGGAATAGTTGATGAATTCTTCATTGTCTTACAAAGGAAGGATAGGCATTATTACTGGAGCTGGCCCTGAGGCGGGGATTGATCTTTGGCAAAAGATTCTCCAAAAAAACAAAAATAACTTCGAAATTGATTCATATGGAGATGTTGATGCCCCACCTGTAGTTGTTCACTCAGTTCCAAGTATGGGGCTTGTAATGGATATCGACAAACATGAGAAATTCATTGAAAGAGATCTATTAAATACATTAGACATGCTAGATGAACAAGTTGATTACTTCTGCATAGCCTGCAACATACTTCACTATTACAGTGATATAATTGTAAGTAATAATTATAAATGCGAATTTGTTTCTATAGTCGATCCTATAAAAAAATATATTTCTGATAATCAAATAAAAAAAATTGCTCTCTTATCAATAGGCACAGTTATGGAGCTAGGTTCTTATTCTCCGTATAAAATTTTATCACAGCATGTAGATATTGAAATAACTAACTCATCCGAGATGAATGATCTTGTCAAGGGTATTAAATCTAAAGGCTCAAATGATAAAAACTTAGTTTCAGAGTATCACGATATAATAAACAAACTTGACTCTGAAACAGTCTTATTGGCTTGTACAGAGCTACCTCTTTTGCCCACAACAGGAATTAATAAAAATATTATAGACGCAACCGATCTTTTAGCTAATGAATTGGCGTCAAGATCATATTCCGCTAGATTTTCACAATATTAAAAAATGTACTTTGAGGTCTTTTCTCTTAACTAATAAAAAAAAGGCGGTGTAGCCAAGTGGTTAAGGCAACGGTCTGCAAAACCGTGATCACTAGTTCAACTCTAGTCACCGCCTCCATTTTTTTGCCTTTGTATTTCGACATTGTTTGCTGACTGCTTGAGGCTTATCGGCCTATCAATGTGCCACCTTCATCCGTCAACCAGTCTGTCTTGTCACGGTTCGCGAAGTCATAGAGTAAATGCGACAGTTGCTGCATTAAAAGAGGTGATTGGCGATACTAGTTATTTCTCTAAACGACCAAGTAAAAGGGAGAGTAACTATGGGACATCGCCAAATCATCTCCGAAGAAAGGTATACGATTTCTATGCTACGAAAGCAAGGGTATAGTCCTGCTAGGATTGCTGAGTATTTAAGGTCGTCTGACTTCTTGAAGAATTATCAGTGACAGAAGATAAGCTGACCGATTTGGGTGTAGTTGATGAAGGGAGAGTTGCTTTTAATGATCGTTTTAATGGTGTTTTGGTTCATGGATTTGCCAAAGAGCGTCATTTCGTTGATGAAGATGTGAAGGATGAAGCTGTAGCCTCGCTGATCACCCAGCTAGAAGACAACTCCTTGAAGTATGTAGGGAATCCTGTTTTTGCTGAGAACCTTTTGCGGCAGAAGGTTGAGGAGTTTAACCAAGAGCTTCAAGTCCGCCCGCAAATGGGCATGGAGCAAGCAGAAGACGATGACGATGGTCCTGCTGATTTTCCCTCCTGTTTTCAGGATTAATATCAACGAATTGATTTACACGCCTAGCCTATTTCTCCGAGCCAGAAATAGGCTTAACAAACCACTGCCATCGCAGCGTATTGCGCGTTTTTTTACATTATATATGGCTTCTCAAATAAGCCATTCTGACTTTTTGACTACATAGTCTATTTAAATACCGTTAAGGAAATATCATGAAAATTTTGATCAGTGACAATCTTGATCCCATTGGGGAAAAGATTCTTAAGGATGCCGGATTCGAAGTAGATGTGGATACCGGTCTTGCACCTGAAGAGCTCAAAAAAATAATCGGCGCATATGATGGCCTTGTTATTCGTAGCGCTACCAAGGTTACCGATGAGATCCTCGATTCAGCGGATAACCTGAAAGTTGTCGGCCGTGCTGGTATTGGCCTGGACAATGTTAATATTCCTGAGGCCTCAAAGAAAGGTGTTGTGGTGATGAATGCCCCGGATGGTAACGCTACCACTGCCGCTGAGCATGCCATTGCAATGATGATGTCTCTGACCAGAAATATCCCTCAGGCTACAGCTCGTCTGAAAGAGGGTAGTTGGGATAAGAAAAAATTTCAGGGCCGTGAGGTCACCAACAAGACTGTCGGTATCATCGGTATCGGTCGTATCGGTGCTATCTTTGCTGAGCGAGCCAAGGGCTTAAAGATGAAGGTCATTGCCTATGATCCTCATATGCCTAAAGATATTGCTGAGAAGATTGGTGTTGAGCTGGTCAGCATGGAAGAGCTTTGTGAGCGCGCTGATTATTTCTCTGTGCATGTACCCTTGACCAAGGAGACTGCCAAGCTGGTCTCCACCAAGGAATTTAAGGCCATGAAGAAAGAGGCCATGTTCATTGATTGTGCCCGTGGCGGTGTTGTTGATGAAGAGGCCCTCTATGAGGCCCTGAAGAATGGCGAGATTAGAGCTGCCGCCTTGGATGTTTTCGAGAAAGAGCCTACCTCCCTTGAAACCACACCACTGCTTAGTCTGCCTAATTTCATCTGTACACCTCATCTTGGTGCTTCTACCTCAGAGGCTCAGATTAATGTTGCCATTGCCATCTGTGAGCAGATGTCTGATTACCTCAATACCGGTACCGTTACCAATGCTGTTAACGTACCATCTGTAAGCTCCGAGGTTCTTGCCAAGATTGGTCCTTATGCTTCTTTGGCTGAGATGATGGGCTCACTCCACATGCAGATTGCTAAGGGTGGTGTTGAAGAGGTGGATATTGAATTTGGCGGTGATCTTGCCGAGCTGGACACTAATCCGATTACTATCTCCTTCTTAAAAGGACTCTTCACACCTATACTTAAGGATGCTGTGAATTTTGTAAATGCGCCGATGATCGCCAAGGATCGCGGAATAAAGATTGTTGAGGCCAAGACTGGCGATTCCGACGCTTTCACCAGCCAGCTCACTATTACGGTTAAGACCAGTGATGGAGAGAATAAGCTGGCCGGTACGTTTTTTGGTAAGAGCGAGCCTCGTCTTGTTCGCCTCAACTCCTTCCGTCTTGAGGCGGTTCTTGATGGTTCCATGCTTTTTGTTTCCAATGACGATGTTCCTGGTGTTATCGGTTCTTTGGGCACAACTCTCGGTGGGTTAGGGGCCAATATCTCCCGAATGACTGTCGGCCAAGAGGTAGATGCTGATTCTGTTAAGAATGTTATTTTGCTCAATACCGATATTCTTCTAAGTAAGGATCAGCTTGCTGCGGTTCAGGAACTTGAGCATATTACTGACGCTATGGTCCTCGATATGTAAGGTATGAGTGTTTAGTTTTAGTCAAAAGGGCTATCTGTTTTCGGGTAGCCCTTTTGATGCATCTAAAAGAAAAGAGGTTTCTCTCGGGAATCGGTGCAAGAAAACACGAATGAATAATTGAAAAGCATGTGTCTCATCAGTTACTTAGAAGTTTTCTTCAATTTCTGAAGAGAGTATATTGTCCGACTTCCGGGGAAATCCCCATAGCCAGAGCCTTTCCAGCAAAAAAAGCTTATTTATATTTAAATCACTACTATGACTATTTCGACATACAACACCAAGACCGGCAAAAAGGAACCGCTTTCAACCATCAAAGAAAACCACATCAATCTCTACGTATGTGGTATCACGGTCTACGATTACTGTCATCTTGGTCATGCCCGCTCCACCCTTGTCTTTGATATGATCGTCCGCTACCTGCGCTACCGCGGCAAAACGGTTACCTTTATCAGGAATTTCACTGATATCGACGACAAGATCATCAAGCGAGCCGCAGAGCAAAATACCACAACCGAGGAACTTTCCAATCGTTTTATCGATGCCTTCCACGAGGACATGGAAAGTCTTGGCAATATCACCCCAGATTTAGAGCCCAAGGCCACAGAACACATACCGGAAATCATTGATTTGATCGAGACCTTGATTGGCAAAGACCTGGCCTATGAGAAGGACGGCGATGTCTATTACCGGGTTCAGCGATTTGCCAGCTACGGCGCTCTTTCCGGTCGTAACCTTGATGACATGATGGCCGGAGCCCGCATTGCGGTAAGCGACAAGAAAGAAAACCCCATGGATTTTGCACTCTGGAAGAGCAGCAAACCCGGAGAACCAACCTGGGAAAGCCCCTGGGGACCAGGGCGTCCTGGCTGGCATATCGAATGTTCTGCCATGTCCAAGAAATACCTGGGTGACACCTTTGATATCCATGGCGGCGGCAAGGACCTTATCTTCCCCCACCATGAAAACGAGATCGCCCAGAGTGAAGGCGCTTCCGGCAAGCCCTTTGTCAACTCCTGGATTCACCACGGTTTTGTGACCATCAAAGATGAGAAGATGTCCAAGTCACTGGGCAACTTCCTCACCATCCGTGAGATGCTGGAGAAATATCCCGCCGAGGTCCTCCGCCTCTTCGTCTTTTCTGCCCAATATCGGACCCCTCTCGATTTTACCGATCAGGCCATGCAGGATGCAGAATCCGGCCTCGACAGGCTCTACTCCTGTCTGGCAACTGTCGCAGGGTTGCCAACAATCAGCACTGGTGACTCAACCATAGGCAAGAAAGACCGCCAGAAGCTTGAGCAATTTGAAGACCGCTTCTGTAAGGCCATGGATAATGATTTTAATACGGCCCAGGCCCTCGGCCATATCTTTGATGCTGTAAGGGCGATCAATAAAATTGCTCAACACCTTCCTGGCAATCCTGGGCAGGATACTCTGGACACCTTGCATGAAAGCGGCAAAACCCTGCAGGGGCTTGGTGACCTCCTCGGCATATTAAAAGAAGACCCCATCGCTTATCTCGCAGCCAAGCAACAAAAGGTCTTGGACTCTATTGACATAACCCCGGATGAAATTGAAAAATTAATCACTGAACGTAATAAGGCCCGGGACGAAAAAAACTGGACCCGGGCCGACGAGATTCGTGATGAACTTTTAGATAATCAGATAGAGATCAAAGATCTCTGACACTGAAACAACCTGGCAGGTAAAAATCTAACACAAAAGATAATCCCCCCATTATTAATGGGCGTTAAAAGTAGAACGTAATGCAGCTAACTCGCTCCTCCGGGGTCGGACCACGCTAACTAACAGAAATAGTTTAAAATGTTTCTAGAAAACATGGCTTTTCAGAAGGCGCCGGGGTCGGACCACGCTAAGTTGCTGAAATCATAGACAATGGTTGTTTAAAACAGGCCTTTTCAGGGCCTATATAGACGTTTTTAGGGTCAAAAAGATCAATTTAAGGACAGGGTCTCTCCGATTGGATTTATGAAAATATGAACAGGAAAATTCTGCTGATCATAATCCTGATGATGACCCAAGGCTGCGGCACGATCCGAACAGTGAACCCTACCGGCGGTCATGTTGAGATATCCTACGCAGGATACAAGAGTTATTGCAAGAAGATCCCTAGGATCTATAGCGGCGTTTTTTATGATGCCTGCATGCTTTATGGGGAACCGAATTATGAAGCCAGCGAAAGCTCAGCAGGGGAAGTCTTTACCTTGTTGTTAGTCGACGGTATGCTCTCCTTTTGCCTGGATACGGTAGTATTCCCCTACACCGTCACCAGACAGATCATAAGTGGCAGCATTTCCGTAAACAGAAGGACTGGGGAGGAACAATCGTGGCGGTTCGGGGTCGGACCATAGCGCTGGGTCCGCTTGTGTGTGCCGCACAAAAAAAATAAGAATAAGGGGTCACCCATTAAAAGGCCCTTGTCAAGAGATAGACTTCTTCCTTGTGATGGAAAAACCATTTCCCCATCTTGGAAAGGTTAATAATTGCAGAGTTCTCCGTCATAGTGATCAAGGCTTCTTTCCCAGCACCCGGTATTTCAATCTCATGTGTCGGTGTCTTGCACCGCACCAGTCACCCATCAGGTTCAAGGCATTTGAGGCAGGCAGTTGAACTTATCATTCAAAACTGGCCACCCCAGCCCCTGTCCGTTTC